>CALFSW010000033.1 GCA_937916505.1 uncultured Verrucomicrobiales bacterium | reverse complement strand
ACTAGTCCTCGAGGACTGGACCCTCCAGCAACTCAACATCGCTCCTTCCGCCTCCCGCTCCACAAGGCTGCGGCGGCTCAATACCGTGATCGCCGATTCCCTCGCCCGACTCGGCCGCGCCCTTGATGAGGCAGACCTCTAAAAAAAACTTCCAGAAAATTGACCGTCACCCCGAACTCTCGCGATTGAACCAGTGAGCATGAAAAATAATCCCCATCCGGACCGCAACCCCGAAGCGGCGAAAGTGCGTGACGAGCTTTCGGATTCGCCCGACGCCCTCCGCTCGCTCGATGCCATCGCTCGTGAAGAAACCCCGGACGCCGCCATTCCTCCCATCCCGGATGAACTCCGTGAACAATGGAAGGACAGATATGGTGTCGCCCGCCAACCAGTTTCGACGGAAAAGCAATCCTGGCTCAGCAAGATTTCCAGGCTCTGGATGTATGGCGGCGCGACCGCTCTCGCCGCCATCGCGATCCTAATTGCTCTCAAGGACGACCCTGCCGTCCCTTCGGACCCTAAAGATCCAACCACCCTCATGCGGGGAGGAGACGACTTCGCCCCTGTCGCAGACACCATCACGGTGTATCTCGCCACCGAAAACATTCCTTTTCAATCTCTCTTCGTCACCAGACAAGCCGACTTCACTCTGGAAGCAAAGGACCTCGAAGGAGCCGTCGTCCTTCTTAAGGAAAAGGAGATCAAGTCCGCCGTGATCCTCGATGGCAGTAACGGCGTTCTCACTCCTTGGAATGGTCAACTCCTAAAGGACATCGATCTCATCAAAGTCAGCGATACCACCGACGAGTATGATCTCAGCGAGGCTCTGGATGACTTCTTGAAACCATGAAAAACCTCGTCCTCCTCCTCTCCCTGATCACCGGAGCATCAGCACTTCCGGTGAGAATCGAGAGTGGATCCTCCCCTGTTCCCGGGCGTTCGACCTTGATGACCCTGCTCGAATCGGCACCCGATGCCGATACTGCCGCCGACCTTCTCCTGCAACACTACCAAAAGTACAGCTACCCTGCCGTGGGAGTCGAAGTGGAGGATGTGAAAGGAACCCGCCGGGTCTTGATCGACGTTTCAAAGTTCAATCATATTTGGCTCAGCGATGGTCCCGAACGCACGAAGACCATCGCCACAGCGCAATTCACAGAGCTCTCCGGGGGCTTCGTGAACCTGCAAGACATGCAAGCCCTTCTGGGATCCTTCCACGCCAATCCGCTTCACCGCACCGTTCCCCGCTTGCAACCCCATCCCGATGGAACCTCGGTCAATGCCCTTCTCCGCATCGATCAGTCTCAGAGCCAACGATTCTCAGCCGGCTTCCTCGATTCCGGAGCGGACCCTCTTCCCCGTGAACGGTTCTGGGTCCAGGGCGAATTCGCGGACTTTTGGGGCCTCAATTCTCTCTCCACCGCCCGCCTCACATTTTCTCCGGATCCGTCCGATTTTCACGCCCTCCAACTGGGCTCCCGCTTCTTTCAGACCAATGGTTCGGAGCTGGGCATCTCCACCTCCTATTCCGGAGCTGACGCCTCCACCTTCGATGCCTACACTTGGCAGATCGGCGGCCAGTGGCGGAGTCCGGAGAAGGATTGGCAGGATTGGAAAATTCGCAGCACCTTGGGTCTCTCCTATCGCCGCAGCAACAACGCCCTGGAATTTGGAGACGCCACCAACCGGGGACTCGCAGATGTCTTTCAATTCATGATTGGTGGAAGCATGGAGCGAACCTGGGCAAAAGGCCTGACCCGCGCCTCCGCCAGCCTCGTTCTTTCACCCTTCGGCGACGACAATGAACATGACTCTCTCCGACCCGGCGCCCAAGGAGAGTACGGCATTATTCGTACCTCAATCTGGCACCGACAGGATCTTGGCAAAGGGTGGGACGTCATCGCTAATCTCGGGGGACAATGGGCAAGTGATCCCATTCTCCAGGCGGACCAAATCGCCCTCGGTGGGGCTTCCGGCCTCAGGGGCCTCCCCGAACAATTTGCCCTGGGAGACAGTGGCTACCTCGGCGGACTGGAACTTCGCACTCCGGTCTGGAACCTCCCCGGAAACTGGGCCTGCCGACCTTCCATTTTTTTACAAGCCGGAGAAACCTTCGATGAAGTTTTAAAAACCAGCACCTCCGCAGTGACCTCAGGGTTTGGCCTTCAACTCGGACAAGGAGATCATCTCCGGGCCTCGCTTCACGCAGGCTGGCGGCTCGATGAAGGTGGATCCGAAATCCACAGTCAACTCACCTGGAAATTCTAACGTTCATTCCATGAAAAAAATTCTCCTTCTCCTTCTCCTTGGTTGCTCTTTTGCCGGAGCGCAGGTGCGCTTTATCGTCCGGGTTTTCGATAACGACAACATCCTGCTCAACAACACGGTCAACTCGATCGGCGTGGCCAACATCGTCCGCAACCTCGACTACCCGGGCCAACGGCTCAACGCTCTTGCCGTCATCGTTCCAAACGATTCGATTGGACAGATGCGTAACACGCTCGATGTCCAATATACCGGAAACTACCTCTTTATTCCCGACCCTCTGGTCACCCCAAATGAAGGCTCCGGAGACCCGCTCGACGATCCGATCCTTCCAACCCCGGCTTCTTCCAATCCCGCTCTTGATTCCCTGGTTCCCGGCCGCCCTGTTGCCGCGCCACCATCCGGCCCCATCGAAGGTCCGGTTATCGTCGACATCATCGGAACCGGAATTGACCAAAGTCACCCCGATCTCTCCGGCCTCTCTTTTGAACCCCCGCTTTCGGTCATCTATTCACTCGGAGGCGGCTTTCTGCCAGGCGATTTTGACTATCACAATCATGAGACCCGCCTTGCCGGATGCATCGCCGGAACCACTACCGGACTCCTCACCGCCCTGGGAACCCGGACCGGTGCCAGCTATCGTTCGGTGCTCTGCTACGACAAGCCCGCCGCATTCGCCCCGTCCGTTCCGGCCACCTATGCAAGTGACTGCATTGCCGCACTCGCCGAGGTCATCTTTGCCCACGAAGCCCGCCTTGCCACCCCCTACCTTCACAACCACGCCGCCGTCCTGTGCTTTTCCCATTCAGTGGAGAGTCCCCATACCCGGGTCGGTGATCTCGACGCTCTTTTTGATCTCGCTTGGGAGCGTGGCATTGTCACTTCCATCTCGGCCGGTAATCGCATCGAAGCCGCCGCCTCGTCCTCGCCCGCTGGAGCGGGCGAATGGATCGCTTTTGACAAAAGCGGGGATATCGTCACCAAGCGCTATTGGCCCCCACTCGGAGCTCCCAGCTACGACCTCCCCGGCACCGTTGGATTTGAGACCTCCGGCGACGGGGCGGAATATCATTTGAAAAGCGGAGCCCATGACAACACCGCCTTTCCATCCAATTGGGTTCTTGGGGGAGGAATTGGCTCGGCCCTCAATACCTCCAATCCCATCGGCTTTGGCCCGGCCATGAACGGAGGAGTCGATGTCTTCGCACCCGGAGACAACATCAAGGTTCCCGCAACCCGCCTCGATCCGACGACCGGAGCTGGACCCATCACAGTCGACGGCACCACCTACTTCTTGAAACAGGGCTATCAAACCGGAGCCGGAACCAGTTACAGCGCCGCTTATACCGCCGCTCTTGCCGCCCGGATCCTGCAACTCCGTCCCTGGGCCAGCCCCTCACAAGTCCGGGATGCCATCATCGGAGGAGGAGGTCCATTCAACCTCCTCGATGTCCCCGACCTCACGTCTCTCGATCCCATGACCCTGACCTACGATGACTGGATCGCACGATATCAGGAGATTGCCTTGTTCGGCTTCTTTGATTCCGAAGGAGACGCCAAATCAGCTGACCCTGACGGCGATGAAATTCCAAACGTCATCGAGTACCTTTGCGGAATGGATCCCCGCTTCCCCGATTCCCATCACGCTCCCAGGATCACCCTGGATTCAGACAACTTCATCTTCAAAGTCGAAATGCAAATCGCCGCTTATCTCCCCGATCCTGCCGAAATTGAATGGCAGTTTCAAAGCAGTCTCGATCTTGAAAACTGGCTCGACGAGGGACAAGGCGTCATCACTCTTGCTCCACACACCGAAAGCAACGGTGACGGAAAAGACCTCACCGGCTCACTTGCCTACACCACCTCTGCTGTAAAGAAATTCTTTCGCCTGCAAATTACCGCCACTCCGTGATGCGCCTTGTGGGACTTTTTATTCTTGCCGTTTCCCCGCTCTTCGCGGGGGTCCGTGAGGACGCTCTCCAGTTCGCTCACGAGGCCGGAAAACTCATCGAAAGTGATCCTTCCAAATCATCACAGCTGGCGGAGAAAGCATACGATCTCCTTGCAAGTGACGATTCCATCCAAGCCCCTGACCTCGCTGCTTGCGCCGGTCTTGCTGCTCGGGCCGCTCGCCTTGCGAATGACACCGGGCGGGCCCAACTTTGGTTCCAAAAAGCGCTCACCCATGCCGCTCCGGAAGGTGCCACTGTCGTGAGGGCCGAACTCGCCGATATGTTGATGCGGGCAGGAAAACTCCCGGAAGCCCGCCAAGCCCTCGGCCCGACTCCCACATTGAACGCACCTTCCCCTCCCCTGGCCCAGTGGCATCAAACTTCAGCAAAGCTCCACCTCACCTGCGGTCTTCCGGAAAAGGCACAATCAGCCATCAAGGCTGCCATTGAATCGCTGCCAACCGATGACACCGCCAACCACATCGCCCTTGCAATTGACGCCGCGGGAATCGCTCTCCGCCTCGGCCAACCCGTAACCGGACTGATCGAAGACGCACGAGAAAAACTCAAAACCCTTGCTTCCCCTGATCCAGCACTGATCTCCGCCCTGACTTCGATTGCAGCCCAATCACCGGATCTCGATGACGCCGGAGCCCTCTCTCTCCTGCAGTCCCTCGATCTCTCGACTCTCCCTGATGATCTCCGGATTAGCTACGCGGCGACGCTTGGTGAAGCCGCTCTTCGAAATGGAAACCGTAACCTTGCAGTCAGCACACTCACTCCCGTCATCCAATCCGATCTGTTGCCCGATGATCATCCCCTTCTCGCGCGCTCCCTTGGCCTGATGGCAGACGCCAAAGAGGACTCCGACCTTGCACGTCGCAGTTCGGAAGTCGCCATGCGTTGGCTGGAGAATTCCGGGGACTCGGACATTCTTCTCGGACTACAACGTACCGTTGATCCCCTTTCGCCTCTCATCAATCACGCTTTTGCAGATCTCCCTGAAATCGCTCTCACCGCCCAGAATTATGCCCTCAGAGAACGAATCGGAGGCTCGGTCGCACCTCCCGAACGACAAACCGTCCTCTACCTTCTCTACGAGAAAAATTTCGAGCAACGCTATGGTGCTTTGGTTTTCTCCAAAGAAGTACGTTGGCTCGATCTCGGATCTGCGGCCAAAATCCACCAACGCATTTTCGACACCGTCGAAACAGCCGAACGAACCCTGGGCGAAGTCAATGTCGGGGCCACTTTGTCCGTCCGGTTAACCCAACTCTGGAAATCGCTGTGGGCACCCCTCGCCAATCACCTTGATTCCGGTCAACCCATTGACATCGCTCCCGTGGGGATGCTCCACGCCGTTCCCTGGTCCATCCTTCGACAACGGGATGGCCGTCACCTCTGCGAAATCCTAAGCGAAGCACGCATCCTTGCTCTGACCGGAAGAATGCCGCAGCTGACCTCAAGCAAACAACTGACGGTCTGCGGTATCGAAAGTGCCCCGGGAACCCTCCCCGCCGCCGGAAGTTTCCCTTTCGACCACGAACTTTCAGAAGTGATCAGCGGCCTTCCCAAGCTTCCCGGGGTAAAAGCCGAAGTTTCCCGCCTCGGAGGAATCTCTCATTTAAATCCCGGGCGGGAAGAGTTTCTTTCCCTATTGGAAAATCATGAAGGCACCCTGCACCTTGCGGGCCACGGCTTTGTCATCGAAAGTGAGGAAGGCCATGGTTTCCGGGCCGGGCTTGTTTTGCACGGTGGAGGAACTGAAAACATTCTTTTTGCCAAAGAGATTGCCCGGCTCGATCTTTCCCGCACGAATCTTGTCGTCCTTTCAGCCTGCCGGGGAGGCATCGGACAAGGTGAAGTTGGCGGAAACTGGTCCAGCCTGCGCCGTAGTTTTATCGCAGCGGGGGCCGCCCGGGTCATGGCTGCCCAATGGCGGGTGCGGGACGATCACCTTCCTGATTTCATGGCCTCATTTCACGAGGCGCGCCTCAAGGACCCGCCGCACCTCGCCCTGTGGAAGCTCCAGCGGAAGCGGGTCATGGCAAATAAGACAGATGAGATCGCTCTCGCTTCGACTGGTGCCTGGGTGCTGGAAAGCGTCCCTCTCCCTTAGTCGATCTTAATTTCCGAACTCACCTCAAGTCTGAAAAAACGGCGAGGGCCTCCGCTCACCGGAATGACGCTCCGGAAGATTTTCTGAAGCGAATCTTCACTCTCAAATGGTAAAGTGACGTTGGCGGCACCGCTCCAATTTTCCAAATCCGTCGTGCTTCCCACCACAACTGTGACCCCCCGGTTTTTTTGGCTGACTTTAAACTCGAAGGCCGGATAGATGATTCCTTCATGCTCGACAAAGATCACCCGAGCCGGATCAATTTTGGCCAAGTTACGGGGATTCGTCCCTTGGGCATACTCCACCAGATTGGAATGGCCATCGCCGTCCGGATCCGCGTCAAAACCACTGATTGAAAGATCCGGAATTTCCGCCGGGGTAAAGTAGCTTTCACGCCAATCGGCGTAGGTGAATGAAGGGATATTAAAGCCCTCACCTCCCGCTTCGGTCCGAATATGAACACCACCGGTATTGGTCGTACCGACAATGACTTCGGTTGCGTTGTTGATCGTCCAACTAGGGGGAAACGCGAGAGGCTCGTTGATATTGGGCCAAGTCCAGTGAGAGCCGGTCACAAGAATCCACTCGCCGGCGCAATTGTATCCCCAAATGTAACCCTTGTTTGTCGTCAGAAAGGGAGCCTCATTTGAAAAAAACTGATACTCGCCCGAAAAAATGCCCAAATCACCCTCATAGGCGGATGCTTGCCCGCTCGTCCAGTGATCCGCCCACATCGCGCGATTTGCGGGAGTCGGCGTAAATCCCTCGTCAAAAGCTCCAAGTGCAAAGACCCAATCGTCGCTCAAAGGATTCCCCTCACTGTCCAGATTCGTTTGAAAAAACGCGCTGGAGAAATAAACTTGGGCGGCCGGTGCCCAAAGAGCCACCGCGAGGAAAAAGACGATTGATTTGATCATCACTCAGGTTTCAGTTGTTTGGATTATCCCGGTAAACGAGACAGATTTCCCACGGTCCCCGATTCACCCGCGACTCTCCTGACAACAGCCAATCGATTGGCATCGCTCAAGGTTGGATCGGCACTCCAGTCGAAAGTTCCGATCCCGAAGGTAAAGTCCGCAGCGGCCAAATCCAAAGTCCCATCACTTTGGAACCGGACGTCAAAGGCATGACTTCCCCGGAAGAGTGTCTGTGCCTTGCCTGACACCAGGAGTCCAAGGCTCAGGAGGAGGTAGAGGGTTTGATTCACGGCAAAGAAAGGTGCGGTAATGAATGGCTTATTTTTAAAGCTAACAATATCTTTATTATCTTTTTACATTAAACGCTTGATTTGTTTGCTACTCGGAAGTGCTGGATTTTGCAATAGGTTTTTTTGATCAGATTCTCACGTGAGCCACAATTTCGATTTACTCACCTTGATCTCCCCGGGCGAAATTTGAGTCCACAATCTTTAAAACCCTCCACGAAACAGAGAACAAATAAAAAAGTTCACCAAAAATGACATTGGGGTTTTCACACCGCGATGAGGTCAGTGAAGGGGGAAGAAAATCCCTCCAAATACTCAAAACCTAACCCATTAATACCATGAAAACATACCGTCGCATCCTCGGCTCATTCTCGAACAACTCCCAGTCACTCGGCGAAAATCCCATTGCCTCTCCGATCGCCCGCGAACCCCACAATGGCTTCCAGCCCACCCACACAGCTCGTCCTCCTCGCAAACGCCGCCTCTTCCCTTCTCGCCCCACCAAATTCGCCGCCGCCGGTCTCGCTCTCGGCATGATCGCAACCAGCCAGGCCGTCGTCGTTTCCACTGCTTCGGTCGATTTCCTCGGCAACTTCCAGGCTGGAGCTCTGGTCGCCTCGGACATCGCCGGAGTCATTCCCGCCAACCAATGGGGAGCAGCGGGTGGCAACATCGGTTTCCTTCCCCAGCCCGACACTTCCGCATCCGACGTCATTAATTTTACCTGGAACGCCCCTTCCAGTGCCGTCATCGGAGGAAGCATCCCCACTCCTGGTGACAATCTCATGATGGAAGGCTACATCGCCAGCCAAACCTCTGCCTCAGGCGTCGTCGTCCCCGCTGCCGTTCGTGTCACCAGTATCGACATGGGCGCCCTCGGCTGGAGCTACTACGATGTCTTCGTCTACAGCGACACCGGAACCAACGGCCCCACCTCCGTCATCAATCTTTCCAATCCCGGAATCACCACCTATTTCCACACGGAGAATGTTCCGGGCTTTGGAGTCGGCGGCTTCAATACCTACCTCGATAGCCAGGCCTCCCCTCCCGGTAACTACGTCCGCTTCAATGGCCTCACCACAAGCATGTTTGATGTGAGCGTGAGCCACATTCCCGGAGCAGCCGACATGGCCGCCATCAACGGGATCCAAATCATCGGGCACAAAATCCCCGAGCCCTCCACCGGACTGCTCACCATTCTCAGCACCAGCCTTCTTCTCCTTCGCCGCAAGCGAAGCTGACTCCAACGCAAGGATGCCCCCGAACCACCGCCAATCCGCGCCCTTCGCGGATTGGCGTTTTCTTTGTCCAATCGGGAGAGTCTGCCGTATTCTCTCCACCACGATGACCGATCTCATCCTCAATGAAGACATCCACCAACGCGTCATCGTCGACATGCTTCCCCGTGCCCAAAAATTCCTCTGGATCATCACTGCCGACATCAAAGACCTCCATGTCAAAAAAGAACGCCGCTTCGTCCCACTTCTTGAAATCCTCTCCGACCTCATCAACGCCGGCATTGCGGTCCGCCTCTTCCACGCCAAAGAACCCGGCCCCCGTTTCAGGGAAGACTTCGACCGCTACCCCGCTCTCATCGAAAGCGATCTCTTCGAACGCATCCTTTGCCCGAGAATCCACACCAAAGCCGTCATCATCGATGGTCGCGAAGCCTTCGTCGGCTCCGCCAACCTCACTGGTGCGGGCATCGGCGCAAAAAGCCCCCTCCGCCGCAACTTCGAAGCCGGCTTCATCACCGACGAGCAAAAACACCTTTCTCCTCTCATGGAATGGGTCGACACCCTCTACCTCGGCGACTTCTGTCTCAAGTGCCAGCGCCGCGCATACTGCCCGGACCCCATCGCTTGAATCAAACAGACTTCGGGACCCGTGAAAGCATCCCTGTCCCTGTCAAAAATCCTTCTCATCGCGATCTTCACCACCCTCGTCGCCGCTGCCGAAGACATCACCCTCTAATCCGGCAATCTCAGCAGAGACATGGTCAC
>CALFSW010000032.1 GCA_937916505.1 uncultured Verrucomicrobiales bacterium | reverse complement strand
AACCTACCCCCACACGGGCAGGCGTCCAGCTCCTAATGTCATCGACCTCTTTTCTTAACAAAGCTTCCATCCCGCGGAAGTCTGAATCACGATGAATAACCTTCAAGCATTTGCCATTGCTTCCGATTCATTCGTCTCCACAAACGAAAGACCCTCAACCGGCTTGGACACTTTCAAGACACTCCCGGTTGCGGCTTTAGACCTCAGCTGCTCTCCTATCCATCCACCACCCCTCATGATTAGATTACTGACGCCATTTCTCGCTCTGGCCCTCTCGACATTCCTTCTCCCCGCAGCCGGGCCAAAGGTCAAAATGTCTCTTCCGGATTTCACCCAGGGAGACCCCATCCCCAAAGGAGCGAATCATGACTGGAACCTCGGAGCCACGGGTGCCCGGGGCTGGATCTTCAGCGACAAAATGGAGACTTCCACCGCCCGTCAAATCGCCATCACCCGGGTCGCGACCGGTTCCCCCGCTCACGGAGTTCTAAAAAAAGGCGACGTCATCCTCGGCGTCGAAGAAAAACCCTTCTTTTACGATCCACGAACCGAGTTTGGCAGGGCCCTCACTCTCGCTGAATCCACGGACGGCAAGGGCAAACTCTCCCTCATCCGCTGGCGATCCGGAAAAACGGAGAATATCGAAATTCAACTCCCGGTCCTCGGCTACTACAGCCACACCGCGCCCTACGACTGCCCCAAGTCAAAGCGCATCCTCGAACAAGGATGCAAAATCCTTGCCGAAAAGATGGCCGAACCTTCTTACAGGGCCAATCCCATCGTCCGATCCCTCAATGCCCTTGCCCTCCTTGCCAGCGGCAATCAAAAATATCTCCCCTTGGTTAAGCGTGAAGCCAAGTGGGCTTCCGAATTCGAAACGGAATCAATGGCGACCTGGTATTATGGCTACGCCATCATGCTCCTCGCCGAATATCAAATGGCCACCGGCGACGACTCCTTCATGCCCGGGCTTCGACGCCTCGCCCTCGAAGCGGCCAACGGTCAAAGCATCGTGGGCTCCTGGGGACACAAATTCGCCGCCGATGACGGCCGCCTCGTCGGCTACGGCATGATGAATGCCCCCGGACTCCCCCTCACCACCTCCCTCATCCTGGCCACCAAGGCTGGAGTCAGCGACCCCGAAGTTGCACGCGCCATCGAACGGAGTACGAAACTTCTCCGCTTTTACACCGGCAAGGGTGCCATTCCCTATGGCGACCACAGTCCCTGGATTCAAACCCATGAAGACAATGGCAAGTGCGGGATGGCTGCCGTCCTTTTCAATCTCAACAACGAACCAAAGAGCGCGGAGTTTTTCTCCCACATGAGTCTTGCCTCCCACGGATCGGAACGAGACACCGGTCACACCGGCAACTTCTTTAACATCCTCTGGGCCATTCCGGGTGTCGCCCAATCAGGCCCCAACGCCACTGGAGAATGGATGACCGCATTTGGTGCCTGGTATTTTGACCTCGCCCGACGGCACGATGGCACCTTTGTCCACATGGGCCCTCCCGATGCCCGCAAAGACAGTTATGCCAGTTGGGACTGCACCGGAGCCTATCTCCTGGCCTATGCCCATCCTCTCAAAAAGCTCTATATCACCGGGAAGCAACCTTCAGCCGCCCCTCAAATCTCCGAGGCCAAAGCCTTTGGCATCGTGTCCGATGGCCGGCGCTGGTCGAACAAGTATCGCAACGACGCTTATGACGAAATGCGTGAATCAAGTCTTATTTCTCAGCTCACAAGCTGGTCTCCAATTGTTCGTGAACGTGCCGCCATGGCTCTCGCTCGCAAGAAAAAGAGCAATCGCAACTCCGTCTCGATGTTGGTCAAGTTGCTCTCCTCTCCAATTCTCGAGGTCCGCTACGGAGCATGCCAGGCTCTCGCTCTCCAAAAAAACTCCGCCACTGAAGCCGTCCCGGCCTTGCAAAAAAATCTCAAACACGAAGATCTCTGGCTTCGCATCAAGGCCGCTGAAGCCCTCGCCCACATCGGAAAACCTGCCATGGAGGCCCTCCCTGAACTTCTCACCATGATTGCCAAAGGCCCGACCAAGGAAGACCCGCGCGCCATGGAACAGCGCTACCTCAGCTTTGCCGTCTTCGGAAAAATGCTTCGCAATTCACTCGAGGACGTTGATCGGGATCTCCTGCGCAAAGCCATCGTCGCCGGACTTCAAAATCAGGATGGACGCTCCCGTGGCTCGGTTGGCCAGATCTACAACAAGCTCACTTACGACGAGATCAAACCCATCCTGCCCGCTATTCACGAAGCCATCGCCAAACCATCTCCCAGCGGCATCATGTTTGCCAGCGGAGTCCGCCTCGCTGGCCTCGATCTCCTCGCCAAGCATCGCATCAGGGAAGGCATGCCCCTGTGTTTCGAAGTCCTGCAGATCGACAAATGGGGCAAAGCCGCCCGCATTCCCCGCTGCCTCAAGGCTCTCAAAAAATACGGAGCCGGAGCAAAACCCATGCTTCCGAAACTGAAGAAACTCGAGAAAGACCTCTTGATCCATCGCGAAAAAAAGAACCTGCAAAAGGTCATCGATAGCGTCGGTGCCCTCATTAAGGAAATCGAGATCTCGACCGAAAAGGTTGATCTCCGTAGCATCAAATAAATGAAACCCTTCCTGATCTGGCCCTTTCTCTTCTCACTTGCCGCCGCACAAGATAAGAAAAAGGAAACCGACCCCCTCGAAAACCTCAAACTCCCCGGGATCAAAATCAACCTCGGGGAACGCTCGGTCGACATCAAGTCCACCGTCTGCCTCGACGAAGGTTCCCTCGAATTCATCGCCTGCACAAAAGGAACCAAGGAGCACGAATCCGTCATCGCCATCCAGGCCAAACCCAGCCACATCCATACCGCGCTCCTTCTCCTCGGGGCCAAGGCCGGACACCCCGCCATCCGACGGGTCGAAGGAGAAGGCGATGATGAACGTTGGATTGATCTCCCCCCAAAAGGGAGCCCGATTTCCGTCTCTCTCGTCATCAATGATAAGGACGGAAAGCCCGTCGAACGCCCCATCACCGACTTCCTCGAGCGCAGCACTTACGGAGAAGACCTGACCAAGGAGGAAAAAACCAAAGCAAAATCCCGGCTGAAAACCTTCCTCTTTGCCGGTTCCCATCTCCATGGCGAAGGCGACGGCCCCAAAACCTACCTCGCCGACAGGAGCGGAAGCGTCATTAGCCTCTCAACTTTCGGCGACGAACTCCTCTGCCTTCCCGAAGTCTACGGACAGGAAAATCACGCCCTCATGTGGCACCTCAACTCCACCCATCTTCCCAAGGTCGATTCCGAAATCATCCTCCGCCTCCGTCCACAGGTGAAAAAGGAACCCTCCAAAAAGTAACCCCGCCAGTTCAAAAGCATCTCCTCCGTCTCCAGCCCCAAAGGGGCGCAATAACGTAGCCCAAGCAAACGCCTTGGGTCTTCCATCAACCACACTTCAAGAGCCCTGAATGGGCGAATTAACCTTACCATCCCACCCAACGTGAAACTCCTCCTCGCCCTCTCAACAATCGCCCTCTCCTCCTTCGCCAAGGAAATCCCCACCATCCTCCCCGACCCCGATGGCAATCCCGGCGATCCCACCAAGCCAGTCAAAGTTTACCTCCTCGCCGGCCAATCAAACATGGTTGGCATGGGCACCCTCTCCGGTGCCAAAAACCTCTACACCGGCCACTTCCTCACCTCCGACCCTGCTGCCCTTGAAGGCCCCTTTGAAATCTACAAAGTCGGTAAATACAAAATCTCCCACCTCACCACCTTCACCGCAGACGGCACCGCAACCACCGATCCCATCGTAAGCGGAACACTCGAAGTCCCGATCGCCGGAGCCTTCAAAGTTCACTGCTCTTCCCCCATCACTGTCGCCGGCAACACCGCCTCTTCTGAAGTCACCCTCCAACCCGGAATGCGCTACCCCTTCGAAATTTCCGAATTTCAAGGTGCCCCACCTCGCTTCCACCTCGAAAAAACCGACCTCCTCGGAAACGGCGACCTCGAAAATGTCGTCAAACGCGAAAAGAAATTCCCCAACCTCATCGACGACTCCGGCAACTGGACCGTTCGTCACGATGTCTACTACCAGGAAGCCCGCATCGCCAAAGACGGCCAAGGCTCCCCCCTTAGCCCCACCTCCAACGGCAAAGTTCTGGGACCCGAAGTCGGCTTCGGCCACGTCATGGGAACCTTCCACGACGAACAAGTCCTCCTCATCAAAACCGCCATGGGCAACCGCGCCCTCAGCTTCGACTTTCGCCCACCCTCCAGCGGTCGCACCGCCCCCGACAGCAAATGGGAGTCCCTCGAATATAAGCTCATGATCGAGGGCGTCCAAAAGACCCTCGCCAACCTCGACAAGGTCGTCCCTGGATACAAAGGACAAGGTTACGAACTCGCCGGCTTCGCCTGGTGGCAGGGTCATAAGGACAGCCCGCCTGAAGCCGCCGCCGAGTATGAGAAAAACCTCGTCAACCTCATCAACGATGTTCGCAAAGATCTCAAAGCTCCAAAAATGCCCGCCGTCATCGCCACCGTCGGCTTTGGAGGACACCGCATGGACGCGAAATATCTCCCCATCCTTGAAGCCCAACTCGCCGTCAGCGATCCTGCAAAGCACCCTGCGTTCAAAGGCACCGTCGCCTCTGTCGATACCCGCCCTTTCTGGCGCGAGGTCGATGAATCACCTGCCAACCAGGACTACCACTACAACCGCAATGCCGAAACCTACCTCCTCGTCGGCGATGCCCTCGGCCGCTCCATGGTCGGCCTCCTTGGCGGAACCGCCGCACCCTCTCCCCGGCCTCCCCGCCCCGAACCAAAACCCGTCATCGCAGCCACCGAAATCACCGATACTCAAAAGGCTGCCCATCAGGAAGCGATCAAGCAAATCCTCTTCGGCATCGCTGATAGCTACAGGTCAAATCCCCGCTATCAAAAAGCCCTCATCACCGAGGCCGGGAGCGAGCGACCAGACCGCCAAAACCAGTTTCTTCGCGGAGCCATGTTTGGCCTCACCAACATCTATCGCACCGCCGGAATCACCGACTACGACTGGCAACCCTTCGCCACCGATCTCCGCACTGTCGACTGGGAATACACCAGCTTCGACCCCGCTGAAAAACTCCCCAAAGATCACAAGGGTGCCCGCTACCGCAAAGTCACCTACCCCGAAAATATGGCCGACTGGGCCGCCTCCAATTTCGATGCCTCCAAAGCCGGATTCCAAAAAGGCCACCAACCCTTTGGCCAACTCGATGGCAAACTTTCCCCTCTGCGTGATTGCGACAATCCCCTCTGCGGTTGCGGACACGCCCCCTTATCACTCTGGGAAAAAGAAGTCCTCCTCGCCCGCACCACCATCGACCTCCCGGCCTTCAAAAAAGGCCACCGCTACCGCATTGTCGTAGGAGGCGGCGCTCACGTTTTTGCAGGCGAAGGCTACACTCTTTATATCAATGGAAAGCTCCTCGCCGAATCCAATCGAGGAGTGGCTCGACGCGAAGGAGGCCAACCCCGTGGCGGCCACATCTTCGCTGATTTTCATGAACACTTCAAAGGCGGCAAAGTCACCATCGCCGCCACCAGCTTTCTCAGTTACGCCAGCCCCCGTGGCCCCATCCCCCCAACCGGTCACTTCAGCGTTTGGATCGAAGAACAAAAAATTCCCCCCATCATCGAGTAGCATCACCGTCTCGATCACCACCATCACCAAGATTTCGGAAAGACTCCCCTGCTCACGGTAAAATCAAATCAGGTGACGTCCTGTTCGGCTCAGGCGAGACTTCTTTTAATGACCAAACCCGCAAGCAGCGCGCCAACCCCATCAACTTTCCCTGGAAGACCTCGCCACCGGTAATGCGGGACTGAAAAGAAGTTCCCTAAATTCGAACCTCCGCCGCTTGGTTTCGACCGCTTACCGGAGCCGACTCAGCAGGTAAACTCCCGGGTGATGAAAACCACCATGATCTTCGCGGTGTCCCCGGATCTGGATACCGGTTACTCGATAACAACCCGCCAAAAGACCGAGCTGCCTGAAATGGGAGTCACCGTCACTGTCCTTCGGGTCATGCTGCTTGCAGCATACGTCGAGACTTCCGCCCAGTGATACGCGTCATTGGAAACCTCAAGGGTGTAGCTGTGACCGGTGACAACGTATAGGCGATCTCGACTGCGTCCGGTCCAGCGTCCCGACACAAGGGAGAGATCCCCTCCAAGGTGGGATTCGCCGTGCATCCTGGACTTTTCCTGTGGCGCCCCCCTCCATTTCCCGGCGTCTCTCCTTGCAGGATGAAGAGGTCTGGCACAAACTGCGCCCAACACTTGATCAACTCATGTTCCGACGTCTCAAAAATCTAGTCAAAGGCTTCTTCGGCCTCTTCATCGGTGGAATCGAAAAGCGCAACCCGGAGGCTCTTCTCGAAAACGAAAAGGAAAATCTCCGCAAACAGATTGCCGAATTCAATAAAGGTCTCGCCGGTCACGCCGGGCTCGTTGAGAAGCTCATGTCGAAAGCCAGGAAACTCGACCGTGAGGAAAATGAACTTCGCGCCAAAACAGCGGCCAATCTCAAGGCCGGTAATCGTGAAGCCGCCGGCAAGCTCGCCCTCCAACTTCGAACCGTTGACCGCGAGCACGATGACGTCCGCGCCCAGATGGAGGAGGCCGACGCCCGCTACAAAGAGCTCGTGAAAGCCCGCGACATTTCCGTGAAGACCGCCAAGGACCGCATCGAGCAGCTCGTCCGTGACCTCGACGAAATGAAATCCACCAAGGCCATGGCCGAACTCAACGAAATGGCTTCGGGCATGATCACCGATATTGGCGGTTCCGGTGACACTCTGAACCGTCTCGAAGAGATGGTCGAAGACGAGCGCACCAAAGCCGCCGGCCGGGCCCGCGTTGCCAAAGATCAAATCGACATGAGCGGCATCAATGAAACTGCCGCCGAACAGGACGCCCTCGCCGAAATGGCCCTCGCTGACTTTGCTGCGGCCGAGGGGATTGAACTCGAACCTGAAAAAGGGGCTGCCGATTCAGCTCCCGCCGGGACCACCAAGAGTTCCATGGGTCCTGAAAGCGAGTCCCAATAAGCGACATCGATGAAGAAGCGCCCCTGGCTCGTTTGGCTTCTCGTTGTCATTGTCTTTGCTCTCGTTGGCACCGCCATTTGGGTGAAACTGACGGTTGATGAACAGCCCCGGGTTCATGAGGATCCCGGCATTCCCGATGTCGAGGTTCCCAACCCCGAAGATGTTGAATGAGCACCCATTTACCAGACTGGGCTGATGAAGTCATCGCCCGCTACGAAAGCCGCTCCGCCGGCTGCTTTGTCTTGCACGGGAATGTCGATGATCGTTTCTTTCTTCCCCTCAAAAATCCCCGCCTCGGAAATCTCTCCGGGTTTCTAAGCGAGGTCCTTTTGCCCCGTTTCGATGTCGTCTTAACCTACGATCTCGGTGGTGGAGTGGAGGTCGAACGCGGCAGAGAGGAATTTTCAAAGTGGCCCAGCCTCAAAAACGAAGTTCAGCTTCCCACGCAACCGCTCAAGGCCTCCCGCTTCCTCGGGCGCTATCTCACCTACGTCCGCAACCTCCGCCACGTCGGAGCCAAAGCCCCGAAAGTTGCCGTCATTCTTAAAGGGGCACACCTAATGTGCCCCAGCCTTCCCAACGCCCTCAATTACGACCTTCACGCGCTCGCCAGCGTCTGGCAGGCTTGGGCTTCCGAAGCAAATCTTGCCTCTCACGGACAAGCCGTTTTCCTCCTCTCGGAAAACCTCACCGGCCTCCACCCTCTCGTCGCCAACCATCCCTCCGTCGCTGATATTGAAATCCCCCTCCCTTCCGTAGACGAACTCACCGGCGTGATGGAAACCCTTTCCCCATCCTGCGCCGAGGCCGTGACCGGAATCAAAGACCGTCTCCCCTGGGCAGCCGCCCGACTCCGGGGAGCAACCGGCAGCTCGGTTGAAGATCTCCTCCTCCGTCGTCACTACGACAAAAAGCCTCTCGTTGAAAACGACTTCAGCACCCTCAAAAAGGAACTCGTCGAACGCGACTGTGCGGGCCTCATTGAGTTCGTTGAACCCGACCGTTCACTCGATGGCGTCATCGGCCTCGACGTCGTCAAAGATTGGCTCCAGCGCGATCTCGACCTCTGGCGGCGTGATGAACTTGAAGCAATGCCCATGGGCTATCTCTTCTGCGGCCCCGTCGGCACTGGAAAAACCTACCTCGCCGAATGTCTCGCCGGCGAAGCAGGCGTTCCCGTCGTCACCCTCAAGAACTTTCGGGACCGCTGGGTGGGATCCACCGAAGCCAACCTCGAAAAAATCTTCTCTCTCCTCCATGCTCTCGATCGCTGCATGGTCTTCATTGATGAAGCCGACCAAGCTCTCGGGAAACGTGCTGCCGGATCGGGTGACTCGGGAGTTTCAAGCCGGGTCTACTCCATGATCGCCAAGGAGATGTCCAACCCACGAAACCGTGGCAAGCTTGTCTGGATCCTCGCTTCCAGCCGCCCCGACCTCATTGAAGTCGACCTGAAACGTCCCGGCCGCGTCGATGTCAAAATCCCCATCTTTCCCGCAACCGATCCGGACGAGGCCCTCGCTCTCCTTCGCGCCCTCAGCGGAAAACGCGGACTCAAACTGGGCAAAGAAGAGTGGCAGAAATTAAAAGAGCACCTCCCCGAACTCCTCACCGCCGGAGGAGCCGAAGCTCTCGCGGTCAAAGCGGTCCGCCTCGTCAAAACGAAAACTCATGAACCCTTCGAGGCCATGCATCACATCCTCACCACCAGCCTTCCGCCCATTCCCCTGGAAACGCTCAAAGCGCAGATGCGACTCGCCGTCAAGGAAGCGACCGAAAGCGAGTTCATTCCCGCTGAGGTTCTCGACATTCTCAAATCGTGACCTGGAAAATTTACGCTGCCGGTAAACCCGCCCTCGCTTATGCCAAAACCGGGATCACAGAGTACCTCAAGCGGCTACAACGCGGAGCGAAGGTCGAATTGATCTACCTGAAAGCCGGTGATTCCGAAACGGTCTCTAAAGACCTTCTCACTCGCTCCGAAGGCACCTTCCGTATCGCCCTCGACGAGCGCGGCAAAGCTTGGACCACCGACCAATTTGTCGCAAAGGTCAACGCCTGGGAAATGGACCCCGGCCTCAAAACCATCTCGCTCTTAATCGGCGCCTCCGACGGCCACACCCCCGAACTCCGCCGGCAGGCCAACGCCATCTGGGCCCTTTCCCCCCTCACTCTCCAACACGAGCTCGCCCTCGTTGTCCTCCTCGAACAAATCTACCGCGCCTACACCATCAAACGCGGCGAGCCTTATCATCGCTAGTTGATTCACCCTCAGGCCTCGGCCCCGGAATGGCCTCACAAGCCTCACGCCAATTCTCAAAATTCCAACGGTTCGGGAAACCAGTGCATTGATAGGGCTTTACGTCTTGAAGACGACAATCGATGCCATCGAGCATAATACATTCGGTTGACCCTTCCTTATCGATGAGCGAAAGTCCATTTCGATGATCTCTGAGGCGCGTGTAGTCCCGGACAAATTCGTAAAGGGGAATTTCAAGAAACTCCGCAATCTTTTCCACTTCCCCGTCAGCAAGGACAACATCGCCCTCCCACTTGCAACAATTCGTGCAGCGCTGGCATTGATACCAGACGTCATTTTCCACCTTCGCCATCTGTCGCAAATTAGCGCCCGGTCATGGCACGATGATAAACCTCAACCACCTTAAGAAACCCCTGCCACTTTGCTCCGGGACGTCCGTTCGTCAGCAGGTAATGCGGACAGTTCTTATTGGGAGGATTTTTACCACGACGAGGCCATTTGTAGTGGGGAACAACGCGGGAGACCGGAATATCATGCTTCACACAGAGCCAGGCCGCCAGTTTGGCGGTCCGCTCAAGAGTCTTACTTTTGCTATTACCGGGATGCTCGCACATCTCAATTCCAATACTGTAGCGATTTCCCGGTCCGTCATAGTCGGCGTGATTTCCCCTTTCGTTGGTCGGAAGGTGTTGAACGGCACGATCTTCGTCAGTCGTGTAATGCCAGGAAAGTCGACCCAAGGCTCCCCGCTTGAGCGCGAGAGAATGCCTCAAAGCATCAGCTCCCTTACTCCAGTTTTGAGTCGAATGAATCGTGACATACCGGGGACTCATGCTCTTGCGGGAACGTCCGCGGGCTTTGTAGGAAAGATAATCGCGCTTCACGTTCACCTGTCTGTAGATCGACGAAGCGCTTTGGGTTGACCGCTGTTTGGGATTAGGGATCCGCATAATGGGAGGCTGTCCCAGTGAAGCCGAGGCGTGACCGGTGGAAGTTTCATGCCTCCCGTATTCCCGTTGCCAGGCCTTGCTGGCCCGGTCCTGAATACCGGTGTAGGGGTTTCGAGAATTCGACCCGTAGGGGACGTAAATATCACTGACGCTGACGATGGGTGGATCCGCTGAACATGCGACAAACAAGCCGACACCCAAACCCGCCAAGGAAAACCATAGTGATTTCTTTCGCATGATGGGATTTTCATACCACCTTAATGACAAGAGGAAAAGCACCCTTTTAAAGTGGAACAGATTTTGCGCGCGGCCCCATCAACTTACTCACAAGACATTCACGCTGCCGGCGTCTTGTGAACAAATCGATTTTAGACCGTATGGAAATCACTTGAGATCTGAAATATGATCCTAAAACCAAACGTTATCCACAGAAGTCTCTGTAGAGTGAACGGACGAATGTTCATTCAACTGTTTTTCGACTGGTCATCTCCACTTCCACCCTCGAAAAGGCCGCTGTTCCCTGCGGACCACTCTTCATCTATGAAACCACGCAATACAGTCGCACAGACTGAATCCTGCACGCGACTCACTCTCGATCTCATCGAACACGATGGCCGTTTCTTTTTTGAATGTGAAGGTCGCCAGGTTGATGGCGCTCATCTTGGGCAGGCACACCGACACTTGATCACCTTAATGAGCCGTCCTTTTAGACCGGCACGGCAACCAAGAATCATTTTTCTCGGACTCGGATTCGGCCATGCCGTCAAGATGGCCCGGGAAACTCTCCCCCAGGAAAAAGCCTCCTTCGTCATCCTCCCGGAAGCCAAAATTCTCCCCGAATGGATCTCCCAACACCTCGACGAAGATCCTCTCGACGATGAACGGGTTCACATCGATGACGCAGATCCATTTTCTCTTCTTCCCGCCGGATATGCCGGATCGCAGGGTATTTTCGCGGATCTCGATCACCTCGAGGCTCTTGCTCCCAAAAAATGGAAAATCACCTCCGAAGCAGTCCTCAACGGATTTCAGGACCGGCTAAAACACGGAGGTCTCCTGGGTCTCATTTCGACACGCCCTGTTTCCGGCTTGGAAAAAGCTCTCCGTAAAGCAGGATTCGATGTCGCCATCGACCTCGCTCCCTTCTCTGAAAAATCCAAGAAAAACCGAACCCTTTACCTCGCTCGAAAAGGACACTATCAACGCTCCCACTAAGCCCTCATCCTTCATGAAAGCCACCCTTCTCATCACCGCACTCCTGGCAGGTCAAATTCCTGCCAGTGAATTCACGATCAAATCGGAACCGCTCGAATCCACTCTAACCGTCGACGCGACTTTTCTGCCCTCCGAATCGACCGTCTTTCGAATCGATCCCAAGCAATGGTCAAAGTTCGTCATCACCGACCTCGTCAAGCACGGGGCCTCCGTTAGTGAGGGCGACGCCCTCCTGACCTTCGAAAGAGAAGATTTCGACAAACACCTTGCCGAGAGTATTGAGTCCGCAAAAAGCCGCAAAATCGCCCTCACCAATGCCGAGAGTGAACTGGCCAATCTAAAAATCACCACCCCTCAAACGCTCGAAGGATTGAAGCTTGCCCACGATCGGGCCAAGGAGGCGCTCGCTCACTTCACCGACACCGGGCGTGCACTCATGGAGGAAGATGCCAAGGAAGGGTTGGACCGGGCCACCCGAAGCGTCAGCTATGTTGAAGAAGAATTGAAGCAGCTCCTCAAGATGTATGAGGAGGACGGAATCACCGAGGAAACCGAGGAAATCATTCTAAAGCGTCAAAGATCTTCCCTTAAAAGCGCCAAGTTTTCTCTCAAGAAGGCCGTCCAGAGTTCCGCTTGGACACTTGAAAAAACAATCCCCCGCCAAGCAGTCGATCTCGAACGCACCTTTGACAGCGCCCGGCTCGCCCACGAATCGGGAACCCTCACTCTCCCCCGCGCTCTGGAGGAGAAAGCCCTCGCCGTTGCCAAAGCAAAGCGTGATGACGCCGAGGCTGACCGAAAACTCGCCGAACTTGAGGCGGACGGAAAATTCCTCACGATCACCGCGCCCGCAGATGGGGTCGTTTATTACGGCGAGATCGACGAAACTTCATGGTCCGTTGGAAATACCGCTAAATTCCTTTTTAAATCCGGCTCGGCCACGGCTGACACTCCCTTGATGACTCTCATTCCAAATGGAAGCGCTCTCGTTCTCCACGCCTTGGTCAGTCAGAGCGACCGCTTGCAGATCACCACCGAAACCAAAGCAACAGCCGAGGTGGCCGGAATCGAGAACTCAGCCTACCCGGCCAGTGTGACCAATCTTGATTCTGCCCCAAACGCCGGAGACCAATACCACGTTGGGTTGAGTGTCGAACTTCCCGAAGCCTCCCCCATCGTCACGGGAATGAAGGCCAAAGTAAAGTTGACCACCTATCGGAACGAAGGAGCCATCAGCGTGCCCAAAGCCGCAGTCACTACCAAGGATGACAAATCCACCGTGAATCTCAAGATGGCCGACGGCAACACCGAGACGCATGAAGTCAAAATCGGTCGAACCGCTGACGGAAAGATCGAGATCCTTGAAGGACTCGCTGTTGATCAGGTGATTCTCATCCCCGACGAAACCAAGTAGCCCCCCATGCGATTTTCTCCCTTACTTGCTCTAATTCCACTTTCTGTCTCCCTCGTAACGGGACAGAATCTCACCAAGCTTGGGCCCTTGCCGGAAGTGGCACCGATCAAGGAAGGGGAACTCGAGGCCTCGATCAAACGGGGCGTTGAGTATCTCGTTGGCAAACAAAACAAGGACGGGTCCTGGGGCGGCCCAACCCGCACCAAAGGACTTAACATCTACGCACCCGTTCCCGATTCCCACCTCGCGTTCCGGGCCGGTTGCTCCACCCTTGCTTTGAGCGGACTGCTCGACAGCGAAGACAGGCGTCCTGAAGTCGTCGCAGCCATCGACAAGGCCGAGCAGTGGCTTTTTGAAAAGCTTCCCAAACTCCGCCATCTCGACCCCACCACCACCTATAACGTATGGGGGCACGCTTACGGGCTCCGAGCCATCGCTGATCTCTACGAATACCGCACAGGCGACGAAGCCAAACTCTCCCGGCTGAAGCAACTGGCTAACAAGCAAATTCAGATGCTCATCAAAACCGAGGACATCAATGGGGGATGGGGATACCTTGATCTTGATGGCAATCACACCGCTCACTTTTCGGGCCTCCCCACCTCTTTTACCACCGCTACCGCCCTTCTTGGCATGAAGGACGCCCAGGAAACCTTCGAGCTTCAACTCCCGCAAAGAGAAATTAAGCGAGGCCTCGATTCCATCGAAAAGCAAAGGACGCCGGATTGGTCCTTCGTCTACTCCTACACTCATCGATACCGCCCCCGCTACGGAATCAACCGCCCCGCCGGCTCGCTTGGACGCTCCCAGGTCTGTATGGCCGCCATGCGAAAATTCGGCGACAAACGCGTCACCGACGAACTCCTGACCCATTGGCTTCACCGCCTCTGCCTCCGCGAAGGGTGGTTTGATATCGGTCGCAAACGCCCCGTCCCCCACGAGACCCACTTTTCCATCTCCGGCTACTTCTACTACTACGGCTTCTACTATGCCACGGAGTGCCTCCAAATGCTCCCACCGGAGAAACAGGAGAAATTCATCCCTCATCTCGCCCGCCATATTCTGGAAAAGCAGGAAAAAGACGGTTCATGGTGGGACTACCCTCTCTACGACTACCACCAGCCCTACGGCACCGGCTACGCGCTCACCACTCTTTCCCGGCTTCGCAAGAAGTAGCGCTCTCCTTGACAAGAGGCAAACCTCACTCCAAGTTATCGCGCAGCAAGACAGGGGTGTTTCTTCGCCAGACGAAGATCCTGAGATCATACCCTCACCACCGGATTCACCTCCGGGAGTCAGACCAAAATCTTTCTCACGCCTGTCCGCTTCATCGCAAGCCGACAGGCTTTTTTCTTTTCCTCAAATCAATCACTTCCAAAGTTCCATCATGATCTCTCCAGACGAAAACGGCCTCACCCCTGAAAACTCCAAGCAACGCTCCGACTACACCGGGAACTTTGTTGAAGATATCGACAACTCCGCCGAACTCGATGCCATCGCCAGGGACCCCACCATTTTTCCGAACTCGACCCGCATCTATGTCGAAGGAAAGATCCACTCAGACGTGAAAGTCCCGATGCGGGAGATTCGCCTTTCCGACACCACCCACGACAACGGTCGCGTCGAAAAAAACCCCGCTATCCGCGTCTATGATTGCTCCGGCCCCTGGGGAGACCCCGACTTTAAAGGTGACGTCCGCGAAGGACTCCCCGCTCTCCGTCGCGACTGGATTCTCTCCCGCAACGATGTTGCGGAATATGATGGCCGCGAAATCAAGGCCATCGACAACGGCTACCTCTCCGAAGCTCACGCCGAAAAATACAACGAGAGCAAAGCCGCCAAAAACAAGCTCAAGGAATACCCCGGGCTGAAGCGCAGACCTCTCAAGGCCACCGGCAACCCCGTCACCCAGAAGTGGTATGCCGACCAAGGTCTGATCACACCCGAGATGGAATACATTGCCATCCGCGAGAACAACGGCCGGCTCGAGGAATTCAAAACCATCCACGATCGCTACCCCACTTCCGACGAAATCCCCGACGACGCCTCCGATCAAATCAAAGAGTTTATTCGTCAGAAAAACTCCACTCCCGAAGGCTACGAAATGCCTCGTCCCAGTGACATCGACCCCATGAAGCAGGTCTCGCGGAACGTCATGAATCACCAGCACCCCGGTCAGACCTACGGGGCGGAGATTCCCAAGCTCATCACCGCCGAGTTCGTCCGCTCCGAGGTCGCCCGCGGCCGCGCAATCATCCCCGCAAACATCAACCACCCGGAGAACGAGCCCATGATCATCGGGCGCAATTTCCTCGTGAAGATTAACGCAAATATCGGCAACTCAGCTGTCGCTTCCACCATCGATGAAGAAGTGGAAAAAATGCAGTGGTCCACCAAGTGGGGCGCCGACACCGTGATGGATCTTTCCACCGGAAAAAACATTCACGCCACCCGCGAGTGGATCATTCGAAACTCACCCGTCCCCATCGGCACCGTTCCGATCTACCAGGCGCTTGAAAAAGTGAATGGCCAGATTGAGAGCCTCACCTGGGAAGTCTATCGAGACACCCTCATCGAGCAGGCCGAGCAAGGGGTCGATTACTTCACCATCCACGCCGCGGTGCTCAAACGCTTCGTCCCACACACCGCCCGTCGCATGACCGGTATCGTGTCACGAGGTGGCTCCATCCTGGCAAAATGGTCCCTCCATCATAACGCCGAGAACTTCCTCTACACCCACTGGGATGACATCTGCGACATCTGCGCCGCTTACGATGTCTCCTTCTCCATTGGCGACGGTCTCCGCCCCGGCTCCATTGCCGATGCCAACGACTACGCCCAACTTGCCGAGCTCGAAGTGCAAGGCGAACTCACCACCCGCGCCTGGGCCAAAGGCTGCCAGGTCATGAACGAAGGTCCCGGCCACGTTCCCATGCAACTCATCGAGGAGAACATGCAGAAGCAGATCGATTGGTGCCACGAAGCTCCCTTCTACACTCTTGGACCACTCACCACTGACATTGCTCCCGGATACGATCACATCACCTCCGCGATCGGAGCGGCCAATATCGGCTGGTATGGTTGCGCCATGCTCTGCTACGTTACGCCCAAGGAGCACCTCGGTCTCCCCAACCGCGACGACGTCCGCGAAGGAGTCATCACCTACAAGATTGCCGCCCATGCCGCCGACCTCGCCAAAGGTCATCCCGCAGCCCAGGAACGTGACAATGCCATCTCCAAAGCCCGCTTCGAATTCCGTTGGCGCGACCAATTCGCCCTTGGACTCGACCCCGCCCGCGCGATCGACTTCCACGACGAAACCCTCCCTGCCGAAGGCGCCAAAACCGCTCACTTCTGCTCCATGTGCGGCCCGACCTTCTGCTCCATGAAAATCACCGCCGACGTCCGGAAATACGCCGAAGAAAACGGCTACACCGGCGACGACATGAAGGGAGAAGAACTCGCAACCTCTGCTACCTAGGCACGTAGCGAAAGCTCCATCAACTTGATCAGAAGAGAGTCCAAAGTGGGCTCTCTCTTTTTTTCTACGAAAAGAGAATCCCGCTCACGAACTCACTCACATATTCAGGAGTCGTCCCGTGCTTTGGAACCACTGCTATCAATTGGCGTGATAATCTTAACGGCATGGGTAAGCGGCTGACCCGGTGTCTTCTCATGAGACTCGTCAAACTTCGACGAGGAACGAGTGCTACTCCAAATCCCAATGCTACGAACTCATTGATAAGATCAAAATTCTCCAACTCCAAGTTTCCATTCAACCTCAAGTTTTGTTGTTTCGCCCACTGATCGATCAACGCTCTCGAACTAGAACCCACAGGCGGAAGGATCCATGTCTGAGCGACACCCCATTCGTCAAAGTTCTTTTCTACGACCGAACCAGCGAAACCGATCAGGCAAAACTCGTCCTCCATCTCATGGCTCACCCGAACCTGTTCGGGGAGCTTTTTAGGCCGGTCAATGATTCCCAAATCTAGTTCACTCCGACTCACCTGCTCCAAAATTTCCTGATCTGAAAATTGGGTGAGACGCACTCTTTTCCCGAGAAGCCCTTTTTGCTCTGAATGAAAAATACCCGGAATGTGTGCGAGAGCGAGCCCCAGAGAGAGACCTATCTTCACCTCGCGAGGAGCATCTAAATATTCTTCACGCACTCTCCGGAGGGCTCCTTCTAAAATGTGAGGCAGAGCCTCGGTCTCACGCAGAAAAACCGCCCCTGCCTCCGTGAGTTTAACCGACCGCGTTGTTCGCTCAAAAACCTTGAGCCCCAAGCGCTCCTCAAGCCCCTGAACCTGTCGAGTCAACGCACTCTGTGAAATCCCAGCCTCTTTTGCCGCTGAGGTAAATCCGCGATGCTCTGAAACCAGCCGCAGGAGACGCAGGGCATAGAGATCGATCACAAGAAGCCTTAGCTATCTTCGAACCACTGCACCCCATCGTGGCGGAGGCCGTGGGTGATACACTCCAGCCGATCTTCCGGCTCGTGAGTGATGTAGAGAATCTGCGTCAACCCGGTCGCCGCGATGCGATCGATAACGCCCAAAACAAGGGCGCGGTTCATCGGATCGAGGCCTTGGCATGGTTCATCGAGAATGAGGAGCGGGGGCTGTTTCACCAAGGCCCGGGCGATGAGGAGGAGGCGTTGTTGGCCATAGCTGAGACTCCGGAACGGGCGAGCCTTCCACGGGGTCATGCCAACGAGATCCAGCCAAGCCCGCGCGGCAACAAGTTGCTCCGACGGAACGTCTTGATAAATGCCCACGCTGTCGAAAAATCCCGAAGCAACTACAGTGAGGGCATTGGCCCCGACGCGGTATTGTTGATGAAGGGTTGGCGAAATAATCCCGATGAGGGCCTTGATGTCCCAGACCGATTCACCACTCCCCCTCCGGACTCCCATCACGGTAACGTCGTTCGAGTAGCATTGGGAATGGTCACCGGTAACGAGATTAACGAGGGTTGATTTCCCACAGCCATTGGGGCCGGAGATCTTCCAATTCTGGCCACGTTCGACAGTCCAATCGAGCGAGGAAATGATTTGCCGTCCGCCGTGAATGACGGTGACGTTCTTCATCTCCACCAGAGGCCCGTCAGGAGCTTTGGCCGCGTTTCCCTCGGGAATTTCGATGGCATCGCGATCCAGTTCCATGAGATGTTGGAAAGCCTCATTGCCGATGACTTCATTGCGCACACCAGCGAGGAGGCATTGCCCGCTCTCGACACACGCCAGATGACTCACAAGGCCGTCAAGGTCACTCAAGCGATTGGCGACAACAATGAGGTCTCGTCCTTCGAGCAACTTCTTCAAGGGAGCACGGAAGGCTTGATCGAGCCCATCAAAGGGTTCGTCGAGGATGAGGATAGACGGACTTTGAACCAGCGCGCGGGCCAACATGAGGCGACGTCGCTCGCCGGTCGAGAGAGTCAGAAAACCCTGCTCAAGAAGATCGAAAAGCCCGAGCTCTGCCGCGAGGGATTCGAGATCCCCATCCAGCGGACAAACTTCGGAGATCATCTCGCGAACGGTACGCCCGAAGTCGACGCGATCAAGAAACTCGGAGTCATCTTCCCGGATCTCGCGTTCGAGAAGACGGTCCTCCACCTCGAAAGAAACGAGGGAGCCGTGGTATTTTTCGGCAAGCGCCTCAGCGAGGGTCGACTTGCCGGAGCCATTGCGACCAACAATTCCCCACGACTGGCCGGGGAGGACTTCAATTTCAGCAGACATCACTCAAAGCGGGCGGGGTTCGCTTCTTTCCAGACCTTCCAGCAGGCCAAAAACCCAGGTGCGAAGTCTTCGGGAACGGCGGTGACCCATTCGTCAATCTGCGGCATCGTGAACCACCCGCCATATTCGATTTCAACACAGGGAAATCGAATCGTTCCATTGGCCAGGGTTGCGTAGAGCCGCACATGTTCCCATCCCGTATTGGCATGCGCTCCCAGCTTGCCCACCTCCGTCACTTCGTGATCAGTCAATCCCAATTCCTCTTCCAGTTCGCGGATCGCACAATCCTGATACTCTTCACCGGCATCGACATGCCCGGCGGCACTTGAATCCCATAATCCGGGGCACTTGTCTTTTAAGCGGGACCGCTTTTGCAGAAAAACCTCTCCTTTTTGACTCAGGGCAAAGATGTGAACGGCACGGTGTTTCAACCCGTCGCGATGAATGACATCACGCCGCTCACTCCCGACCACCTTGTCCTCGTCATCAACGACGGCGAGCATTTCGTCATCACCTTGCCCCTCTTCTTTCACAAACAACGGATCCACTTCGCGGGTGAGAGCCACCCAATCTTCAAGACTTAATTCCTCCGCCCGTGCGGTCGGCAACAACCCGAGTTTTTCACTCACCACTCCCCAATCAATGTCGGCGGGAAGATTTTTTCGCAATTGTTTCCGACGCTGGGCAAACCCTCTCCGAACCAATTCATCGAACAAGCGACGATCATGCACCGGGAGTTCGGCTTGTCGGGGCTCCAGAGTCATGACTGTGGAATCGATCAAAGGCCTCGGAATAAAGCAACTTGGCGGAACCACCTTCACCGATTCGCCCTGCCACTCGCATTGCATCCTCAGGGTGAGCACCCCGTAGTCCTTGCAACGGGGACCTGCGAGAATGCGGGCGATCATTTCCTTCTGCAACATGAGGACGGCACGCACGAAAGGCGACGGTCCCTTGAGAAAATTCCGGAGAATGGCCCCTCCCGCAGAATAGGGAAGATTGCCGAGGAGCTTCACATTCTTGTGTGCGAAAAAAGGGCGGATATCGAGACGGACGGCATCATGATTAATCACGGTGACCTCGGGGCGGTCGGCGAAGCGTTTGGTGAGATATTCCGCGAGGCGTCGATCGTACTCAACGAGAATGATCCTGGCGACCTTTCCAATAAGGTGCTCGGTCAATGCGCCCGTGCCGGGGCCGACTTCGACAACCGTATCATCGGGTTCAAGATTAAGCTGGTCGACAATCCACTCCGCAGTGTTTTGGTCGACGAGAAAGTTTTGCCCAAGCCTTTTTGAAGGGACCACGCCCGCCTCAGCAAGAATTGCGGTTAGTTCAGTTGCCGTCACACTCCCCTTTCAATTGCCGTAGCCACGAATGTCCACTAAAAAGCAGCGTCACTGTGACTCTTGCCACCGTCATCACCCTCATCCGTCTTGCCCTCATCCCGGTTTTTGCCTGGGTCGCGGTCGACTACGGACGCACCGTTGACGCGGGCACACCCGACGAAGCCCTCCGTTGGCTCGCAGTCGCGATTTATACCCTGGCCTCCGTTCTCGATGGCCTCGACGGCTGGATCGCCCGTCATTTCAACCAAAAGTCCCTCGCCGGGGCCATCCTTGACCCGCTCACCGACAAGGCCCTCCTCATGACCGGACTCGCAACGGCGACCTTTGTGAACTGGGGAATCGATTGGCACCTCCCCGTCTGGTTCATCATTCTCGTGATTGCGCGTGATGTCGAAATCATCGTCGGCATTTGGGTCCTGTATTTTATCAATCGAAAGGTCCCCATCAAGCCGCACTGGACCGGAAAAGTCTGCACCGTGACCCAGATGATCGCGATGGGATGGATCATGTTGCAGTTCAACGCCATCCCCCTCATTTACCCAACAATCGCGGCGGCTTTTTTCACCCTCTGGTCCGGATACGAATACTATATGACGGGCTATCGCCAGCTACCGGGGAAGTCGCACTCCTAATCCTTGAATTTTCTCCAACACCCGTCACTTTACTCCCGTGCCCTTTCTCGAGCTCAAAGATCTTCATACCCATTTCCCTGTCAAAGGTGGCGGCCTGATTTCCCGAACCCTGGAATTCATCAAGGCGGTCGACGGCGTGTCCCTTTCAATTGAAAAAGGTGAAATTCTGGGACTCGTGGGTGAGTCAGGCTGCGGTAAATCAACTCTTTCCCGCACGGTAATGCAGCTCCAGCCTGCCACCAGCGGTCAGGTCATTCTCGATGACGAGGAACTCACCGCCCTTCCAAAACACGAAGTGCGGAGCCGTCGTCTCGATTTCCAAATGATCTTTCAGGATCCCTACGCCTCGCTCAACCCGCGAATGACGGTCTTCTCGACCCTCGCCGAAGCGATCCTCCAACGCCATCCCAACCTCAAAAAAGACCCGACTCTCACCGAAAAGGTCGTGGAACTGATGGCCACGGTGGGGCTTGATTCGAGGTTCATGAAAAAATACCCTCATGAATTTTCCGGCGGACAGCGACAGCGGATTGCCATCGCCCGTGCCCTTGCCCCGGAACCCAAGCTCATCATCGCAGACGAGCCGGTCTCGGCTCTCGATGTTTCCATTCAGTCGCAGATCCTCAATCTTCTTTTGGACCTTCGTGACAAACTGGATCTCACCATGATCTTCATCTCGCACGACCTTTCTGTCGTGCGCTACATCGCCGATAATATCGCCGTCATGTATTCCGGTAAAATCGTGGAATACGGCGAAGCCGATGAAGTCTTCCTGAATCCCAAGGACGACTACACCCGTAAACTCCTCTCAGCAATCCCCCACCTCAACGCTCAAGCAACAGCTTAAATCAACAACGACACTCATCGCATCCCATGGATCCAGGCATCTACAAAATCATTCACTTCGTAGGACTGATCGTCCTCTTTTTAGGAATTGGCTCTCTCATCTCCTCCGACCCGAAGAAACCAGCGGCCCTGCGCCGACCGGCCATGATCCATGGGATTGGCCTCCTCCTTCTTCTGATCAGCGGATTTGGCCTTCAGGCAAAACTAAATTTGGGATTCCCAGCCTGGCTCATCGGAAAGCTCGTCATCTTGCTTTTACTCGGGGCCATGATTGTCATTATCAAGAGGAAACTCCTTCCCCCACCTGCGGCCTATCTCGTGGCCATCATTTTGGGAGCGATTGCCGCCTACCTCGGATTTGCCAACTCCGTGTTACTGCGTCCGTTTTAAGCCCCTTTCAATCACCAAATCCAAGACCCCGTTCCATTCATGGTCCGGGGTTTTTTGTATCCCGGGAGACAACACGCCCACCTTATTCACATTCTATTCACCGGATGCCAGCATCGGGCTGTCGCTAAGATTACTCGCAAGTTACTCACATCTCATTCATGAAGAATGCACAAAGAAACCCCCTTAAGGTTTAGTCGTGAAATCCGATTCC
>CALFSW010000031.1 GCA_937916505.1 uncultured Verrucomicrobiales bacterium | reverse complement strand
TTTTTCAGGGCACTTCCTTTCTTGTTCACTTGACCTCTATTAAAGTGCTGTTAATGAGCCGCGAACTGCAAATGAAAGCGAAACACGTTCTCCGCCTCCTTATCTCCGTAACTACGGGCCTGTTTCTTGCCAGTTGTGGCAATGTTCCCGTAGAACCGCTCCCGAACCCCGAACAGACGGTCATCAAGACCGCTAAAAAGGTCAACCCCCACCCACCGGGCTCCTACGAGCATTTTAAATTTGGCTCTTATCCCGGCACCACCCGGACCTGGAAGAATCAAGGACTCATCGCTTCCGCCGACTCCTCGAATACCAGGGTGAGAATCAACCTCTCCACCCAGCGGGGCTTCCTTTTGGTGAATGATGAGATCGCCATGGACTACCGGGTCTCGAGCGGGAGTTCCAAGCATAAGACCCCGACAGGGGACTTCCGCATTACCGAAAAGCTCAAAGTCAAACGCTCCAATCTCTACGGAAAGATTCTCAACTCCAGTGGCGGCGTCTTCAAAAGCGGAGCAGATGCCCGCAAAGACAAGGTTCCCGAAGGAGGTGAATTCCAGGGAGCAAGCATGCCCTACTGGATGCGCCTCACCGGGACCGGCATCGGGATGCATCAGGGAAACGTCAACCGTCGCTATGCCTCGCACGGTTGTATCCGTTCCCACTCCTCCGCCGTTCCCATCGTCTTCTCCAAGACCAAGGTCGGAACAGCGGTCACCGTGGTCGACTGATCATCTCTCACCCCCTATGCACGTGTGTCCAATGAAAAAAGTGGTCACCAAACGCTCCACCATCTTCGGCACCACTTACTACAAGGGCAGACGCGTCCATGGAGGCGATCGCCGCAAGTATCGCGGACCACGTGACAAATATGTCGGAGCACCCCTCCCCTACTGGATGCGCATGACCGGAGGCGGCATTGGCATGCACGGATCCGGCAATGTCCACCGCCGGCCCGCGAGCAGCGGTTGCGTGCGCACTCCGCACAAGGTCACTCCGCACAAGGTCATTCCGCAGATCTTTGCCAAAGTCAAAAAAGGAACTCCCGTGGTCGTCGTTCCTTAGCCCAAGTTTCGCAATCTTTTAAAATGAAAACGCGCTCCCGAAAGGAGCGCGTTTTTTTTGATCTCTTCCGCGCCGTGATTCAGCGAAGGAGATTCCACGCACAGACGAGGGCCTTCACTCCGGCCATTTCAATCGAAGGATCGACACCGACTCCCCAGAGAATCGTGCCATCGTCCTTACGAAGTTGAACGTATGCCGCCGCATCCGAACTGGAGCCCCCACGCACGGCGTGCGAACGATAATCGGTAAGGGTGAAATCCTTGAGACCGGATTTTTCGAGCCCTTGGACAAAAGCGTTGATGGGACCATTTCCCACACCTTCCACTGACTTCTCGACCCCATCCACCTTGATGACCGCCTTGCAAGCGACCTCTCCCCGCCCTGCACTGTGGTGATCGAGTTCATAATCGTTCAGAACCATGTGGGAGGAAACATTCACAAATTCCTCAAAGAAGACCTTTCCGACCTCCTCGGCCGAAAGCTCCTCACTCCGCTTGTCGGCGAGATCATAGACCCGCTTGCCAACCTGCGGATGCATCGTCTTGGGCAGGTCGTAGCCGTGCTCCTGATCGATGATATAAGCCACCCCCCCTTTGCCGGACTGGGAATTAATCCGGACAATTGCTTCGTAGCTTCGCCCGATGTCATGAGGATCAATCGTCAGGTAAGGCACTCCCCACTTCTTTCCCTCTTCCTTCACGCGACGATCGAGACCTTTCTTAATGGCATCCTGATGGCTCCCGGAAAATGCCGTGAAGACCAACTCCCCGGCATAAGGCTGGCGATCCGGAACACTCATGCGAGTCGTGCGCTCGTAGACTTCACGCAAGCTGGACAAATTGGAAAAGTCCAATCCGGTCTCAATTCCGTGGCTGTTCATGTTCAAAGCTACGATGACAATATCCAGATTCCCGGTGCGCTCGCCATTTCCGAAAAGCGTCCCTTCCACCCGGTCGGCTCCCGCCATCAGGCCAAGTTCGGTCGCGGCCACTCCGGTCCCGCGATCGTTGTGCGTGTGGAGTGAAATCGTCACCGAATCGCGTTTGGAGATATTGCGGCACATCCACTCGATCTGATCGGCGTGAACATTCGGGGTCGTCCATTCCACCGTCGCCGGAAGATTTAAAATGAGCTTTTTCTCCGGCGTCGGCTCCCAAACATCAATCACCGCCTCGCAACACTCCAAAGCGAAGTCCAACTCGGTATCGGAAAAGCTCTCGGGCGAATATTGCAAAACAATCTCCGTCCCGGAAATGGTCGGAACCAACTCCTTCACCACCTCCGCTCCGGTCACCGCAATCGCCTTGATGTCCTTACGGGAGGCATCTCCAAAGGTCACCCGACGCTGCAAGGTGCTGGTCGAGTTGTAGATATGCACAATGACCCGGCGGGCACCCTTGATTGCTTCAAAGGTGCGCTCAATCAAATGACGGCGCGTCTGCACCAGCACCTGCACCGTGACATCTTCGGGGATGCGGTCCTCATCAATCAGACGACGCATAAAGGCGAATTCGGTATCACTCGCCGAGGGAAAGCCGATCTCGATTTCCTTAAAACCCACCCCCACGAGGAGGTCAAACATCTCCAGCTTCTCTTCCACACTCATTGGAATGGGTAGAGCCTGATTGCCGTCGCGCAGGTCGACGGAGCACCAGATGGGGGCTTCGGTAATGACACGGTCGGGCCATGTCCGGTCGGGCAGAGCCACAGCCGAAAACGGGCGATATTTGGTAATGGAGTCGGATTTCATCGTCTCGGTATTATTCTGTTTCGAGCGAAACACACCGGCACTTCTGAAAGGAAACGAGTGCTCTTTGAAATAAAATCCGACCGATCAATTAACGGAATTTGGAAAATGGCTCAAAGGATACACCGCGACTTCAAACTCTTGTTAGAGTCCGAGTCGTAATCCTGGAAGAAGAGCCAAAGTGAGCTTCACAAAGGGGAGACAAACCCAGCGGGCGCAGTTTGTCACCCTCAAAAGTATCGATCCCGCTCACTCTCCCATTAACTCTTCAAGCTCGATGCGGGACAGCAGCAGCACCG
>CALFSW010000030.1 GCA_937916505.1 uncultured Verrucomicrobiales bacterium | reverse complement strand
ACAACTTACCCAAATTTCCTGTAGCCGTCAAGGAGCCTCGGGGAATCAAGCAGGGGGAACTCCCCGCGATCGACTCGTTTTGACAATGAATTCCTTGGCTGGTCGTCAATTTTCCACTCGACTGAACCTGCTCTTTTGAATAGTGTTCAAGGAACCACTTGATCTCATGGCTGAAAAACTTACGAAACGTCAACAGGAGTTGCTTGATTTCCTCAAGCTATCGCAGAACCAAAACGGGCTGATGCCTTCGACCCGGGAGATTCAGGCCCACTTCGGGTTTGCCAGTCAAACCGCGGCGATGAGCCATTTGAGGGCTTTGGAGAGAAAAGGAGTGATCGTGCGTTTGGCCGGAAAAGCCCGCGCAGTGGTGTTTCCGGAAGATTTGGAAAGAGAGGAAGTCATCGATATTCCGATTTATGGAAGTATTGCCGCAGGGATGGCCGAGACGGTGGAGGAGGAAAAAGAGGGGTGTGTTTCCATCGACATTGCGTCACTGGGAATTCCCAGAAATGCCCGCACCTTCGCTCTCAAGGTCCGTGGTGAGTCCATGATCGATGCCCATATTTGCGATGGCGATACCGTCATTCTTGAATTCCGCGAGCCGAGAGACATGGATGTGGTCGCGGCCTTGATCGATGGCGAGACGACCTTGAAGCGTTTCATCATGGAGAAGGGCCGCCCTTTTCTGCGTGCCGAAAATGAGGATTTCCCCGACATCGTCCCCGCCCGCGAATTGGTCGTGCAAGGAGTGATGGTGGGCTTGTTGCGGACCGGGAGGATCTAAAGTTCGCTGAAAAAAAGCAGGCGCGAACGGTCCACGGTTTCAATCTGCGACACCGCAAATTTCATGTCTCCCACACTGAATTCCTTGAGGTCATTTTCCAAAAGAACCGATGCCGGCTGGTCGAGGGTGACGTCATTTTTCACCAGCACTTCGTGCCCAAATTGATGCAGGTCCACCCGCGCAATCCCTGCTAACAGGTCGGCTTGATGACGGTCCACGGGAGTCGTGGTTGGCGAGGTGAGGAGCAAGGTGTCCGCCATGATCGCTCCCAGGAGCAACTTCGCTTGCGACGGTGTCGGAGTGCGGCCATTTTCCGAAAATTTGCAGGCGATAATCGTGGCTGTGCTGCCGACCGGGCGGCAATCAACACGGATGGGTTGATTGGTTTCCAGAGTGCCGACACGATGATGGTCGACAATTTCAATGATCTCGGCCGCAGTGATTCCATCCGGTGCCTGATGCCGCTCGAAGTGATCGACAAGCACGACGCGGCGGCGGGGCGCCCCCAGGATTTCTGCACGGGAAACGACGCCATACAAGGTGCCATCGGAGTTCATCACCGGCAGGGCAAACTGAGCCTCGAGTAGTGCCTTCCGGGCTTCTGCGACAGTCTGATCTTGCGCCAGCGTCGGAAGGTTGTCGGTTTGCATCAAACGACATGCAGGAATGGCCATCGGAAGCTGGGTGACCAAAGCCATCAGCGATCCACAATATTGAAAAATCCCCAGCTTGGGGCACTCTTGGACGGCCTCATCCCATTCGGGAGTTTTTTCACCGGTGCAAACGATGGCTGCAGCTGCTCCCGCATCACGACACTTTGGAAGCATCCTGGGATCGTCACCCAGCAAGGCCAGCGCACCGGGAGTGAGGCGGCTCAGTTCCAGCGCGATCTGACCTGTCGCCTCGGACTCCGTCGGTTGCCAGCAATCAAGTTTGAGATAACGCTCAATATCCGATGTGGAAAAAAGCACCCCGAGGAAGTCCTCGGCATTGGCATGATAGAAATAACCCGCCATTGGCATGTGGTCGCTGAGCATGCCAAGGAGCTGTTTTTGCTCATTCAGCACAGGGACCATTCCGATGCGATGCCGCTGAATCAGCTTCAGGGCATCACCGAGTGCGGCCTTCGAGTTGATCGACATGACATTCTGTTTCGCGACATCACCTACCAACAAGTGCGTGTGACTGATGACACGGGGCAGTGGCGTATTTGCCTCGGCAAACAGCCAGCGGGCCTGTGCTGTTGGTTCACCCAACATCACTCCCTCGTGGTATCCTTGTGTGGGGTTCAACAAGTTCAGCAAATCCGCATAGACTGAGGCGGAAACTGCGGAATCCGTATCAGGCCGCTGGTGACCGACGACGAGTATGGGCTGTGTGTGCGGCGGAGGGTCTGCCATCTTGGACGGTGATAGAGATTAAAATGGGAAGATGAACCACCCGAATGAGCAAGACCATTCCCGTGAATGCCAAAGGCCGGGCATTGGTGCAGAGGTGTCCGGATCAACGTTTTTTCGATTTCAGGCTCGTTGAATGCCCCTGTTTTGGGCAAAACTACATGACAAAAAATGCGATTGGAAACAGCTTGATCGTCCGCTGTTTTCGGAGGAATGATTGACTATGCACGCGAACGGTCCTCTGATTATCGGTATCGCCGGAGGTTCCGGCTCTGGAAAGAGTTCTGTGACGGACCGGATCGTGGAACGCCTTGGGGGGGACAGAGTCACGATTATTAACCACGATTCCTACTACCGGGGAATTGGGGACGACGGGGAGAGTTCCCCGGAGGGAGTGAATTTTGATCACCCCGATGCTCTTGAAACCTCCCTGCTGGTTCTGCACTTGGAGCACCTCCGTGCCGGGAGAGCGGTGGACGTTCCTTCCTATGACTACGCGAAGCACAAGAGATCGCCCGAGACCCGCCGGGTCGAGGGACCGGAGATCATCATAGTGGACGGGATCCTGATCCTGGCCGTCCCCGCTCTCCATGAGCTGATGGACATCCGGATTTTTGTGGACACGGACGCCGACGAGCGCTTGGCCCGCAGGATCCGCCGGGACATGCTGGAGCGGGGTCGTTCGCTCGACTCGGTCCTCGATCAGTATCTCCACAGCGTTCGCCCCATGCACCTTGAGTTCGTGGAGCCAAGCAAGCAATGGGCCGATGTCATCATTCCGCACGGTGGCGAGAACCGTGTCGCGATCGACATCGTGGCCTCGGGGATCGCGGAGATGGTTCGGACCGGAAAGTAACTGATCTCGCAGAATTTTCGTCCCCTGGGAGGAGAGGCTCGTCGTAAGGTGAGGTGATGTAAGTGTTTGGTCAGGATCCCTTCGCGACGGCGGCCGCGTAGACCGCTGCCGTTTTGTTTGCGGTGAGGTCCCAGCGGAACCGGGCGGCATTGGCGAGCCCTTTTGTGTGTAGGGCCTTGGCAAGGCCGTCTTCCGTTGCCAGGCGGGTGATGGCCGTGGCGATGTCGTCGGGCGATTCGGGATCCACCACCAGGGCCGCATCGGCTACGACCTCCTTGAGGGCGCCGCGTGTGGAGCTGATCACGGGAGTGCCACAGGCCATGGCCTCTACCGGGGGAAGGCCGAAGCCTTCAAACAAGGAGGGATAAACCATTCCTTCGGCGGCGCGGTAGAGTGCGGGTAGATCGTCATCCGGAACAAATCCCAGCATGCGGATTGAGCTTGCAACGGGTGAGCTTGCGGCGGCCTCCCTGATCACATCGGCTCCGTGCCAGTCGCCCCCTCCGAGGGCCAGTTCCCAGTCGCTGCCGCTCTCGGCTTTAAACTTTTCGAAGGCCTCAATCAGCCGGACGTGGTTCTTGGCAGGATGTTCGAGGCGCGAGACGAAGAGGAGGAACGGCTTTTCAAGTCCGCAGCGGCGGGCCATCTCCTCCTGGTCGGCATCCCGGTTTGCTGGTCGGAACCGCTCGTGATCGATGCCGTTGTGGATCACGTTGATCCGATCCTGCGGGATTCCGAAGTAGGCATCGATGTCTCCGGCGGTGTCATGACTGACGGCGATGAGTTCATCCTGCCTCCTCGCCAGTTTCTTTGCCACCACCTTGCCGTAGAAGCTTCTCATGAAATCGTATTTCCCACTGAGATGAAAGGGCGCAAGGTCGTGGATGGTTCCTACCAGCGGGCAGGGCGCGGAGTGAATGAGACGGCGGTAGCTCGGGACGTGAAGGGCGTCGAGTCCAAGTTTACGCGCCCTTCCCGGCAGGCCCAGCTGATGCCAGAGAATATTCTGCACCGGGCTCGACGCGGAGTCATTTGGATTTTGGTCCCTGCTCTGGAGCGTCTTCGGTTACGGAATTCTCCTCGACTTTGGATTCGGATCGGCGGCTCAAAAGCGGGTCGCGGAGGCGCTTTCCGACCAGGACTGGGCACAGCTCAGCCGTGCCTTGAGCACCATCTTTTTCTTTTACGTCGGAGTGGCCTTCGTGATCGGAATCCTTGGTTGGTGGCTCGCCGGTTCGCTTGTGACGGTCCTGGGGGTAGAACCCGACCAGCTGGAAACCTACCGGCCCGCGGCCCGGGCCTTCTTTCTCGGGATGGCCCTGGGATTTCCGAGTGGGATTTTTCCGGAGGTCTTGCGTGGCCTCCAGCGCATGGAGACGGCCAATCGGATCGCGATGGTCGGCTTGGTGGCCAACGCCATTCTAATCGCGGTGGCCCTCTTTCTGCAATGGAACCTGGTGGCTCTGATCACGGTGGCGCTCGCCTGCGTGCTCATTCCAGATCTCGTGGCCGGTTGGATGGCCCTCCGCTCCATGCCCGAGGTGAAGTTGAGGCCCTCGCTGTTCTCGATGGGGCAGCTCATGTCCACCAGCAAGTTCTCGCTTTTTGTATGGGCCAGTACGATGAGTCATGTCCTGCGAAACAAGTCCGACCAGCTCGTGATCGGATTGTTGATCTCACTTCCCGCGGTGGCCCTCTACCAGGCGGCCGGGAAGGTTTCGGAAATGTTCGGGATGGGAACGAAGCAGGTCTCGGATGCGCTCTCCCCGGCGGCTGCCTACCTGCATGCCGACGGACGGGGGGATGCCTTGAAGGGATTCTTTACCAATGGGTTGCGATTGACCGTGCTGGTTGCCACCCCGGCGTATGTGTGCGCAGCCGTTCACCTCGATTTTCTGGTTTATCTGCTGACGGGTGATGCCGCTCCGGCACCCGCGACGCTTCTTGTCGGGCAGCTCCTGCTCCTGTGGTTTTACCAAATGTCATTCACCCATCTGGTGTTCCGGCGCATGTTCATGATGTGCGGTCAGGAACGTCGGCTGATGTGGCAGGGACTCAGCGAGGGCGCCCTTAACATCGCTCTTAGCATCGGTCTGACCCTTTGGATGGGGACGATCGTCGGAGTGGCTCTTGGTTCCCTGATCCCGGCCGTCGTTCTCGGATGGACGATCCTGTGGCCGTGGGCGGCCCGCCAGGTCGGGCTCGGCAAGATGCGCCTCTTCCGGGACACCTGTGGCCGGACGATTCTGGCCTGCCTGCCGATGGTGGCGGTTGGACTGGGACTGCGCTGGTTGAGCGACCTTTCCTACGGGGATCCGCAGTGGGCCAAATCGCTCACGGGTCTTGCGTTGATGGTGCTGACCGGTGGAATCGGCCTCTGGACGGTGGCGCTGAATGCCGGGGAACGAATCCGCGTCCGCGGAGTTATCCGAAAGATCTTTCGGCGCGGCAAGGTTGCCAAGGAAGGAGGTCCGGCATGAGCGAGCCGCTCGTCAGCATCGTCATGCGCTCCTACAACGAGGCCTGGGCCTTGAAGGAGACGCTCCCCGCCCTCGCTGCGCAGGATTTTGGACCGTGGGAACTCATCGTGATCGACAGCGGGTCGACCGACGGAAGCGTCGATCTGATCCGCTCGGCCAACCCGGCTCATTTTGTCCAAATCCAATCATCTGAATACAATCCGAGTCGCGTGATGAACCAGGGTGTCCGTCTGGCGCGGGCCGACACGATCCTTTTCCTCAATGCCGACGCCACGCCACAGGGGACCGGGTGGATGAAACCTCTCTATGACGCATTGCAATCACCCCGGACCGCGGCGGTCTTTTCCCGCCAGGTTCCGCGTCCGGATTGCCATGCCGTTTTTGCCCACGACTACGACCGTTGTTTTGGTGAGAACAGGGAGTCGGCCCATTGGGACCACTTTTTCAGCATGGTGAGCAGCGGCATCCGCCGCGACGTCTGGAACCAGCGCGGATTCCGCGAAGACCTCCAGTATGCCGAGGACGACGAGTACACCCGCTGGTGCCGTGCCGCCGGCTATGAAGTGACTTATGTTCCCGACTCGGTCGCGATGCACAGCCACAATTACACGGTGGCCCAAGCCTATCAACGGGCTTACGGCGATGCCCGCGCGATGGCCGCGACATACGAAGGGGACCGCTCGGATTTCAGATGGTGGAAGTCGGTTCTGACGGGCTGGGCGGCCGATGTCTGGCGCGATGTGCGGTGGTTCCGGAACCAGCACAGCCTGGGGGAACTTCCCGAGGCGGTCCTCGTCAGGCTGGCGCAACGCCGCGGGCGCTATCGCGGATTTCACGAGGGCTGGAAAAATTATCAACGAGAAGAAGCAAAATCATGACCGGCCCGGAGAAGACAAAGGAACAACGCTATACGCGTGACGGCAGTGCCGAATTGGAAAGGCATCTGGCAGAGGTGTGTGCCACCATCGGCCGGGAGCTTTCCAGCATCATTCCCGGCGAGGCGCTCGAAGGGGTCGCCCTGGGGGGGGGCTACGGGCGTGGTGAAGGAGGCGTTCTCCGAACCGAGGATGGTGACGAGCCCTACAACGATCTGGAGTGCTTCGTGTTTGTCCGGGGGCCGGTGCCATTGAGCGATCGTCGCTACGGCCCGGCCGTCCACGGGCTCGGCCATCGGCTCACCGAGGAGATTGGGCTCGAGGTCGAATTCAAGATCCTGTCTCTTCAACGCCTGGAAGCCAGTGAGGTCTCGATGTTCTTTTACGACCTGGTTTGCGGGCACCGTGTGATCGTCGGGCCGGACGATCTCCTCGAGCCTTTCGGCAGTCAGAGAGATGCCTCTGCGATCCCACTTCACGAAGCCCAGCGCCTCCTAATGAACCGGTGTTCCGGGTTGCTCTTCGCTCTGGAGCGGCTCGGGCTTGATGACTTCGGCGGGGAGGATGCGGATTTTGTAGGCCGGAACCTTGCCAAGGCGCGACTGGCGCTCGGGGACGTCGTCCTGGCGGCCCGCGGCGAATATCATTGGAGCTGCATCGAGCGGCACGCGAGGCTCCAGCGGGTGGAGGCGTCGGACCTTCCCCTTGAGGAAATCCGGGCGTTTCACGAGGCCGGAGTTGAATTCAAGTTGCACCCCGTCCGGGCCGCCGAGGACCGGGAAACGCTCGCTGAGAGGCATGCCGGGATCTCGAAAGTGGCCTGGGCGGTTTGGCAGTGGCTGGGGGAGGAGCGCTTCGGGACAAAGTACGAGAGTCCTAGTAAATTCTCCACGGCCCCGCAATCGAAGTGTCCGGAGACCCGCGGCCTGAAAAATATCCTGGTGCGGATGCGGGCCTTTGGCCTCTCCGCCGGGCTCCGCGCGGGCCGCTTCCGCTACCCGCGGGAGGCCCTGATCAACACCCTCCCGATCCTTTTGTGGGAGCAGGTGTCCTTCCCCGAATCCAAGGCCTTCATCGGGAAGCAGCTCAACGCGGACCCCGAAACCTGGTCGGAGGCCCTCGCCGCTTACACGAAACTCTGGGAACAATTCAACTGAGCCATGTTTGAGAATCTGCGACTCGATCTCTCCCGGAACCTACAGGACTGCGGTCAAACCGGGTTTTTCCGGAAACTGGCACTTTGCCTGACCCTTAACAGCATCCACGCCCTGCTCCTGCTTCGCTGTCAGCAGTGGTGTGCAAAGCACCGGCTTCCCACCATTGTGCCGGCCAAGCTCCTCTTCTGGTTTTTCAAGATCGAGATCAGCAAGCAAGCCCGCATCGGTCCGGGCCTGCGGCTGCCACACCCGATGGGGATCATCATCGCACCCAATGTGACGGTCGGGGCGGAATGCGACTTTTATGCCGATGTCCGCCTCGTGCTGTCCCACGGCGATCCGCAGGGCCCCCGGCTCGGCGACCACGTCTTTCTCGGCGACGGGGCGAAGGTGCTCGGCAATGTCACGATCGGGGAGCGGGCCGAGATCGGCGCCTCCGCGGTCGTCACCAAAGACATTCCCGCCCACGCCGTCGCGGCCGGCATCCCGGCCCGCATCCTGAAACACAAACCTCCAGTTTAACCTGCCTGATCATTGTGAAACTCCTCGTCTTTTATCCCTACATTCCCTGGCCCCTCGACCGGGGCACCTACCAGCGAACCTTTCATCTTCTCAAGGCTCTCGCCCGCGATCATGACGTCGACTTTGTCGCCCTGACCGAGGAGGAAGTGAGCCCGGAAAAGCGTGCGGTGTTTGAAGAATTCTGCCGGGAGGTCGAGTTCATTCCCTTTGAACACCCCCCTTGGCAGCGCCTCTTCCCGCAACGTCTGCTCAACCCGCTGCCGTCCAACGTGGTCCACTGGCAGAGCGCGCGGGTCGCGGAGCAAATCGGTGCCCGCATCCGTCAGGGTGCCTATGACCTGGTCCACATTTGTGACCTCGTGTTGGCACCCTACGCACTTCCGCACCTCGCCCAAACGCCCTTCGTGGTGGATCGGAGCCGGGTCGACCTCCAGTTTCAGTTGATGGAGCACCGGACCCTCGACCTGCCGGCCCGTACCAGATTACTGCGCTGGGAGAGTTACGCCAAGCTCTGGCGCTACGAGAAGAAGGTGGCCCGCAAGGCCGCCCTGGAAGTGGTGTGCGGCCCTGATGACAAGAAATTTATCCGACGTCACGTCGACCGGAAGGCACCGGTCATGGTGGTGCCCAATGGCGTGGACCTCGATTATTTTCAGCCCGACGCGGTTTCGGATCCCCGCAGCGACGAGCCCACCGTCATGTTTTGCGGCGCGATGGATTACAGCCCGAATGTCGATGCTCTCCGCTGGTTTTTTTCCGAAATTCACGAGTCCCTGCTGCAGCACGTTCCCGAGGTCCGTGTCCTCATCGTTGGCAAAAATCCGATCCCGGAAGTCCAGACCTACGCTGAGCGTCAAGGTGTCTCGGTGACCGGCGGCGTGCCGGACGTCAGACCCTACTACCGTCGGTCGTGGATCCAGATGGTCCCGCTCCGCATCGGGGGAGGGACCCGCCTCAAGATCGTCGAGTCCCTCGCGATCGGAACTCCGGTCGTCTCAACGACCATCGGGGCGCAGGGGCTTGAACTGCGGCATGGCGAGGACATTTTTCTGGCCGATGATGCCGGGAGTTTCGCCTCCGGGATCGCGAGCCTCCTCGAGGATCCGGCACTGCGTGCCCGGCTTGAACTCGCGGGCATCGCCGTCGCGAAGGAACGCTTCGGGTGGCCTGCCATCGGGGAGCGCTTGTCCCGTCGATACCACGATCTTATTCACTGAACCCCCAACCATTCATTTATTATGCCAACCCATATTGTCATCACCGGAATCACGAGCTTTAGAAACCACGGGGTCGAGGCTCTCGTCGGAAGCACGATCTCGCAGGTGCGGAAGCGCCTCCCCGAAGCAACCTTCACGGTCCTCGACCGGTTCCCGGACTATGATGCCCGCCAACTCCGGGGAGACCATGTCTCCTTCCGGCAGGATTACACGATCCGGGAGCTCTACGCCGGCAAATTGCGGCGCATCCTGTCGCGCCTGATCCCCGCCACCGACCGCCTGGCCGTGGCGGCCGCCAACGTGATCCGATCCGCTTCGGCTGTCGTGGCCAGCGGGGGTGATGTCTTTTGCTCCGAATACGGCCACCGCTCGCTTCTTTCCCACTTGCTGCCGTTGGAGATCGCCTGCAAGGCAGGTGTTCCGGTGATCCTGCACGCCCAGTCGATTGGACCTTTCACCAACGAAGAGGATCGGACCGCCTTCCTACGCATCGCGCGCCAAGCGGCTGCGATCACGGTTCGTGAAGCGGCTTCCTACAAGTATGTCACCGGGGATTTGCAGCTTGGGGAGGACCGTTGCCACCTGGTCGCGGATCCCGCCTTTCTGCTCGGGCAGCCCGATCCGGAGGAAGGAGAGCGTCTCTTTCAGCACCACCGGGCCCGGGAGGATCGGCCGACGGTCGCGCTCTCGACCAGCGAAGCCATTTGTCATTGGAAGAACTCCGACGGTAGCGGCCACCTCGACACGTGGCTCGAGATTGTGCGCTGGCTCCGAAACGACCTCAAGGCGAACGTGATTCTCATTCCCCATGTGCAGGAGATCTCTCCACTCAATGATGACCGTGTTCTGGCGACCGAGATTCAGCGGCGTCTTGGTTACGATGACGGCGTCCGCCTTGCCGGCGGCAATTTCAGTGCGGAGGAGTTCAAGGCCATCATTTCGCGGTGCGATTTTCTGGTCGCGGAGCGAATGCACGCCGCGATTGCCGGACTGTCGACGGGGGTTCCGACCATGGTGGTGGGCTACTCGATCAAGGCGAGGGGAATCCTGAGCGATCTCCTCGGGCCGGAGCTCACCGAATCGTGCGCTCTCATCCCGCTCGAGGACTTCCT
>CALFSW010000029.1 GCA_937916505.1 uncultured Verrucomicrobiales bacterium | reverse complement strand
TCAGTGCCTGCCTGGCGCTGGCCCTGCCGTTCACGGGGACTCTCGCGAAGGTGTTTTCGGAATTGATGGACGAGCAAAATCGCTCGGCAAAAGAGGTGGTGACCTCGGCGGGAGGAAGCGGAGCGCAGGGATTTCTTGCGACCATCTTTCCGATGGCTCTGCCGGATATGGTGAGCTACTCGCTTTACCGCTTTGAATGTGCTTTGCGCTCGTCAGCGGTCTTGGGATTCATCGGAGTCGAAACGATTGGACTCTCCATCAATCGGTCATTTGAAAATGGCTACTACGGCGAGGTTTGGACCGCTTTGTATGTCCTGATCGCGACGGTGCTCGTCATTGAGGGCCTGGGTTACCTGACCCGTAAACGGATGACAACCGGGCAGGTCCGCAAAGTCAGTGCGGAACTCTCCGAGACCCGGCTTCGCAAAACCGCTCCCCGTGATTTCTTTCTCCGGGGAAGCGGGATCGCCTGGCTGATCGTCATTGTGATGGCCTTTTCGATCGGAAAGCCCCTGGTGACACCGATGTCCGAAGATCAGCGTTCGGAGAGGATTTCGAGATTCGTGACCAAGCTCACGCCTGATCCGGTTGCGCCTGAGCAGTCGGTGGCAACTTGGGATGAACGGATCAGTGCCTGGTCCGACGGAGCGGATCAAGTCCTCCCATGGCTATCCGACCGATGGGACCATCCGGGAAAAGAAGCTCTCATCAACACCCTCGCAATGTCTGTGGCTGCGATCATCCTGGCCGGGGGCTGCGCTTTCGTCTTGGTGCCTTGGGGGGCTCGTTCTCTGGCCAAGCGCCAACCTCTCGGTATCACAATGTCCCGGAGTCCTCTTCCAAAGGCTTTGGGACTCCTGGTGAGGGGCTTTTTTGTCCTCACCCGCGCGGTGCCGGAGTATCTTTACGCCTTTTTGCTCGTGGGCTTGATGGGGCCCAGCGCGTGGCCCCTCATCATCGCTCTGGCGTTGCATAATGTCGGAATTCTTGGGCGTCTTTGGACGGAAGTTGTTGAGAATCAGGGAGAAAAAATTCCCCGCGCAGTTTTGCAGATCGGAGGTGGGCGGGTGCAAGCCTATCTCGGGGCACTGATGCCAATGTCACTGAATCGCTTCATCCTCTTTTTCTTCTACCGCTGGGAATCCTGCGTGCGGGAAGCGACCGTGCTGGGGATGCTGGGGATTAGTTCGCTGGGATACTACATTTCCATTCAGCAAAACTTCCGTGAATACGATGACATCCTCTTCTTCACCCTTCTTGGTGCCATGATGGTGGTCCTTGGGGATCTTTTGAGCGATGTCCTGCGCAGCAAGATGAGGGTCGGGCGATAGATGCGAGATGGGGATCGGAGTGATATTCTCCTTTTTCAATCTCTGCAGAGGGAATATATGGAGACATGAACCGTTTCCTTTCCCTGCTTGTCGTGCTCTGCCTTCCTGTGATGGCAGAAGAGCGCCCAAATGTCGTGTTGATCCTTTCAGATGACCAGTCTTGGACCGACTACTCATTTCTGGGACACAAGGTGATCGAGACTCCGGTGCTCGATCAGTTGGCCAGGGAATCGCTCACCTACACGAGGGGCTATGTGACCTCTCCTTTGTGCCGTCCTTCGTTGGCTTCGATTTTTAGCGGGCTGCACACGCCGGTTCACGGGATCACGGGGAATGATGTTAGAAAAAAGGGGAAGGCCAAGGGGAAATTTAATCGGAACCACCCGGAAGAAGGCAGAATTCACGAGCAGATCTACGCGGACTTCGAAAAGCGGGATGGCTTGGCGCGTCTCCTTGGCAAAGCGGGCTATCTCAGTTTACAGACCGGCAAGTGGTGGGAGGGAAAGCCCCAGCGCCACGGTTTCACCCACGCCATGACTCATGCCGACCCGGCCAAAGGTGGACGTCATGGTGATGTCGGTCTTAAGATTTCTCGAACCGGGATTAAGCCGATCCAGAATTTTCTCGATGAGGCCAAGGAGGAGAAAAAGCCCTTCTTCATTTGGCATGCTCCTTTCCTTCCTCACACTCCGCACAATCCTCCGAAGGAGCTTTTCGACAAGTATCTTGCCAAGGGCGAGAGCAAGTTTGTCGCCCGCTACTATGCCATGGTGGAGTGGTTTGACCAAACCTGCGGCGAACTGTTCGAGGACCTCGAGAAACGCGGATTGGCGGACAATACCATCATCATTTACGTCACCGATAATGGTTGGATTCAATCGGCCGACTCGGGACGTTATGCTCCTCTTTCCAAGCAGGCTCCCTACGAAATGGGAATTCGCACTCCTCTCATGATCAAGTGGCCGGGCAAGGTTTCCCCGAAGATGGACAACGACACCCTGGTGTCCTCCATCGACATTGCGCCAACGATCCTGAAGGCCGTTGGTCTGGAGGTGCCCAAGCCGATGACCGGACTTGATTTACGGGATACCGGGGCCTTGAAGAAAAGGAATGTCGTCTTTGGTTTTGATGGGAATCACGACATGTTCGATGTGAATGACCGCACCGCAAATATGGAGTCGCGCTATCTTGTTCAGGGTGATTGGAAATTGCTCCTGCACGACGAGAAGAACTATGGACTTCCTTATGCCGGGAAGTCAGCGGCGCACCCCGACAATCCCGAAGGGAAGACCGAGCTCTACAACGTGAAGGCGGATCCCCACGAAAAGAAGAACCTTGCGGAAGAGCATCCGGAGAAAGTGGCCGCTTTGACCAAAGTGCTCGATGCCTGGTGGTCACCAAAGTGAACGAGCAGGTTGCAAAGAGGACCGTGTGAAAGGCTCCAAATCTCTTTGGCAGTCTGCGGAGTC
>CALFSW010000028.1 GCA_937916505.1 uncultured Verrucomicrobiales bacterium | reverse complement strand
CGTAGCCGTCGGCGAGATAGATGCTTCCGTCGGAAGGATGGAAGGCGGTGTTGGTCGGCATGAATCTGTTGCGTCCCCAATCGCGCTTGGTGGTGGAGTCCTCACCTTTGGCATAGCGGCCGGAGGCCATCGGTGCGCGTTGATACCAAACGATGTCTCCTTTAAGGGTTAGTTTGGCAAAGGACTTCACGTTTTGATAGGCGGTGATGTAGAGAAACTGCTCGTTGCCCTCGGCGCGGACTTCGATGCCATGGCCGCCGCCCTGGAACTGGCTGCCGAAGGCGCGGATGAATTTGCCGGCGGGATCAAAAACGAAGATGCTGGGGTGATCCTTGATGTTGGGATTCCCCTCGTGCATCACGTAGAGGTTTTGCCCGGCATCGACGGCAACGTTGTGAGTGGTCTGCCAGGAGAATTTGTCGGGGAGCTTGGCGAAGTTGTGGTCGACTTCGTATTGATGTTCACCTTCACCGATGATTACCGGTCCGCCGGTTTTCTGGGCGGAAACAATGTTTGGGAACGAGAGGGCGGCTCCGGCGAGGAGCGAGGATTTTCCAAGGAATTCGCGTCGGGATCGAGGGTTCATTGTGTGAGGATGCCTGATTGGCGACAGTGATGTCGAGGCCTGATCCGGATCGCATGGGAAATGTTTCAAACGAAAGGACGGCCGGAGTGTCGTTAGTAGAGGATGAGCTGTCGATTTTACGGAGTTTTGGGGGCAACGAGGGGAAAACTCTGCTTTATTAAGGCCATGCCTTGTCTGCTGCGTCTTCTTCTGGTGTCACTTCTCTTTTGTGGAATGGCTTTCGCGCAGGACTTTGGGAAGGCAGAGAGATACCATCGGCTTCTCCTGAAGAAGCCTGGCAACGCCACCGTGTTTGATCGCTTTGTGGAGGCGTGGCTTGATGCCGGGAGCAAGGATGAATTGCAGAATTGGTTGGAAGATAAATCGAAAAGCGGAGGCTCCGTGGATTGGCGAATTTTAGCATCTTTCCATGACTACCTTGGGGAGGGAGGAGAAGCGGTTGCCTCTCTCGATGAAGCGATTGAGAGGGATGAGAAGAATCTTTCCTTGCGAATGGCGAGGGCTGGGATGAGAGGGAAGGTGCAGGATTTTGAAGCGGCGCTGGAGGATTTGGAGTTGGTGGTGACTGATGGAAAGCTGGGAGTGGAGGCTATGAAACTTCAGGGCAAATACCTTGCCCGGGTGGGACTCCCGGATGAAGCGGTCGTGGTCTGGAAGAAGCTGCTCGAGCGTTTTCCAAACGATGGAGAGCTGCGGGAGGATCTCATTGAGATTGAGATTGTTGAGGGGCTTTATAAGGAGGCGATGACCGGAGCCCGGGACCTGGTCAAATTGACGAGAGATCCCTATCAGAAGGCGCTTTATCGACTGCGGCTTGCTGAAATTCAGCTAATGGCCGATCAGATGGATGAGGGCTTGGAAACCTATAAAGTCATTTTTGCTTCAACGGGGGAAGGGGCGTGGTTGGAGCGGGAGGTATTGTCGCAGGTAGAGAGGGTTTTTACGCTGGAAGACAACGTGCAGGGGCTTCGTGAGTTCTACCAGAAGTTACGCGAGACCTATCCGCGGCGTGTTTCTGTAAGAAAGGCTCTTGCCAGACACCTGGCCAGGCACGGGGAACTTCCCGAGGCCATGGAGCTTTTTCAGGAGATCTTAAAGAGCACTCCGGGCGACATCGGGAACCGTGAAGGGTATATTGCCCTGCTGGAGGCGAATGCGAAATGGGGGAAAGCACGCGGGGAACTTCAGGCCTTGATTCAGCTTCGCAAGGAGGATCCTTTGCTATGGGAGAAGCTGGTGAATTTACAGCATCAACTTAAGGACGAAGAGGGGAAGAAGGTTGCGCTGGCCAAACTGAGGGAGTTAAAAAGCGGGACGCAGGATGGTGTGATTGCGGTGGCTGAAATTTATGGGCGGGTTGGGTTTACGGAAGAAGCCGAGGGGATCTTGAGAGACGGCCCGAAAGGCGTTTTCAGACTCCGCCGAGCTTGTGGAAGCTTTGGCATCTTTGCTGG
>CALFSW010000027.1 GCA_937916505.1 uncultured Verrucomicrobiales bacterium | reverse complement strand
CGCCTGCGTGATATCTGATATCGTCGCGGATGGAAAGGGAGTGGCAATGACCTAGGGTGATTTTTTATGCGGGTCGGGCCGGATGCTGTTCCGGGAGGTGTGAAGGTTCCGGTGATGAGGGCTAATCACCTCTTCGAATGTCGGTTATGTGACAATACTGTGACATAATGAAGTTGTGAATTCGTTGGAAACGTGCGTTGATCTCAATCGGCTGGAAGAACTCCGGCAAAAACCATGGCAATATTGCACAAATGACTAGTAAACTAATCCAAGTAATCGGTGTAGGCGTTGCAGCCTCTGCCGGCAGTGCCCTTGCGGGCGACCTCTCTGCTGATCCCATCCAGGCACCCGCTTCCAGTGGTGGCGGCGGCGATTGGTGTGAGACTCTCGAGGACATCGGGAAAGTCTACACGAACAAGAAAAACCCCTACATACAGGAGGTGAAATTCTTCGGCCGTGCCCACCAACAGTGGACCTACTCCGATGGTGATTATAACGGGAGTGACTTTAGCGGGAATGGAGATGAACTCCGTCGCCTTCGTTTTGGAGCTTCCGTTGAGTTCCTCAACGGGTTCAAAGCTGTTGGACGAGCCAACTTCGAAACTGGAGGTTTCCGCGATACCAGCATTGGCTACGACAATTGGGACGAACTTTTCCTCGAGTATGAATTTGGCGATGTCGCTGGCTTTGATGACGTGGTCCTTGGTTACGGACGTTACAAAATCGGTTTTGGAGGAGAGGAAAGAACGTCTTCGAAGAAAATCAAGACCGTTGAGCGCTCTAACCTGAATAACTTCTTCGCCAACTCCCGGTCCACCGGTGCCCGCCTTGAGTTTTCGAGAGGGAAAGTTGACTTTACTGCAGGAATTTACACCACTGATGGAGGTCCCGAGACCTTTGGTCAGTGGGATGGTGGAACGGCCTACCACCTGGTCGCTGAGTTTGAAGCGCTTGGGGGTGATGTCACCCTTCAGGGATTGTATCACGATCAGAATGATGCTGAGAACGACTCGACAGTTGGATACGACTGGGCGGTGTCAGCGACTTATGAAACTGAAATTGGTAACTGGGACCTCTTCACCAATGCCACTTACGGGGACACCCAAGATGGTGATGTCTATGGAGTGGTGATCATGCCGTCTACGTTCCTGATCGAAGACAGGCTTGAAGCCGTTGTCCGTTATCAGTGGGCTCACTCGACCGGCGAGCAAATTAGTGCCGGAAGCGGTAGTCGAGGCCTCCGTCGGATTGCCATGAACGATGGCGTCAATGCTGGAAAGGGGCCTGCCAAGGGGAACGACAATCACACCATCTATGCTGGATTGAACTACTATTTCTGTGATCACAATCTCAAGCTGATGACTGGCGTTGAATATGAAACGCTGGACGGAAAAGCCGGCGACACTGAGGCCACGACTGTCTGGGGTGGTCTGCGTTTCTACTTCTAGGAGTCGATTAATTCACCAGATTCTTTTCAATGACCGGCGGGCACCTCGAAAGAGGTGCCCGCCATTTTTGTGACAGGTCTGTTCCCAAAAAGGCCAGCGGGATCGCTCTCAAGCAACATGAACAACCAAGAGCCGGAGTCGCTCTACCGATCGCCCACCACACCATGGGTGGGCGTTGCATTGATCGTGTAGTAGAGGACTTTTCCGGTGGCGTCCTCGGTCGTCTTGGAGACTGAATTCTGTACTCCGATTACTTTCCCTTCGGCATTCAGAATCGGCCCGCCACTCATCCCGCCAACCGGGGGAAAGCCAGCCTCTGGCTTGAGACTCATCGCTTCCGGATTGGAGATCGTGGCAACCACCAGCAGCGGCGAGAGTTGACTTGCAGCAATTCCTTTTGATTCGTCGCCCTTGTGAAACGACTTCACTTTCCCCTCTTCGTCGAGTCCCAATCGTGCGGGATAGCCCAGGAAAGCGACCATCTTAGTCGACGTTACCTTCCCCGTCACCACGGGTGATTTCATCGCCGCCTTCTGATCCTCTTTCCCGGTGATCCGCAGGATTGTCCAATCCCTTTCCCCCTCATTCATTACCTCGGCAGGTAAAACCCGACCGGCTGTCGTGGTCAGGAGGATCATCTTCTTCCCCTCCTTGGCGTTCTCATTCAGGAGATGTTTCGCGGTGAGGACTCGTCCGCCCTTCAGAATGATTCCCGTGCCGTGATTCGAGCTATAGCCGTTCTTCACATACGAGTGCCGCACTTCGATTCGCACGACCCAAGGAATGATGGTTTCGAGTTTCTTGGAAAACTCCGGCGCATGTTTCTTGAGGTATGCCTCACTCAAGGCACTCCCTCGTTCATAGACCAGATTTCGATCCACGAACCACTGCTTTTCCTCCCCTGCCGAGTGAAATATTCCGAGAGCGAATGCGGCCAACCCTACGACAATTACCAATTTCATTGTCTTTTCAAGCTAGTTGGCAGCCAGTCACCGACAAGTTCCGAAACTGAAAGCTTCCACTGACCATTACCAAAAGGCCAAAGGTCCGGATGCGTGGTCGAAATTCAATCGGCTTGCAGAAGGGGAGAGAGCTACGACTTCCTTTAGACTCGGCACGGAAAAGCTCAGGGAGCATAATCCAAAAAATCTTATGTATTGCTCTATGTTTGCGCGTCTCTCCTTGTTTTCATTGCTCATTATGACTGTGCCAACGTTTGCCTGTTGCACTGCGTGGAGATTGGGTGAGGAGCCAGTGCAGATTACCGCTCAGGAAGTTCTCGTTGTTTGGGATGCCGGGAAACGAACCGAGCACTTTGTTCGCAGGGCAAACTTCGAAAGTAAGGATGCTCGCGAGGATTTTGGATTCCTAGTGCCGACCCCGACCCAGCCAAAGCTGAGCGAAGTTCCAGATGTCGTGTTTCATCAACTTGGTGAGATCATTAAGCCCAAGGTGAAGGTCGAGAAGGTCACCAGGTTCAGCTTTATGCCTCTGTCTTTTTCATTCCTTGCAAGTCGTTATCAGCGTGCTGATTCGAAGGAGGCTATCGTGAAACAAGCTGGTGTTGAAGTTCTTGATAGGGCGGTTGTCGGAGGATTCGAAGCTGCCGTTTTACGGGCATCCGAGACCGAGTCCCTCCTCGAGTGGCTTGAGGAAAACGGGTATGACGCCCGTCCTGAATTACGCGATTGGCTCAGTCCATATGTGCAAAAACAATGGATTGTGACTGCTTTCAAATACGCTGGTGAGCCGAATCGTTTTACCGGTTCACTTACCCCTGCGTCGGTCTGTCTGTCTTTTGAAACGGACGCTCCCTTCTTTCCATACCGTGTGCCGTCCGACATCCGGGTGAAGCCGGAGAATGGTTCGCTCCTGCGACTTTATTTTGCTGGCACGGAGCGAGTGGAAGGCGAGTTCGAAAGTGGGCTGGATCATTCGTGGAATGCCTCTACAAAGTTTTCTGATCGTGACGAAGGTGTCGCCGATGTCATTAAGCAGGTCACCGCGCTTTCCCATGATGATTCCGAGGTTCCGGAATCTACCTGGCTCACAGCCTTCGACGATGAAACCTGGCCGGGAGGTGCGGAAGATCTCTATTTTAAACCTTCGCTCGAGAAGGATGCGATCACTCCGCCACCTATTGTGAGATCGGAGATCACAACGATTCACTTTCCCCTCGACGTCATTCTATTGTGTCTCGTTTTGGGGATCGCTATTTACCGGAAAAATGCCAAACGTCGGACTCGTGCCGCCTAGCCTCTGACAGCTCTGTGCAACTTCACACTCTGCCCAGCGTCCCGGTGATCCCGCCGAACGATTCCGTCTCGACACCGAGTCTTTGCAAGACGGTGACAAAGAGTTGGGACAGCGGAAGTTCTTCGACCGCTACTTTGCCTTGCCATCCCCGGTCGCTCACGATTCCGGCGCCGGCCTGATTGTCTTCATTTCCTTTGCCGAATTTGAGATAGCGACCATTTTTGAAGCCGAGATTCTTGCCGCCGGCAGAGATGATGGGGTAGTTGCGGGAGAGGTGGAAACTGCTGGAGGCGGAACCATGCATTGCAAAGGTGTTGTCGAGCAGGCTGCCCTGTCCGTTGGGCTCCCGAGTGTCCTTGAGCTTCTGTACGAAACGGCCAAATTCTTCGGCCTGATAGCGATTGTAGGTGCCGAGGTTTTCCCAGCCTTTTGGCTTCTTAACGGCATGGGTCAGGCCATGGGCATTTCCGAACCCCACCGCCTTTGAAAGCAGGTCGTGTGACCCGCCACCATTCTCCCGACCCAACTGAAAGGTCGCCACGCGGGTTGAATCACTCAGGAAGGAAAGATAGATCAACTCATACATGGTCTGGAAATAAAGCCGCGCCTCTTTTGGACCTGCCTCCAGGGTTAAATTTCGGGTGTCCACTTTGGGGACCGGGGTATCAATCCACTTGCGGGCTTTCGTCAACTTCACTTCGGTATCGCGCACGGCATCAAGGTACTGCTCCAGCGTCTCTTGATCGTGCTTGGAAAGCTTCCTTCCAAATGAGCGCGTATTGACAATCAGGAGATCGAGCGCGCTTTTACTTCTGGCCAGTTTGGCGGCGGCATCCTTCCCGCTGGTCACAAAAAGCAGATCGAAAATCTGCTTCGGATGATTCATGGCCGGGATGGGCCGTCCTTCACGATTGTAGGATTGAGTCTGTGCGCCACGCGGGCCACCCACTCCTCCGTTGGTTGACATCACCAGCGAAGAATGGCGGGTGAATTCTCCCGCTTGTGCGGCGTAGACCTGGTCGAGGGAGATCGAATTTTTGTAGGCTCCGTGCCCGCCGGTGGCCGCCCCGGTGAGATACTGATCGGCATTTGAATGGCCGTGAACCGTTCTTGCCGCCGGGTGTGACAGTCCTGAATAAATCGTGATTTCCTTGCGCAAAGGCTCGAGGACATCGAGCACTTTGGTCAATTCGAAATCTCTCTCACCGCCCCGGGGGAACCAGCTCCAATCCTTCCAGGCCGGATCCGCTTTGACCGGCAATCCGACACCATCAGGATGGTAGACACTCACAAACCGCTTCGGCGCAGTATCTGGACCGGAATCATTTGCCGCAAAGGTTTCAAGCCATGGCAGACCGAGAGCGACACCGGTGCCACGAAGAAATTTTCGACGGTTCATGGAGGCTGCGTTGGGATTCTTCATTGGTTTCTGGCTCCTACTTTGAGTGGAAGATACTGCTGTTGACGATCAGGTGTATCAAATCACCCAAACGATCTCCCTTTTTTCTAAACTCGACAGTCAGGCTGTCAATCTCAGCACGATCACTAAAGGACAAGGGCCGGCCAAGAGCATAGCTGGTCATTTTATGAACCATCGCTCCGGAAAATTGATCCTGCCGATCCGCAAGGAGGTAGCGCTTTAGGCCATCCATCCCGGCGATTTCCTGCTTGTTGGGAAGAGCTGAAGTCGCATCCACCGGTTGATTCGCAATTTTCGTCCGGAAGGTGCCCAAGGCATCGTAGTTTTCAAAAGAAATTCCCCAGGGATCAATTTTGGCATGGCACGAGAAACAGGCCGGACTATTCCGGTGATCTGCGATGCGCTCCTTGAGAGTCATTTGTAAAATCCTCGGATCCGTGAGATCGACTTCCGGGACATTGGGCGGCGGCGGTGGCGGGGGATCATGCAGGATACGTTCCAGCATCCAGACGCCGCGTTTGAGAGGATGGGAATCTTTGCCGTCAGAGTTCATCGCGAGAATCGCGGCGCCGGTCAAAATCCCACCACGATTGGTTTCAGGCTTGATCGGAACCTTGCGAAAATGAGGTCCATAAACGTCGCGAATCTGATAGTGACCGGCCAGGCGTTCATTGACCACCGCGTAGTCCGAGTGAATGAAATCCATAACGCTGCGGTTGCGATTCAACACTTCATCAAAAAAGGCAACGGGCTCTTCCTGTATGGCCTCTAAAAGCGAACTGTCCTTCACATGCGTGACACTATCCAGGCCATCGAGGCCGAGCCATTGGTGAACGAAATTTTGAGCAAATCGATTTGAGCGTGAGTCCGTTAACATCCGTTTGACTTGATCCGACAACACCGTTGGATCTTTGAGTGTTCCCTTCCGGGCGAGTTCGAGCAATTCCTCGTCAGGGACGCTGGACCACAGAAAGAATGAGAGGCGGCTGGCCAATTCCAGTCCACTGATCGTTTGTGGATTTTCCGAATTACTGGCTGGGACTTCCTGAGCCAGATAGAGAAATTCCGGGGTCGCCAGGACCGTTGCCAACACCTCCAGCATGGCCTCTTCCAGGTTCGCAAAGTCGGGACGGTATTCCGTAAAGAGGGCCATGAAGGGATCCACTTCCTTCGAAGTAACGGGACGACGCCAGGCCCGCTCCATGAATTGCGTTAACACTTCACGACCATATTTCTGCTCATTCGTTTTATGGTCACTTTCTCTGAAAATATCTCGATGAGTTTTGGGCGGCCATTGTTCGTAGTAGGGCGCGCTGATTTCGATGAAATCGACGAGCACCTTGAGAGGTTCCTTATTTCTGCGTCCGCTGGAAATATTCTGAATCGTCAAAAACTCATCCCGCCGGGGGAATTTCTCGATATTGTTTCGGAATGGATTACGTTGAATCTCGCTGAGAGGAATATCAAAGTGGATCGATTGCGGACTGTCGGCAGAGGCCGTGACGGGCATATCGCGGTCGCTGATCACTTGGGAAAAGTTGGCGTTATTGCTGGTGTGAGCACTGAAATCCAATCGCAGGTTGGCATACTCGTCCGTGTTCATCGTCGACCGCCCGGCACGAATGGTCACGCGCATCATGCCTTCATCAGGAAGGTGATTGCTGAGATTGAATTTCACTGAACGTTTCCTCTGATCCAGAGAGACACCTTTTACAGGCTTCTCACCTTTCTTTAGCTTCTGACTGAGGGGATGCACTTCCCCAATATCTTCATTGCTGTTCACCGACAGTTTCTCGTCCTGCATCGGCAGACGGTAGACAACCATTTTAGGACGCTCGCCAGAGACCGTGACATGTTTCAGAGCCTTCAGGCCGATCTCGCGATACATTTCGAATTGCATCGCCGACATCTGCAGCATTTCCGAACTGTTCTTGAAGCCATCCCCGGATGCCGTTTCCGCAGGGAGGCTCCCGACGAGGGAATAGGTTAAGCCAAGCAGATCCTGGAGTGCATAGTTATATTCGTAGCGCGTCATGCGACGAAATGAGGAATGGCTCTCTTCGTTACGCCGCACCGCCGAGGCTTTTTGAATCTCCGATCCCAGCCACCCGGTGATCTTGGTAAGGTCTTCATCCGCCAGTTGGACGTCGGCATCTTCAGGCGGCATCTCGCCATTGCTCAAGACATCGAGAACCTCCAGCCACCAATCGACATCGCCCCCTTGCATGAGATCAGGATCCAGGGTGTCGATGCGGAACTTGCCCTTGGCCTTTTTAGGACCGTGACACGCCACGCAGGTCTTGGTGAGCACCGGCGCGACATGCTTCTTGAAGTCCACGAGATTGGCCGTCGAAGGTCCGGCGGATGCCGGGGCCTCTTTGCGCAATACCGGTGCCAACAAAGCTGACTTTGCACGTCCCATTTCCCGGGCTCTGTCCAGGGGAGGCAGTTCGCTTGATTGCGATTGCTTTGCCGAACTCTCCGCAGAGCCGGGAGCGGCACCGTGTGACGAAGCGGGAGCACACAAGCAGCAAATCGCGATGCCGCCCAACGCTCCAATTCTGCTCAGGGGAAACGTGCCGATTTTTCTCATTGTGGATTACCGCTCTCGGCGCGCAGGTCATCATCGCTTCCATTCCGCAGAGTGGTCACGCCTTTGGTGAGTGAGGTCGACTGATCCGACGCAAGAAGCGCGGGAGTGACGACGATGATTTGCATGGAGATATTTACTGCTCCCATAGGTGAAAATCTATCGACGAAAGTTTGATAGAAAGGGGGAGTCTCTTTCATCACGGGCCAACTCCCTACCTGATCCTTCCTCGATCGCTTTAGACCTCCCTCCCCTCGTGCTTGGCCATCATGGCGACACCATCGCTCAGCGCCCGACACATTTGGATAAATGATGAGGAGATCGTGCTGGAGGTTGCTTTATCGGTTTGTCAGAGAGTTTAGTGTCATTGGGCACCTGAACGTGGAACTGGGTAATGGAGGCACTGCCACCGAGCTTGTTGGGTAACTGCCAGACACGGTGGTGAGCTATACTTGATCTTGTAATCGGAACAGCACACCCGCGTCATTTTGCAGGAGAGTCTTCCGGACCCTAGCGCTTCCTGAGCCCATGACGTGGTTGATTTGAAGGCTCGTGATGGTCATCGACTCCTTGCGATCACAGATCCCCCAACTTGACAGCTGCCTTCATTCGGGTCATTGCCATGGCAAATGGAGAAAGGACAAAATGGAGAAAGGACATAAACGATCCGCCTCATGGAGGGCTTTCCTGATCGTATGCTTAAGCTTCTCCTTTTTCAGAGTGAGCCTGGCCTTAGAAGTTCCCGTTATTTCTCCAGCGGGAGGAAACGTGCAGGCACCCGCTCTCTTGTCGATCTCTCATGCCAATCCATCGGGTGCCATTTTCTACACCACCGATGGGACCGACCCTCGCGACGCCCGGGGTCGTGTCCGCCGAACTGCCCGCGTTTACCGTCCTTCTCGCGATCGAAAGTCCTTTGGGGGGCCGCCTTCAATCAACCGGCCAATGACCGTTCAGGCCAGGGTCAAATCCGGCAACGACTGGAGTGAATTAGTCGCTGCTGCCTACGTGGTGGATCAGGATTTTTCCTGCCTTCTCATCACGGAGATCATGTATCATTCCACGGCCTTGAACGGGACTCCCCGGAACGAGGAGTTCATCGAATTTAAGAATCTCGGCGACACTCCGTTGGACCTGTCCGGAATGCGCATTGTGGACTTCAGCGAAGGGATGGAGGACCTTTACGAAATCCACACCTTCCCGGAGGGGCAAATCGCTCCTCCTGGTGGATTTGTTGTCCTCGTTGCAAATCCCGGGAGTTTTCGTTCTCTCTACCCCGGCGTGGCTTATCACGGCGTCATTCCCCCGGGCAAGATCAAGGAGTCCCCATTCAACAATCAATGGGGGCGAATCGCCTTGGTCGGTGCCGACGGATCGGTGGCCACCCAAATGCGATATCAATCTCATGCACCCTGGCCGGTCGTGCCGGACAATCATGGCTATTTCAGGCATCAGCCGTCTCCGGTGGGATTCTCTCTCACCCGAACGACCCTCGACCCCAAGGCGGACCCCGAGCACTTTAGCACTTGGCGGGCAAGCTCGGCACGCCTCGGCTCTCCGGGTTCGGATGACCCGGAACCCAATATCCCCCGGCTCGTGATTAACGAACTCCGCTCCCGCTCCAATGGGTTCCTTGTGGACGCTGTGGAAATTTACAATCCCACCTCCGCAGAGGTTCCCATTGGTGGTTGGTGGTTGAGCGACCAGAGGGATTCTCCCTTTTCGTTTCAATTTCCGTCGGAAATGGTGGTGCCCGCAAAAGGCTACCTTGTGGTGGACGAACTCGATTTCGCGGCTGCCGGAAGTAATCTTGCTTTCAACTCGGGAAATGAACGCTGCTATCTTTTTTCGGGGGATTCCGATGGTGAGTTGACCGGATACTCCAATGGTTTCCAATTTTTCGGAATTGATCAAAATGCCTCTTTTGGTCGCGTCGAATCATCGGATGGGAACGACTATCTTTTGACCGAAAAGTTCCCCAGCTTTGGAACAAAAAACAGCGGGCCGGTCCTGCCGAATCTCATGATCACGGAGATCATGTATCATCCCGGGAAAGGTGGCTTTCCATACCTTGAATTGCAAAATGTCACTCCCGAGCCGATCCCACTCTGGGATCCGGATTGTCCCGAAAACGTATGGGTGTTGTCTGGTGTTGTTGAGTTAACGAAGAAATTCCGCTTTCCCAAAAATACCATCGTGGCTCCCGGTGGATTCGTGATTTGTGTTCCCAAGGGGACCGAACCCATCGACGTTCCCGGGAACGTCCAGGTTTTCAGCTTTTCCAGGAAACTCTTCTCCGGGACACGGGGCGCGGTCTCTCTCTGCCGACCCTCTGGAACGAGCGGGAAAAGCCCCCGCTATATCATCGTTGATCAAGCGAAATACCAAAACACCAGTCCATGGGATCCCGGAGCAGCAGGAGGCGGACAAGGACTTGAGCGAATTGGCATGAATGCCTTCGGTAATGATCCCGCGAGTTGGTGTGCCGGTCCCACCGGCGGCACTCCGGGAGCGACCTGGAAGGGGACTTGTCCGGGCCCTTCGGTCCCGGAAATTTTGCCTCAACCAAACAAGGAATAAGCGAGCTCCTGTTTCTCGTTCACCGCGCCAAGGAGCGGCAGATCAAAGGCAATCTTTAAGCTACTTCAGCACTCCCTCAAAGAATTGATCCGCCCTTTTCACCATCTCGTCAAACCACACCTGCTCGACCAGAAATGGATGGGGCGCACCCTTGACGAGCGTCACTCCTGACTCGATCCCCAGCGCCTTCATCTTTTCCCGAAAATCTTCCGCCCGTGTGCTCGGGTCGTCTTTCTCCCCGGTCATAAACCAAATCGGCGGATCATTTCCACCGAGGTGCACCAGCGGTGAGGCCAGGCGATATCGCTCCGGTTGCTCCTCCTGGGATCCACTCATAAACTGCTGCCAAATCGATTTGGTCTTCGAAACTTCCCGCGTTCGCTTTGACAAAAAATCGGTCTGAGCTCCCATTGGAAAAGCCGCCTGCACCGCGCTGCTGAACTCCGGATTGCCCCCATCGCCTTCCAGCTCTTTCACCCCGCCCGACGTCGCCAGCAATGCCGCCAAATGTCCGCCCGCCGAATGCCCGATTGTTCCAATCTTGTCCGCATCAATCCCAAACTCCTTTGCATTCGCACGCAAAAATCTCACCGCCGCTTTACAGTCATGGATCTGCGCTGGAAACGGAATCTCGCCACTCAGACGATACGAAATCGTCGCGGCGACATACCCCCGGTCTGCCAGAGCCTGCGCAACCTTTGCGTGATTCACCCGGCTGCCTTTTGCCCACCCTCCGCCATGGATGCACACCACCGCAGGCAGGGTGCCCCATTCTCCCTTCGGACGATAAATGTCCATCTCCAGAGTCCGGTCCCCATACTTCGCATAGGTCACATTCATCTTCGATTGCAACCGGTCCAGAGTCATCTTTGGGATTCCCGTCCTCCCGTCGATCCGGGGACGGGACACTTCCCCGGCCGGCCGGGCATCCCTTCGCATTTCCTCCTGAAAAAGAACCACCATCCCGCGCAACTTCCGCAATATTTTCGGATTACGCACCGCCTTGGATTCCGCGGGGTCTTGCGCGAGATCATAAAGAGTCAAACTTGGATTGATATACAACTTCCAGTTCTGCCACCGCACCGCCGCCAAGGCTCCCTGGCTCCCGTGATAGAAAAAAGCATCGTTGTATTCATTGCGATGAATCAAAGAGGCCCATTCTCCATCCGGGTTCCACGGCCGTCTCAACGGGACCGCTCCATTCAGGGATTTCTTCATCCCCGCATGAGGTATCACCTTTGTCTCTCCCTTCAACAAAGGGCTGAGATCCCGTCCGTCGATGACCCGCTTTCCGGGCACCTCGATT
>CALFSW010000026.1 GCA_937916505.1 uncultured Verrucomicrobiales bacterium | reverse complement strand
CTAGTTGCCCAGGGATTAGAAATTGAATCCCGTGGTCCCTCATTATTTTTGCTTTATCAATGCTACCTGTGAAGGTGTCGTCTGCGTTGATGTAAAAGATTCGTTGGCTCCTCGTCACCTCCCGGTCGCGCTGGCTCAGGAGCCAACAACAAAGAAGCGTTTTCCCAGCATTGAAGGAAGCGTTGATGATTGTCAGTTGTCCACTCATCGCGAGCTTTGGGAGGATGAAGACAGCCTCTCTTGAGAGCTTCTCCATCTCCGCGATATGCTCGGGAGTTGAGGCGACCATTGCTTCCAAAACAGCAGTGAGATTGAAGTCGTTCGGGTTTTGAATCTCCGGTTCCGACTCCTGCTTCGGCTCATATCGTTTTATCGAGAGGCTCATGAGTAAAGTTCCTCCGGCTTGAGTTCTCCGCTTTCGAGCATATCCCGCAGGTCACGCCCTTTTGGCATCTCTAGGACTTCAGCCAGGCATCCCATTGATGAGAGCATCTCTCCCCAGTGGTTGCCCATCTTCTCTCCTGCCTCGTCTCCATCTGGCGCAATCCTGACGGTTCTCCCTTTGAGGTGTTTGATGATGTCGGGATGAAGGTGTTTGCAGCTCGCACCAAGGGCCGCCAGTGGAAGCCATGACTGCTCTCCGTCTGCTCTTCTGTATTTGGAATAGGCATCGAAAGCGGCGAGGAAGTCGGTTGAGCCTTCACAAATCAAAACGGATTTCTCCAGCTTGGTTTCCCGCAGGAGTGCAGCACCTGGCAACCAAGATTTATCGACCCCCGGTAGTCCATAGACTTTCCCGCAGTAGAATTCTTTCCCGTCGATTCTACGGACTTCACCAGCTCGGTGGGTTTCGTCCGTGACAGCGAAGCATTGCTTCCCTTCGACTCTGAGGAAGCGGAGGATGCCACCATGAACGGCTGCATGGATAGCAGGGAAGGAGAGCTTTCGTTTTTGAGCAAAGGCTTTCCATGTCTGCTCTGTGCCTTTGATGAGTTCTCCTGACCAGCGAATGCCGGACTTGGCTTTCTCCTCTCTGTGGTGATTCCTTGGCTTAGGTCCGGTCTCCTCGATGGGAGAAATCCCAGTAACTTCGGCAGCACCTTTGATGCAATCGGAAGTCTTGGCATCGACTCCGTTCAATCGAGAGTGAAGGTCAATGACTGTTCCGCCATCTCCTCCGCAACCACTGAAGCAATGCCAAACCCAAACGCCATCCGGCTTCTGGGTAGCATGGAAGTTTTGCTTTTCGCCTCGGTGGATAGGGCAAGCGGTCGTGAAGGTCGTATCGTGTTTGAAGTTGAGTTCGCAACCAATGGCTCGGAGATATTCCGGCAGGTGGGACTTCAACAAATAAAGGTCGTATTTCATGGCAAGTTTGCCTTGCCGCAAAGAGGGAGACTGGTATCTTGAAACTGTTGTTTTTCAGAAGGCTTCATCCTCGCGGGTGGGGCTTTTCTGTTAGTGATTAAGGGTTTCGATTTTCGTTCGTGCCTCTAGTGCGGCGTCAACCTCATCGAGGTCGAAACGATACACCCGGCCAATCGCAATCTTGGCGGGAATGATGCCTTGCCTAAACCAGCTAAGGACTGTTGGCACGGTGACGGAATTATGTTCCGCGACTTGCCGAGGGGTGGCTCGGCCTGACTGGGTATTGGATGCGTTATTAGTCATAACGCTTCCCAATATTACCATTTTTTCCGGAATGACTAAACCTCCCGTGAAAATCAAAAGCCGTTTAAATTTTCAGCTATGGCGCCAAGGACTTCAGTCCCGATTTAATCCAGTCATTAACGACGTGTTCGATGGGATTATTCCGGTGGACCTCTTTCTTCGCCTGTGCGACCAAGCTCGGCGGCCATGGGAAGTTTTCCCAGTCACCCATGCAATCATCCTCGATTTTTTCCATACATGCGACAAGCAGATCATCAGCATCTCCGCCAATCGGAAACTCTCCATCTGCCAGCAAATCACAAATGATTCCATGAGTGAAACCAGTCCGACTCGCAGGGTGAAAATCCCGACTTCCTCCGCGTCCCTTTTTCCTCTCGGTTCTGACAGGGGACAGTCCGCCAAAAGTAGACGGTATTTGCGCCTGTATCGCGCTCTCACGCTGCTCTTCAATTCTGGGAACTGACACTGGCCATTTAGATGCAGCGCCAGCAGAGCGCAAGAGAGCGGCGGGTGCGGGTCTGTCTGCCGGGTGATAGGATAAAGAGTCCACTTGACCGACTGATCGGTTGGCAATTTCAAGCAATGATTCGGCAGCTTTTCCCGCTTCGGATTCATCCCCATGAACAGCAATTGATCGGAGAGCTTGGATTGCGGCCATGACATCGGCCTTGATATCTTCAGGCGACTTCATGCTGCTTGGATGGTCTTGAGTTTCTTCCCCTTCGGTCCAATCGAGAGAAGCTCGACGGTCTGCTTCTTGGTCATCTTCCCAAGGTAGTGCTTCTTGAGCGTAGTCTCGCCTTGTGTGTGTCCATGCTCGAAAATCAACACCGAGAGCGGCTTGCCAGAATTGATGGCTATGGTTGCAGCTGTGTGACGCAATATGTCAGGCGTCCACTTGGGTAAATCAGGAGTGACGTTCCACTTGGAGCCCTTCAGGAATTCTGCGGCCACTGCCCATCCTGCCCGTCGTCTCACGGCATCCCATTTCCGTTCCCAGTTCGGGGGAGTGATTCTGTCTTGCACGGGATAGGCTTTGATCCACTCGGCCACTATGGGCGTCATGTGGAGGAATCGCCTTCCTGTTTTAGTTCCTTCCCCTGTGTCCTCGTCTTCATCGGGAATCGTCACGCCGTCCTCGGTGACGTCTGCGGATGTCATCTTTGTGACTTCAAAGGGTCTAACTCCCATGAACAGCATGAGAGCAAAAGCGGGAACGGTGTCGGGGTAATGCTCCTCGGCAACCCGTAGGAGTGTCACTGCCTGTTCCGGTTTCATAACTAGAACCTTACCCTTCTTGTGATCCTTCTTCTCAAATGCCTCAATCTCCGAAGCGTCAGCCCAATTCCTCGGTCGGCGTGCTGCCCATTGCCAGATTCTTCCTGCGTCCTTGGTGCGAGCATTGAACGTCGAGTTGGCGGGGTATCGCTTCTCGAAAACCTCGGAAATTTCCTCACCTTTGACGTCACACATTAGACGATCTCCGAAAGCCTCCGTGAGCGTCTCAGCCGCATATCTAAGTTCCTGCTGTCTCCTGTGGCTTAGTTTCTCCTTAGTCTCCATGAAGGCCGCGACAGCCTCGGAGACTGGTCGCGATTCCTTCGCCTTGCGCTCCATTTCAGCGACTCTTTCAGCGGCTTCCAGTATGGTGATTCCGTAAGGTTTCAGGATTTCTTCTGCGCGGGTTGCGGCCTCGGCAAGGATCGGCTTGATACTCTTTGCTTGTGTTCCGAATTCGGTTCGCTTCTCCTTATATCGCTGAGCGGCATCGAGCGCTCGTTGCCGGGTAGGGAAGAAGACTTGCTCCCGTTTTCCTGATTCGGAGTATCCGGCAGGGACGTTCAGTCGCCATCCCATCGTTGCCGTTTTCACGGGTTTAAATTGAACCTGTCGAGCCATGCACCGAATTTCACCGAATTCACCTTAAAAGCAAGCAATATGCCTAAAATGGGTAAAATGGCGAAAATAGAGGTGCTTGTAATCAGTGAGTTACGCAAGGTCTTTTGCTTTGTAATCAGTAGGTCGACGGTTCGAGTCCGTCAGGTGGCTCCATTTTAACTCCTTTTCGGTAGGTGAGTTAAGAGGTTTTAAGGAGGAGGAAGAGGAGGCGATTTGGGGGCTGGTGCCCGAATGAGACGGGAGCCGCATCCGTGCTAAGAAAACCGCCCACCGTTCCCGAAGGAGAAAAGCTGATGAGCGTCTTGCACCATAATGTCAGATCGCCCATCCCTCCAGCGTATCACAAGCAATGCCAACAGGAGCGATTTAGATCTCAAACCGAAGGCAGCACAAAGTCATTTTCGCCGGAAATATCGGCATCGATCTCGATGGTCTTGAAGAGTCGCCCCTCGGTATCGTAGCCGTTGATCGTGCCTCCACCGGTCCTAGCAGCCCATCGTGCATGACTTGCTGATCCGAAGAGCAAGTGGCCATTCGCTGCCATTGGCCCAGGCAGAAGCCAAGAGCCGGAACTTCACTTCGTAGCGGATCTCTGAACTCATCGTGTTTTGCTCCGGTCCTGGTGACAGTCCGAAATGGAGCAAAGGATGACCGGTGGTGTGGGGGAGGGTGGTTAGAACCTACCGTCTGCCCGATTGTGCCTGTTTTGTTTCGAGGCTCTCGTGCGGTGCGATCAACGACATGACAGTCTCGAATAGTCGTGATGACCGAAGCACTTCGGAATCTTCCTTCATCGAGTAGTAGATAGTTGATTGCCAATCTCTGTCGTAAATCGCGATCGTGTGACAGAGAGTATCTGTC
>CALFSW010000025.1 GCA_937916505.1 uncultured Verrucomicrobiales bacterium | reverse complement strand
GAAGTTGGCAGAAGCTCGAAAGGCGGAAACCAGCATTTGAGGCGGAACAGACATAGTGGAGCAAAACCGTCTGCCCTTTCGTCTTGGGGTAGACGGTTTCCTTTTGCGCTGATGCTCCCGTCTCATTCGGGCGACATTTGGGCACCACTTTTCGAAAACCATTCACCCGAGCAAAGAAAAAGCCCTGTAACTCATTGATCCACAGGGCTTAAAAATGGGGTGATCGACGGGACTTGAACCCGCGACAACCTGAATCACAATCAGGGGCTCTACCAACTGAGCTACGACCACCAACTTGGTGTGCGAAACTTTAAAAAAAAACCTCGTGAAAGCAAGCGGAGATTTTCGGAAAAAAGCTCAAACCCCGACAGGATGCCAGGTTGTCTTGATTTCCTGAAAATCGAGGATGTGATAAGGGCTGGGTGAAAGTGACCTATCTGGCTGTAAACTCATACGTTTAAGGTTTTCGACCGCCTCAAGCTCAGCGATTTTCCGTTCGTCGGCATCGTCCGAGCAGAGAAGAACAGCATTCACATCCATGTGCTTGGCGAACTCGGGAACCAGCTCATCACGGTGCCCGGTAAGAATATTCACGATTCCACCCGGAACATCCGAAGTGGCCAAAACTTCGGCAAATGAAATCGCGGTGAGGGCGCTTTCGCCTGCAAGCGCCACAACTGCATTTCCTCCCACCAGGGCCGGAGCAATTGCTGAAACGAGCTCGGGAAGACTTCCACGTCTCGGCGCGATGATTCCGACAACTCCAACCGGCTCGGGTGTGGAAAAGTTGAAGTGCGGAGACGCCACCGGATTCACGGTTGAGAATAGCGCCTGATATTTGTCACTCCATCCGGCGTAGTGCACGAGAAGATCAACCGCTTCAGAAACGTCGGTTCTCGCCTTGGTTTCCGGTAGCCCCTGCCCCACCAACTCGTTCACGAATTGATCTGATCGACCGTCCAAAATCTCCGCAATCCGATAGAGAATTTGCCCTTTCAGGTAGGCTGTCGACTTCGCCCAACCTCCGGAGGCTTTGCGTGCTGCCACAACCGCATTACGGAAGTCCTTGCGGCTGGCTCGGGATGCGTTCGCTAGAAATTCCCCCGTTGGGCCTCGAACTTCGAGAATTCGACCTGATTCGGTCCGGGGAAATTTCCCGCCAATGAAGAGCTTATAGGTCTTCGGAATACCAAGATGACTCATGATGAATAGATATGGTGACTAGTGACTCAGGTTGCAATAGGCGGAGAGACCATGCAGTCCTCCTTCGCGACCAATCCCGCTTTCCTTGTATCCGCCGAAGGGCGAGGTCGGATCAAACTTGTTAAAGGTGTTTGCCCAAACGACTCCCGCATTCAGTCCGGCGGTCATTTTGAAAATCTTGGATCCCTTATCGGTCCAAACTCCTCCACTGAGACCATAAGGAGTGTTGTTGGCTTTGGTCAGAGCTTCCTGTGGATTACGAAATGTCTGGATCACAAGGACAGGGCCAAAAATTTCTTCCTGCACGATACGATGGCTCTGAGCACATTCGGTAAAGAGCGTGGGCTTGAACCAATTCCCCTTGCGGGGCAGCCCACCGGATGGCTGCCAAATACAAGCCCCCTCCTCTTTTCCTGCTTTTACCAATTCCTTAATCCGCTCCAATTGTTCGACGGAGTTAATTGCTCCGACATCGGTATTCTTGTCGAGCGGATTGCCGACAACGAGTGATTCCATACGCTTTTTCAGCTTCTTGATCACCGTGTCAGCAATGCTTTCCTGCACAAACAAGCGTGAACCCGCGCAACAGACGTGGCCTTGATTAAAAAAGATTCCGTTTACGATGCCCTCGACCGCTTCATTAACGGCCGCGTCTTCAAAAACAATATTCGCGGCTTTCCCTCCCAGCTCCAAAGTGAACTTCTTTCCGGTTCCTGCCACGGACCGGCGAATCTCCTTACCCACAGCAGTCGAACCGGTAAAAGCAACCTTGTCGACATAGGGATGTTCCACCAGAGCCTTCCCGGTCTCACCTGCTCCCGTAATGATGTTCACCACTCCGGCAGGAAGGCCGGCATCTTCAAAGAGTTCGGCCAACTTCAGCGCGGTCAGCGGAGTCGTCTCCGCAGGCTTCAAGACCACCGTATTTCCACAGGCGAGAGCGGGAGCGATTTTCCAGGCGGCCATGAGCAGCGGAAAATTCCACGGGATCACCTGGCCGACCACCCCGATTGGACTGACTCCGGCTCCGGGAAAAGCATACGCCAACTTATCGGCCCAACCGGCATGATAAAAAAAGTGAGCGGCCGCCAAAGGAACATCAACATCGCGGCTTTCGCGGATCGGCTTCCCGCCATCCATCGACTCCACGACCGCAAACTCGCGCGCGCGCTCCTGAAGCAATCGGGCGATCCGGAAAAGATACTTCCCGCGTTCGGCACCGGACAACTTGGACCAGACTTCCCCATAGGCTTTACGGGCGGCCTTGACCGCTTGATTGACCTCCTTCTTCCCGGCAAGGGCAACCTCGGAAAGAACCTCCCCCGTTGCCGGGTTGGTCGTCTCAAATCGCTTCGCTGCTTTCACCCACTTTCCCCCGATGAAAAGGTCATAGCTTTTCTTGATCTCAAAGTGATCGGTGGACTCGGGCGCGGGCGCAAATCCGCCTAAAAGAAAATCATTGGCACTCATGGAAATTGGGAAACTTAGTCTTGGGAAAAATAATCGCCGCTTTGATAACGGCCGGTCTCCTGCTTGCGAATTTGCATGAGAAGATCATTGGTAAGGGAACTAGCTCCGAAACGGAACCAGTCATTGTCGAGCCACTTCGGTCCGAGAACCTCACGAACCATGACGAGATACTGCAAAGCCAACTTGGCATTGGAAATACCACCTGCCGGCTTCATCCCGACCATCCGTCCGGTCCGCTCGTAAAAGTCCTCAATCGCCTGGAGCATGACCAAGGTCACCGGAAGGGTGGCGGCGATGGGAACCTTCCCGGTCGAGGTCTTAATAAAGTCAGCTCCGGCTGACATCGCCATGTCGCTGGCGTAGCGGACATTGTCATAGGTTGTGAGCTCGCCGGTCTCCAAAATCACCTTGAGGCGGGCTTCTCCACAGCACTCCTTGCACGCCGCAACTTCATCATAAATAGCCCGATACTCACCCTGCAAAAACTGACCGCGCGAAATCACCATATCAATCTCGTCCGCGCCCTCACCCACCGCATAGCGAACTTCCGCCAACCGCTCCTTCAAACGCATCTGCCCACTTGGAAACTGCGTCGCCACCGCCGCAACTTTCACCTTGGAACCTTCCACTGCTTTTGCCGCGGTCTTCACCATCCGGGGATAAACACAAACAGCTGCGGCAGGACCGACCGAGGGATCGCCTGGCAGCGGACGCATTGCCTTTTGACACATCTGGCGAACCTTGCCCACCGAGTCAGCCCCTTCCAAAGTCGTGACGTCCAACATCGTGACCGCCAGTTTCAAAGCCGACATCTTGGTCTCCTTTTTCAAACTCCGCGCACAAAAACGCTGCGCTCGTTCCTCAACACCAATTTGATCAATCGCCGGGGAATCACGGCGGGCAGGAAAAGGTAAAACCTCGTGCTTCACAGGCGGGACCTTATGAACGGCAATACCGTGGCGCAAGGATTCGAGATGGAAATCGCATCAGTCGAAGAGAGTAAAAGGACAAGACGTAAGCGATCTCGCGAGGGGAAAGCATGCGACGTCCATCAAGCGATTCTTGATAGTCAATCCAGCCAAATTACCTCGATCTCCACTTCGTCGCTGATAATTCCTTGACTCCGCGCCGCGCTATCCCTATCCCCGCGCCCTTCCACAAACCTTTTCCTCTACAAAACCATGGCACTTACCGAAGTTATCCTCCGCGAAAAAATCGACAATCTCGGCGCCGAAGCCGATGTCGTGAAAGTGAAAGCCGGCTTTGCCCGCAACTTCCTCATCCCTTCTGGCAAGGCCTACGAGGCAACCAAAGGCAATCTCCGTCAAATCGAGAACCTTCAGACCTCCCGCGCCAAGCGTGAAACTGAAGAGCTCAACGAAGCCCAGACACTTGCCCGCAAGATCTCCCGCATGAAGCCCAAGTTCACTTTGGATGTTGGTAAAAATGGCAAGGCTTTCGGCTCTGTCACTTCCATCGACATCCACAAAGCTCTTGAGGACAAAGGCGTCTCCATTGACCGCACCGCGATCCAGCTCAGCAAGCCCATCAAATCCACCGGGAAGACCGACGTGGAAGTGAAGCTTCACTCCGATGTCACCACTTCCGTGACCATCACCGTTGAAGCATCCGAAGAGACTGCTGCCCAGTAGCCCTCACCCTTGCCTCTCAATTTTAAAAAAGCCCGGCTCATCGTAGCCGGGCTTTTTGTCGTTTCCACCCCGCCATTTCACGGGCAAGCTCCTTTCCTGTGATTGGTGTCCTCGATTCCGGCGTCGGCGGTTTCTCCGTTCTTAGGGAGATCCGCGCCCTTCTGCCGGATCAAGACATCACCTACATCGGCGATAATGCCTGGTGCCCCTACGGCAACAAAAGTTATCGCAAGATTCGCGAACGGACCTTCGCCCTCTCTGACTTCCTGATCGAGCAGGGCGCCGAGATCATCGTGATCGCCTGCAACTCCGCCACAATCGTCGCGATCGAAGCCCTCCGCGCCCTTTACCCTCTCCCCTTCATCGGAATGGAACCCGGGGTAAAACCCGCCGCCGCGCTCACTCAAACGGGAACAATTGGTGTCCTGGCAACCGAGGCCTCCTTACGGGGAGACAAATTCCACCACCTTGTCGCCCGCCACGCCCGGGACATCAGGGTCATTACCCAGCCTTGCCCCAAATTCGTCGAACTCGTGGAGCAAGGCGTCCTTTCCGGCCCCAAGGTCGATGCCGCCATCGATGAATACACCGCCGAAATGCTTGCCGCCGATGCCGACGTCCTTATCCTCGGCTGCACTCATTACCCCTTTCTTCGTCCGGCACTCGAAGCCCGTCTCCCTGCCCACATTCGCTTTGTCGACACCGGAGATGCCATTGCACGCAGAGTCGCCCAACACATCCTCACTCCCGCGGAAAACCCCCACATCCAAATCCTGACGACCGGGGTGCCTGACGAGGTTTCCTCACTCGCCCAAAAACTCACTCCTGAAATACAAGCCCACTGCGCCCCACTCTTCCTACCATGAAATACCTTCCTCTCGTCCTCGTCATCGCCCTCGTCTCGGCAGTCATTTACCAAGTCACGCAGCGCTCCGAAGCTGATCCTGAGTCGCCTAATAAGCCCGCACTTTCCGAAGCTGCCGTCGAACCTGAAGTGCCGGACCCCGAAGCCACGGAGGAGCCAGACCCCGAAGCCGGGGTCGCCACCACCGAGCCGACGGAAGCCCCTAAAGTTCCTGAAGGCGAAGTCGTCCCACCACCACCCACTCACAATTACTACTCAACAGGAGAAAAATCCCGGGACGGAACTGGCAAATACTATCAAGGCCGCGAAATCTCCTACGTCATGGGACATCCCGCGATCAATTGGCTTGAACGCCCCGAGCGGGAGTCCGAGGAAGCTCCCACCAAGGCCATGGATCTTCTCGATCTCGAAGAAAACGACGTCCTCGCCGACATTGGAGCCGGATCGGGATATTACAGTCTCCGGATCGCCATGCAGCATCCAAAGAGCAAGGTCATCGGAGTCGATATTCAGAAGGAAATGATCGAATTTCTCGACCAACGCACCACTCAGCTCGGGTTGGAAAACATCACCACTCATCTCGGGAAAATCGATACCATTGATCTCCCTTCCGAATCCATCAATGCCGCCCTCATGGTCGATGCCTACCATGAATTCTCACACCCCTTCGAAATGATGACTTCCATCGCAAAAGCCCTGCGGCCCGGAGGGCGGGTCTTTCTTTTGGAATATCGGGCCGAAGATCCCACCGTCCCCATCAAACCCCTTCACAAAATGACCCAGGCCCAGGCAAAGAAGGAAATGGCTCTCGTTGGTCTCAAGTGGGAAAAGACCCTCAATGACCTTCCCTGGCAACACTTCATGGTCTTTCGCAAGCCATGATCGCACCTCCCGACTGGCTCGATCCCAAAAAACCCTGCCTCGTCGGACTCTCCGGCGGCCGCGACTCGGTCGCCCTCCATCACTGGCTGGTCGGCCACGGATTTCAAAAACTCATTTATTGTCACCTCAACCATGGCTTGCGTGGCAAGGAATCTGACACCGACGAAACTTTCGTCCGAAAACTGATCGGCCCGGACCTCCTTTCGAAAAAGACCGACGTCGCCTCTCTTGCTGCGGAAAAAAAGCTCTCTCTCGAAACCGCCGCTCGCAACGCCCGCCATCATTTCTTTGAGGAATGCGCCGCTCAATCAGGCGTGAATAAAGTCCTCCTTGCCCACCACGCCGACGACCAAGCCGAAACCATTCTTTTCAACCTGCTCCGCGGATCCGCCGGTACAAAGGGAATGTCAACCCGTCAGAAAATTAACAATCTGACTTTCCTCCGGCCTCTTCTCGCCGTGAGGCGTTCTGAAATCAACGACTTCCTGACCAAAGGCAACCATTCCTTCCGGGAAGATTCTTCAAATTCCGAATCTTTCGCAACTCGCAACCGTCTTCGCCACGAAGCCCTTCCTCTCCTCGCCGACATCCTTGACCGCGATCCCGTTCCCGCTCTTCTCCGCTCTCATCAGCAAACCGGGGAACTCGAACAGATCGTCGGATCCCACCTTGAAACCCTCAATATCCTCGATCCCCGGGGCCGCATCCACCTCCCCTCGTTCAGGACTCTGCCACCACCTCTTCAGAAAAAGTTCCTTCACCAATTCCTGAAGGACCACCATATCCCCAATCTTTCCTCTGATCTCATCTCCCGCGCTCTCACTCTGCTTTCTCCCGATTCCCCTTCCACAATCAATCTTCCCGGTTCTCAACGCTTGCGCCGCAAGGAATCCCGTCTCTTTATTTCACCATGAAAGGTTTCTTTTTACTCCTCTTGCTTCTGCTTCCCTCATGCAGCCTCTTCGAAAAAGAAAAAGAAACCGCTTCCGAAGCAGAAGAAGAGAAAAAAAACACCGGCCCTGAACGCAGAATCGTCGGTCGCATCGCTTCCGTTTCTCAAGCGGGAGAATTCGTTCTCATTCAAAAATTTGGAACCGGATCCCTCCCCAAAAATACAATCTACCAATCCCAGGGCCCCGAGGGGAGATCTGCCTCGCTTCGACCCTCCGGTGAACGAGTGCGGGACTTCTTTGCCGCCGACCTGATCAGCGGAAAAGTCGAGAAAGGTGATGCCGTCGTCGCCTACCCGAATCCCAGAGAAAAGGAGGAAATTCCGACGGAAGAGCCCAAATCAGAAAAAATACCGCCGAAAACGGACACTGAAGATGAAATTGAAAGTAAAGCTCCCTCTAATGGTCAAGATCCCTAACTATCAGCGTCCGGGGGTAATCCCACGACACAGATTGTGAGAACATTGCAGTTTATTTAAAAAAATTAGCGATTTCACCTTGAATGTAGTCCGTTATTCTTGGCAATATGGTTTCAGAAGCTGACAGGTTACCCAAAACACCTAAATTAAACGGCAGTCGAAACACAATGAAATCAAGCACAGTTAACTCTTCAAGAACAGGTAAAGTGGACACCAACCGTCTTGCCGACTTCGTTCTAATGACTCAGCGATCCTGCATCCTGAACCTTTCAAGCGAACTCAACCGCGGAAACCTCTCCTTTCCTCAGTTTTTTCTCCTAACCTACCTCTCCAACGAAGACTACCTCACCATGTCGGCAATTGCCAAAAAGATGGGGCATTCCACCGCCGCAGCCACCGGATTGGTTGACCGACTCGAGAAACTCGGCTTCGTAGAGCGCGTCCACGCAGCAGAAGATCGCCGCAAAATCATGGTTCGGATCACAAACGGCGGAACCGAAATCGTCGCAACCATGCGCGGACACATTGCCACAGAGCTCGCTGATCTCATGTCAGACATGGACAACGAAGACGCTTCCACGGTTACCGCTGCCAGTGAGGCCATCGAAGGAAAAAATCTTGATTCCTAGGGTCGCCTTTCAAAAAATCGTCACCAAGGAAACTTGGCGAACAGTCAACGCTTCCTCTACGCTTTCGGCGTGCAGGAAGCGTTTCTCTATTTAGCCCCCCTCTTGGAATCACCTTTTCATCGGGCTGCCTTCGTTGAACGAATTCACGGCGTAGAGACCAGTCCCGACAAAACCAAAACACTGGCCCGACTGCAGCCACACCACGAACAGGCGGCACTCGATCTCGGCTTTCGTAAAACCTATCACGCGGAGCAGGTTCATGGCGCAGGAATCGCCGTTATCACCAAGTCATCCCCTTTGCTGACTCCCGGCGTTGATGGCCTGATCACCTGTGAAGATGTTCTCCTTGGAATCCACGTCGCTGACTGTGGAGCCCTTTACCTCCTCGATAAAGAGACCCCGGCATTGGGACTCCTCCATTCCGGCAAGAAGGGCACCGAGCTAAACATCACCGGCAGGGCCATCGCCGCGATGACCGAAAATTTTGGAAGCTCGCCCTCAAACTTAATCGCCGTACTGGCGCCCTGCATTCGCCCCCCCCACTATGAGATCGACTTTGCCCCGGTCATTCGAGAGCAGGCTCTCGCAGCGGGAATTTCCAAAGAAAACTATCACGACTGTGATCTCTGCACCGCTTCCAATCTGGAGCGCTTCTACTCCTATCGCCTCGAAAAAGGAAACACCGGACGACTTCTTGCTCTCTTCGGAAAAACTTCATCATGACCATCCACGCTCCGGCAAAAATAAATCTCTCGCTTGGAATCACTCGTAAACGGGAGGATGGTTTCCACGAACTGGAAACTCTCGTCCTCCCTCTTCCAACTCTCGCCGATGATCTCGTCTTCGAGCCTGCCGGCGGGTTCTCCCTCCTCTGCGAAACACCCGGGGTTCCCACCGACGAAACCAATCTTGTCTCCCGCGCCCTTCGCCTCTTTGAAGAGAAGAGCAATCACTCCTGCAACTTCCGCGTCACTCTGGTGAAAAACATTCCCCACGGTGCCGGACTCGGAGGTGGTAGTGCCGATGCCGCCTATACATTCCTTGCGCTCAATGAACTCACTGGCGCCGGAATCCCCACCGAAACACTCGCCACGTGGGCTGCTGAACTGGGATCGGACATTCCTCTTTTCCTCTGCCAATCCCCTTGCTGGTGCCGGGGCCGCGGGGAAATCATCGAGCCCATCCAACTCGATTGGACCCGCCGCATTCTCCTTTTCAAACCCTCCTTCGACATCCCGACACCCTGGGCCTATTCACAATGGAAAGACTCCAGGGAAATACAGGGAATCTCGTACTTTCCGCAGGAATTGGGCAAACAAACCCTTTTCAACGATCTCGAGCGCCCGGTCTTCGAAAAACATCGCTTCCTTGCCGAACTCAAACAGTTCCTCCTAGAACAACCTGAAACCGATGCCGCCATGATGTCCGGCTCCGGTTCCACTATTTTCGCAGTTCTCAAGGCCGATGCCGATACCGAATTACTCCGAAACCGGACTCTCAGTGAAATGGACCCGACCCTTTGGAGCCATCTTGCTACTTTTTAAATTATCAGGCGACACCAAACACCCAAGGTGCTAGCCTTTCACCAAGCAAGATTCCCCAATGGCACGCGCAAACAATCTCACCATGTGTTCCTTCTGTGGCAAAAGCCATTCGGAGGTCAAGAAGCTCATTGCCGGACCCGGCGTCTACATCTGCAACGAATGCATTGATGTTTGCTCCACCATCCTTCGCAAGGAACTCGCCGGACAATCGGAACCATCCGAAGAACTCACCGGCTTACTCGAAGACGGAATTCCGACACCGGCAGAACTCCTTCAAAATCTCAATGACTTCGTCATCGGACAGGAAGACGCCAAGAAAGTGCTCTCTGTCGCGGTTTACAATCACTACCAGCGTTTGCGTCAGCATGAAAATGCCGACGAAAAATACGCTGATGTGGAGATTGAAAAATCCAACGTTCTTCTCCTCGGCCCCACCGGTTCCGGAAAGACCCTTCTTGCCAAGACCCTGGCGCGTCTTCTTGATGTCCCCTTCTGTATTGTCGATGCCACCACTTTGACCGAGGCCGGCTACGTTGGTGAAGATGTCGAGAACATCATCCTTCGCCTCCTCCAGTCCGCCGACTTTGATGTCGAGCGAGCCGAGCGCGGCATCATTTACGTTGATGAAATCGACAAGATCGGTCGTAAAACCGAAAACGTCTCCATCACCCGTGATGTCTCCGGCGAGGGAGTCCAGCAAGCTCTCCTGAAAATCCTTGAGGGCTCGATCTGTAACGTTCCACCCCAGGGTGGCCGAAAGCACCCTCAACAAGAGTATATCCAGGTCAACACCGAGAAAATTCTCTTCATTTGCGGAGGAGCCTTTGTCGGGATGGAAGACATCGTCCGGCGCCGTCTCGGAAAACGTGTCCTCGGATTCAATGCTGTCGAAACAGAAGAAACCGAGGAAGCGGAAGAAATCGCTCTTCTCCATCAGGTCCGTGCCGAAGACCTCCTTCACTTCGGACTCATCCCCGAGTTCATCGGACGACTTCCCGTTCTCACTTCTCTTCGAAAGCTCACCGAAGATGAACTTGTCCAAATCCTCGTCGAACCAAAGAACGCTCTTCTGAAGCAATATCAGAAACAGCTCTCGATGAACAACGTTCAGCTCAAAGTCACCAAAGATGGTCTCACTGCCCTTGCCAGGCAAGCCATTGACCGGGGTACCGGAGCGAGGGCGCTTCGCTCCATCTTCGAGCGCCTCATGCTCGACGTCATGTTTGAGATTCCCTCACGCGAAGACATTGAATCCGTGACCATCAATGCCGCTGCCGCAAAAGGCGAAAAGCCTCCGGTCATAAAGAAGAAACGCTCAAACGCCGCTTAAACACATCGCCCATTCCGGGTGACTAATCCCACGTTTCCAAATGGCGATTCCTAAAAAGAAGCGTCGAACCATTACGGTTCGGAATTTAAAATTTAGTTGGGCGTTAAGTAGTAATTGGGCGGAATGTGAAGATGGCACGCACCTCTACATTCGCCCTCAAACTGATGCCGTGGCTC
>CALFSW010000024.1 GCA_937916505.1 uncultured Verrucomicrobiales bacterium | reverse complement strand
TCTCGTAATCGCGTCCGCCTTCGACAGGGAAAAAGGCCTTTTGATAAATCCCGTAATTGTTCGAGAGGCAGATCATCCGCTTCACCAGTTTCTTCCTGCCAACTGGTTGCGATACTGCCCCAAATGACTCCATGATAGGGAGGGCCATAGCGACTCCACCAGCGCGGAGAAAACTCCTTCGGGAAAGTGATGTTCTCATGGGTTATTAGAAACGGTTTCAGCCACAATAGTATTACAGAGTATCTGTCGACGAGGCGAAATTCCTCTCGTCTCACATTGGACTCGAAAATATCTCCGGAAATCGAGCGCAGGTCCGACCCGGCGAACTCACCAACCAAGCACACCGGAGCTTGTGCCAAAGGCATCTGCTTCCATGCCCATTTCCTGGATCATTCGGACGAACAGATTGCAAAGAGGTGTGTTGTCGTCGTCACGATGCGCAACATAACCACCATGCTTCAGTCCCCCACCGGCAAGGACAATGGGATTATTACGCGGGTCATGCGAAGCGGCGTTTCCGAGATTACTTCCAAGAAGCGTCACGGTGTGGTCAAGAAGCGTTGCGCCTGCTTCCTCGGGCTCCTTCATACGATGCATGAGATTGTTGAAACAGCCCACAATGGCGCGCTCGATTTTCAGAAGTTGTTCGATTTTTTTAGGATCCCGCCCGTGGTGCGAGAGATTGTGGTGCTCCGAGGCAACCCCATTCACAAGCGGAATCCCGTGGCTATTCTGGATCACAATACTGATAACGCGGGATGAGTCGTTCTGAATAATCAAGGGGACGAGCTGGAACAGTAGTTCGATACGCCCAACGAGATCAGCTTTGTCGGAAATATCCTTGGGGATTGCTGCATCGACATTTGGTTTGGGACGATCCAACCAAGCTCCGGCAGCGGCCAAATCTCGCTCAGCTTTGCGGACAGATTCAAAGTAGGCGTCAAGTCGCTGACGATCCCCGGGCGATGCTTTGCGGAGTAGGCGGCTTCGTTGATCCCCGAGCGAATCAAGAATGCTGCGCCCGTCTTTCAGCTTTCGCTTCTCACGGGCCACCTCCTGCGGTTTCCCCTGAAGGAACAAGCTCGTGAACACCTTTGAAGGTCGATCCATCGCCGGGATCATCACGCCGCTCTCAGTATAGGACTGGCTCATGAATCCATCACTGCTCAGCGATAGCGAGGGAAAGCGGGTTGCGTAGCCCAATTGCCTTGCGGCATACTGATCGATGGAGATTGAGTTTTTAAAACCATCGCGTCCCGGATTACGTGCCGCGCTTAGCCAGGTCATCTCGCATTGGTGCTCCCCGCCTTGATCAGGATGAGACAGGCCGGAAAAAATCGTGAGCTCATCACGATGGTCTCTCAACAGCGCCAGATAATCAGAATCCTCATAAGTTGGCCCCGGTTTCGCAGGGTAAAAAGCAGGCGAATAAAAACCCAGTGTGTTGCAGATAAAGAGAGCCCTCTTCGGGGGCGACTTGGCAGTTTCCCCGAAGACCTCCAGCCAAGGAATCGCCATGGAGATGCCAGAAGCTCTGAGAAAAGCGCGACGGTTGAAGGAGGACGATTTCATGGCTAAATTCCGGATAATCACTTATTACGAAACATCTCGCTCTGCACCACGGCATGAATCATTCCACGCAGACCATAGCCCTCGCGCTGTGCCTTTTCGAGAATCTTGTCGCGCTCCTTACGATCGGCGAATTGCACTTCTGCTCCGGTGGAATAGGCGATCAGCTGATTAAGAAAATGACGGGCAAGTCGATCTTCATTCTTCATCATGAGCCGTTTGAAATCCCGAATCCCTGCAAACTTTTCGCCGTCACTGGTTTTCCCGGAGGCATCAACAGAAGGCCCAAGTCGGTATTCACGGATAGGGCGTCCAAGTAAGCTCGCCGACGGTCGCTCGCCCTTACCAGTCGACCGGTAACGATTTCGAAAACCGCCGATTGGATCGAAGCTCTCCAACGCAAATCCCGGCGGGTCAATTTCGCGGTGGCAACGATTGCAACTTTCCTCACGACGATGTGCAGCCAATTCCTCACGAATCGTCGTGGTGCCTCGTGTATCGGGCTCAATGGCACCGGCGCCCGGAGGCGGAGGACTGGCCGGTGTTCCCAGCAGGTTCGCGAGGACGAAATTTCCGCGCGGCACGGGAGAAGTATTGGTGCCGTTGGCCGTGATTTTGAGAATGCTCGCCTGCGTGAGCAACCCTCCACGCCGACTCTCAGCAGGCAGCATGACCTTCCGAAAATCAAGCCCATCAACACCAGGAATTCCGTAATGCACGGCAAGACGACGATTCAAAAAAGTGAAGTCCGAAGCGATGAATTCTCCCACTCCAAGGTCACTCCGAATTAACTCGGAGAAAAAGCGGCGGGTTTCCTCAAGCATGGCCTGGCGCAGGACATCATCATACTCTGGATAGAGTTTTTCGTCCGGCGTCGTGGCATCGATGTCCTCGAGTTCGAGCCATTGATCGAGAAAGTCCTCCACGAAGCGTTGTGACTTCCCGTCCTCGAGCATGCGATTGACTTCGGAAGCGAGAACAGCCGGATCACCAAGCGTGCCTGCGGCAGCCTGTTGACAGAGTTGATCATCCGGCAGGCTCTTCCAAAGAAAATACGAGAGCCGCGCCGCCAGCGCATAATCATTTAGCCTCCCCGGCTCCGCAGAATGATACATGAAATCCGGAGAGCTGAAGATTCCCCTTAGGGCCACACGAAGTGCTTCTTCAAAACCACGCCCCTCAGCAAGCACCGGTGCAGCGAACGCCGACCATTCCTCCACTTCACCGTCTTCCAAAGGCCTACGAAAAGCACGTGGTCCAACCCGCTTGATGACTTCGGTGATTTGGGCAAGCGGTTTGAGCTTTGGCACCAAGAGATAAGAACCGTCCCGGCGTGTCTCAAACTCAACCTCCCCTAACAGATTCCTTGTTCGTTCGGGTGGCCACTGTTTCTCAAGAGGTCCTTGGACCGTCAACCGACGAATACCGAGACCTTCGCCCTTGTAGGAATTGCGAGCTCCGACAGCGAGGACATTTCTGCCATCTGGTTGACAATCGGCATCAGCTGGAGCGACAAAGAAGAAATCTTCCGGAGTGAAATAGTGATCTACTTCGACCACTCGTGGCTTTCCAGGATCGAGCTGCCAGGCTCCGACCAACTCGGATCCTCCCATGAGATCACTACTCCGATAGAGACAAAAGGTGACCGGCGTGCGCGCCTGATGGGCGAACACCTTCGCTGAAATCCGATAGCGCCCGGCTACGGGAAACTTGAAGCCAAGATTGTCCGAACGCGTCATGTGCGGGCGAGCATCATAGGTCACAAAGGCATCTTCGGTTCGCAAAACCGTGTCCCCCCCTCGCCTGAGTTCACGCTGAAACCACATCTGCATGTAGGAATGGTTCCGGTAGTCGATTTCAATGGCGTCTTGCCGCGGACGCTTCCCCAATTGAATGGCCTCGTCCACGGCTGCATCCGCCGCCGCAAGCCAGCCACGTATGTGCACCGGAGAAATCCCCTGCCCCTTCGCAATCGTATCGAATGCAGACAAGTCACTTTCCGGAGGAAGCTTCGACACCAAATCTCCACCAATCCCAAGAAGATCATGGAGGGTAAAATGATACTCAGTTGCCGTCATTCGCCGCACGGGAACACGCCCATTCTTCTCTTGTCGGGAGAGACTGAAATCGCGCAGCGATGCCGCAAGCGAATCGAGGGCCGCCTTCTTTTGACTTTCATCCGGGCGCGGCTTCTTTGCGGGCGGCATTTCTCCGGACTCGACCTGGTCGAATATTTTTTCCCAAGTCCTAAAAACCTGGGGATCGAACAGGTCGAAGGATAGCTCCTCGAAATTCAGTGGGGTTTTTGTAGCCCCATCGTGGCATTCGATACAGGAACCCTCAATGAGCGGCAGAATTGCACCATCTTCGAACCCGCAAGAAATCATCGGCTGGTGGACGATAACACACAGGGAAATTATGATCAGAATCCTCATCGCCGTTTACTCCAATCCGGCCCTTCTTCCATGACGTCGGCTGTGATCGCCAGCAACTGCCGCTTCAATTTTTCAAAAACCTCAGGATTCGATTTCGCAACATCTGTCTTTTGGCCAAGGTCCTTTGACAAATCGTAGAGTTCGAAGCGGTCGTAGCGCATCGTTTTGATCGCCGGGATCCACGACTCTTGAAACTGATTGTGACGGATATACTGACCTCGAATACGGTCAAGATCGCGATCATCAAATCCCTCGAAGAGTTTTGCACGCACGGTCGCCTTCGGATTGGGATCACCCTTTTCTTCGAGAAGTTTTTCCATCTGGCCCATGAGTTTGGACATCGCTTCCCGGTCTCTGGGAAAATCACCGGAACGCCGACCGATCAATGACCACTTCCCATCGCGCAAGGCAATCGGGCTGCCTGACAAAGGTAAAATCCAGGCGAGTGACTGTTGCCGGATAATGGAGTCACGCTTGCCAAGAAGGACCGGGGAAAGATCAGCACCGTCAAGATGAACACCCTTCGGCGGCTTGAGATCGAGTAAACCACAGACCGTGGGAAGGATGTCGATTTGACCTGCTGGTTCGTGCGAGACACGACGCGGTGGAATCTTACCCGGCCAGGAAAAAATCCCAGGGACCCGAATCCCACCCTCACAATTGGAGCCCTTGGTCTCACGCAGCTCACCCACCCGGTCCTTGCGATAGCTGCCATTATCCGAGGAGTAGACAACGAGCGTATCTTTCTCGAGCCCCATTGCTTTCAACTTCTCCAGCAGTCGCTCGATTGCCCGGTCAGTATTGTCAATTGTCCCTGAATAGATTGCACCGGGATCTTTAAGGTCTCCGTATTCGGAGACAATGTCAGCCGGTGCAGCGATCGGAGCATGCGGCTCGTGGAACCAGACGTTTAGAAAGAACGGGTTCTCGTGGTCGCGCTCCTTTTCCAACCATGTGATCGCCTCATCAACGACAAGCTGGCAGGCAAAGCCCTCCAATTCACCGACAGGTTTGCGGTTGCGCCAAAAGTTCCTCGGGTTGCGATGGCTCGGCGCCGCGTTGAGATCGGTCGCAAACCAATAATCGAAGCCATGCTCGTCAATCCACGGCTTATCACGTCCACGAAAAGGAGCCCCCAGATGCCACTTCCCGAAATGAGCGGTTTGGTATCCATTCTCCTGGAGAAGTTCCGCCAGAGTGACTTCGCTCTTGAGAAGGTGCACGTCCTGGTCGTTGTCGCTGATCCAACTGTAGATGCCTCCCCGCACGTGATGCCGCCCCGTCAACAGAGTGGCTCGAGAGGGCGAGCAGACTGCGGCCCCCGAGTGAAAATCGGTAAATCGAATTCCACTCCCTGCCAATCGATCAAGTGTTGGTGTTTTAACCGGACCGCCATAACAACGGAGATCCTTCCAACCGAGGTCGTCGGCAAGGAGTATGACGACATTGGGACGCCGTTGCCCGGCTGAGGCAATTGTCGTCGAACAAACGACCAATAAGGCCAGAAATTTAAAACGAAGAACACGCATCAGTTTTTCTTTGGACCGAAGGTGAATACTGTTTCGAATGCAGCGTTTCGAGCCACCGTGACCTTCACCTCCTGCTCTCCATAGACTTCATGCCAAGCCGCTATCGTATACTGCCCCGGTGGCAGGTCGGGGATTGAAAAACGTCCTTCAGTATCCGTCACCCCGAAAAAAGGATGATCCATGATCCAAAAATGCGCCGTCATCCAGGGATGAAAATCACACTTGATCGTGACGGGCCCTTCGACCGCTTCAAAGCTCTTCTTTCGGTCGGGTGCCCCGGCGGGCTGGGCGATGTTAAACGGGCGATTTTTTCGAGAGAGCGATCGAATATTGTGAATGAAGGGATCGCCATTCTTCATCACCAATTCCTGGCCGACTCTCAATCCCTGAACACGGGGACGAAAAATTGATTTTTGCTGATCGATCACAGCTGGTGTTTTTGGCATCGGAAAATCGCCCCTAACCGGGCTCTTCACATAGACGAAAACATTGGCAAGACCACCGGAATTACTGATAAGAATGCTCTCATCGAGAGCGGGCTTTCCTTTGTAGAGCTTCCGGCTGGCGGCATCCAAGGGGAGCGATCCTTGCTTCGGACGTGGTCCTTCGAAACGAACCTTGCCAGTGAGCTTAAGGCCCCCGGTCGCTATCTTGGGTTTTACCGAAGCCGTAACATCAACCACCTCGGCCTTGAGAATGAGTTCCCGAAAGTCCTCGTCACTCACAGCCCCCAGACTTTTTTGAAAGGAGATCAGGTTCGGAAGATCACTTTCAGATATTTTCAGACCGGCATAGTTGGCATCGCCACTGGCGGCGCGCTTCATTTTGCCACGGAGAATTTTTTCAAACCCGGCAGCAGTCCATTTTTGGTCGCGTAGCGAGGCTCCCCCGGGGATCGTAAATCCAGGCGACGAATGACATGCGGAGCAATTGGTCACCTTCGCGTCCCCTTCGGAACCGAGGAAAGTCTTGAAGCCATCATAAGCGGCGCGGTCCATTCCCGGCGGCAGCTTGAGCAAAACACGCCCTTCTTGATTGGCAAGCCGACCGTGAATGCGTCCCGCGTATTGGCGCGATGCTTCCCCTTTCCGAGGATTTTCGGGAATTCGATTCACATAGACAAAGGCGTCGAATGGCGAGCGTCGCGAGCTTTCGAGGCGATGGGCGAGCGGACCGGTCGTAGCGGGAGTTGGAGCATTTTCCTCCGCGATAAAATCGAGAATCTTGATAAACAGATTGCCGGGGTTTTTCGGCGGAGGATCAAGCTTGCGCCGCTGATTAAACAGAGTGCCGACGCGATCACGTTGATCTTTCGGCAGACCTGCCATAACACGCTCGACGTAGGGTTGGTGTTTTGGGCCTCCGCCAGGATAAGCCTTCGGTAACTCGCGCGCTTCGATTCGCTCAAACAACTCTTTGAGATTCCTCGCCTGCTTCACTCGTTCCTCGACCGAGAGCACACCTTGCTCCTCGAGGCTCAGCTTGATCGGAGTTAGCTTCACCCCGCCAGCCTCCTCATCGAGATCTCCGAGGATTTCCAACTTGATCACAGTGCCACAGGTATTCTCCATGTGCCGCGCCGGGCCGCTGGTGCTGGTCCAGACGTTACCATCTTTATCGAACTCGATTTCACGAGTGTAGCTGACACGGAATGGCAGCGGAAATTCGACGAGGTATTCGGTCTTGGGATTAAAGCGATAAAGGGTGTCGTTGTGCGTGCCGCAGATCCAAACCATGCCATCGGGAGCGACATTCAGGGCATAGGGAATTTGGTTCAGGTAATCGGGCAGCGGATAGGTCGTCCACTTCTCTGTATTGGGATTAAACTTCCCAAAAACACCCGAGCCAAACCCGGGGACCCAAACCATGCCATCGGGCGCAACATGAAGGCGGCGCGGCCCGCGGAAGGGCGGGTTCCACTCGGTGATCTCGCCATCGGGGGACTTTGGATTGATGCGCCCGATGCGATTACCATTCAACTTTGAATACCAAATCATGCCATCGACTGGCGAGTAATCGAGCCCGTAGGGCGTGATGCCACGTGACTCGCCTTTCCCCCCTGCTTTCACCTGACCGGCTTCAAGGAGGTGATATTCCTTCCGCTCGAGAGTTCTCGGGTGAAGTCGAAAAACCGAATTGCGACCAGCATCGGTATACCAAACATAGCCCTCGGGATCTTTCGGATCGATTCGCAGGGTATGAGGCCAGGAGCCACGCTCAGCCGGAGACACGGCACTCGAGATAATGGTATATTCCTTGGTTTTGAGATCAAACTTCGCCATCTCACCCGAGACACAGAGTGTGAGCCACATCTCGCCATCGTTATCGGGTTCGATCGAGTGCGGGCCGTGCGAGCCACGAGGCAGGCGATAGTAAATCCGCTCTCCGGTTTTCGGATCAAGAGTCGCAGTGTATTGCTTGCCAATGTGAACGACGTAGGCGAGTCCATCATCACCCACTTCCAGATCGTGAAAGGACCCCTTGAATGGCTCGCCCATTTCCCAGGCCGTGATCTTTGCCTTTGTCACCATTCCGGTCGGGGCCGGGGGCGGGACATACTTGGGCCAGCGATCAACAGCATCATCTTTGTAAGTGTCGATGATCCTCTTAACGATCGTGTTCTTGGTATGGGGGTAAAGACCACCGAAACCATCCATTCGCCGAATCATCGTTTCCCAATCAACAGGTATCTCCGGAGATCGAAATCCAAGTGTACCGATTTGGTGGCAATAGGCACACATCATCTTAAAGTTCAGCCTGTCGCGCGGGCTCTCGAACTTCAACTGACCAAAGGCACTGCTGGCCGGACGTTGTTCTTCCAGTTCTTTTCCAACTGCCGATTCCATCGAGATTGTTATGGCGTCCTCGCCCAATTCTACTTTCTCAATCCACTTGTCGCGCTGACCGGGAAGACGCGCCCGAATTCTGAACGAAGCCTCGTGAAGACCATCGATCCGAAAGCTCCCGTCAGCTTGGGAAAAAACGGACGTGCTCTGGCGTCGTTCATCGTCGAATGCGGAAACCATCACTCCCTCCATGAACTCTCCCGATGAATTCTTCACTGAACCGGAAACGGAACCTGTTTTGCCAATCGGCTTGCCTGGTTCCCGGCGGATCTGGGCCTCCTCCTTCTTCTTGATATCTGGACTGCCTTTAGCTCCGGGTTTACCACCGGTGCCGGACTTCCCTCCCGATCGCACGTAGTCGAGAATTCGAATGAAAGAAGCCCCGCGATTCTTCATCTCGGGGAACAGCCGACGTTGTTCTTTCCAGAGCCGAGCCACTTCCCCGCCCTTTTCCGGAGGAGCATTCTTAAACCAATTATCGACGAACGGTTGATGCCCTTTTCCTCCCGGATAGTCTTTGGGAATCTCGCGCTTGGCGATCTCTCCTAACAACTCGCGCGTCGACTTTGATTTGTCCGGAGCGGAAGGCTTGGAGGAAGCCTTCTGGCTCTTTGTCGTGACGCCCTCTTCGATACAGTAAAGAAACTGACTCCCTCGCAAAATCATTTGTCTTCCAACTAGAGCCGCGGAGGCACGGAATTCATCGTCCAGTTTGTTTGTGGCCAGAACTTCGAAGGTCTCACCTCGTTTCAGCACTAGAGTTACCCCATTTCTCCCGGTAACATAGATCCGCCCTCCAGCACCAACTGGCGAAGCGTAAACATTCGCCACGGAAGGAAGACGGGTTGCCCCCATGAGTTCCTTTCCGGTCTTTGTGTCCAGGCTGGAATAGAGACTCTGGTTCGACTTGAGAAAACCAAGCATGCCGTCGTAAAGAATCGGAGAAGGAATGTAGGGGGTATTCTTCGACTTGCTCCAAACGATTTTTGCGCTTCCGGTAATGTCGCCCTTTGCCGAAAGAGGAAGAGCGAGCAGCGAATACCCCTGATACCCGCTCATGCAATAAACGTGCTCCCCATCTGTGACCGGACAAGGAATGGTGTTCTGGGAGAGTCCACCACATTGCCAAATGATGGAACCGTTTTCGAGATCGTAACTGCGAATCAGATTGTCCCCACAAGTGACAACCTGCGCCTTGCCTTGATAATTCACGATCAGCGGAGTGGCCCACCCATTGGGCTCATCCCTCTCCTTCTTCCACAAAGGCTCACCGGTGATGGCGTTGAGCGCTTCAATTGTCGACTGTCCCTGATTGTCCCGGAGAATGACCACCTTCCCGTCATGGACCACGGGCGAACATCCTTCACCCAGGCTGGCGCCGACTTTCGCCTTACCAAGATTCCGACTCCAAAGCTTCTTCCCATTCAAATCAAAGCAGTAGAGCCCGGCCGATCCGAACCAACAATAGAGCCGCTTCCCATCCGTGAATGGCGAAGCCGAGGCATAGGAATTGTCTTTGTGATGTCCTTCATGAGGAACCAAATCGGTAGCCGCTCGTCGCCAAATTTCCTTCCCGGTGTTCCGATCAAGGCAGATGACGACGAAGCTGTATTTCGTATTGGGATGCTTGATGCCAAAGACTCGCTCGGGCTGATCCTCGGGTTTCGGCAATGATGGTTCAACCTCGCCGGTGTTCACCGAAGAAAGGAGGAAGACTCTATCACCCCAAACAATCGGACTGGAAACGCCTCGTCCTCCAAGTGGGATTTTCCATTTAATATTCTTGGTCTCACTCCAAGTCGTCGGAGGGTTTGCAGTGCGCGAAACTCCATTTGCTTCCGGTCCCCGCCATTGATGCCAGTTGTCGGATCGTTTTATCTGCCCCAATGCCGGCAGGACCAGTGTCATCAGAAAATAGGAAATCAATTTTGTCTTCATCATTAGCGTTCGACTGAGTTTGTGACCTGCGCCCAGGACGTTGGGGACCATCCGCTGGAGGCATACCATTGAGAGGCCGAATCAGGATCTCTCTGATAAAACTGTTTCCCTATTCGGATCATCGCAGCCTCGCGCAAACCCGGGTTCGAAATTGAGTTAGCCCAATCCATGGCCAATGGCCCGTCGCGATGGACGTGATCACTGACAAATCCATTGATGGCGAGATTTCGATCTTCTCCATCGGGAAGCGCGTTGATCGAATCTCCTGCTGCAACCGGGTCCTTCGAAGCCCACACCGCATAGGCCGCGCTCCAGGCATCCCTTCGTTGCGGTCCCTGCGGCAATTCATCCGCCCAATCCAAAGCCGGTTGCAATCCCTGGTCTTTCACCAACTCACGGGTCAGTTCGGCCATGGGCCGCCAGTGGTAGTTCTCAAGATCACTCGAGTCGTAAAGGTAATCTGTTGCCACCTCCGTATCGTGATCCACGAGGCCCTCAAGAAACTCCGGACGAACTTTGGCCTGTTCTTCGGGCGTGAGAGATTCGAAAAGATTGATCGCCTCGTCCGGATTCTCACTCGCCAGCCCCGGAATCATTTTTTCGAGAAATCCAACCCGTTCCTCGGAGGGGATTTTATCGAGATAGGCAATGGCCTCGTCAGATTGATAGGCTCCAATAGCATACCCGAGAAGTTTCCATTCCTCTTTTGCCCCCTGCTCTCGTAATGCCTTTCTGGTTGCCAGCGCATCGTCAAAAGACATTTCCGAATTTCTTATTTTTTGAAGGATCCGATCCAGGGCTTGGC
>CALFSW010000023.1 GCA_937916505.1 uncultured Verrucomicrobiales bacterium | reverse complement strand
CACTAGTCGATGCAACAAGGGCACTTCTGAACCCAGTGCCCGGGAGCCACTTCTTCAAAGGGAAGCTCCTGCCCAATACTCTCCCCATACCGCTCGTGACCCACCCGATGACCAAAGGCACACCCGGCGGGAGGGTTGATGGGACTTGGGACATCGCCCTCCAGAATCACCCGCTCCCGCTTCGCCGTGGGATCGGGCACGGGAATGGCGGAGAGCAATGCCTTGGTGTAGGCATGGCGCGGATTGCGGTAAATTTCTTCCGCCGGAGCGAGTTCAACGATTTTGCCGAGATACATCACCGCGATGCGGTCGCTCATGTGCTTCACCACCGCGAGATCATGCGCAATGAAAAGGTAGGACATTTCAAAATCCCGCTGTAATTCCAGCAGAAGATTCATCACCTGTGACTGAACGGAAACATCAAGCGCCGAAACAGGTTCATCCAATACCAGAAGATCCGGATTAAGGGCAAGAGCCCGCGCAATCCCAATGCGCTGGCGTTGCCCGCCTGAAAACTCGAAAGGAAATTTTCCGGCAGAATTCCCGGGGAGACCGACGCGATCTAAAAGCTCTCCCACTCGCTTCTGTCGAGCAACCCGGTTTCCAATTCCCTGGATGATGAGCGGTTCGGCAACCAGCTCTCCGACGGCCATGCGGGCATCAAGTGATTCAGCAGGATCCTGGAAAACCATCTGGAAATCCTGACGCAGCGGGCGGACCACCCTCTGTCTCATGTGGGTGATGTCATGCCCTTTAAAAAGAACTCTCCCGGCAGTGGGATTCAGGAGACGAACCACCGCCTTCCCCAGGGTTGATTTACCACACCCGGACTCTCCCACCAGTCCCAGGGTTTCTCCGGTGGCGATATCAAAGCTGACTCCATCGACCGCCTTCACGGCACCGATCTGCTTCATCATCACGCCCCCCCGAATGGGAAAGTGCTGACGCAAACTCTCGACCTGAAGTAATTTTTGGGAATCGTTATTCATGTCAGGAAACATTCGGGACAGGTTTCGACCCAGTGGCCAGGGGTGATTTCACGATAATCGGGACGTTGCCGAAGAAGAACGGAATTCTTACGATCCATCCTCTGACAAAAACGACAACCGGAGACAAAATCCTGAATCGAGGCGACCTGCCCCGGGATCGTATTCAGCTCACTTTTACGCTCACTTTCAATACGGGGGATGGAATTCAAAAGTCCCTTGGTGTAGGCGTGGCGGGGATTGGCAAAAAGCTCACGCACCGGGGCACGCTCCACGACACGTCCGGCATACATCACCACCACTTCATCGCAATTCTGCGCAATCACACCAAGATCATGGGTGATCATGAGAACCGCCATCCCCAGCTTCTTTTGCATCGATTGGATCAGTTCCAAAATCTGGGCCTGCACGGTCACATCAAGGGCCGTCGTCGGTTCGTCGGCGATCAAAAGATCCGGCTCACAAGCCAAGGCAATCGCAATCATGACCCGTTGGCGCATGCCACCCGAAAGCTGGTGGGGATAATTGGAGATCCGTTCCCCGGGGTCGGGAATTCCCACGGCATCGAGCAACTCCACCGACTTTCGCAAAGCGGCCCGGGATGAGATCTTCTCGTGCAGTCTGAGAATCTCCACCAATTGCTTGCCGATTCGCTGAACCGGATTCAAGGCCGCCATTGGTTCCTGGAAAATCACTCCGATCTCCCCACCCCTGACTTTTCTCTTTTCTGCCCCGTTCACTTTGCGGAGATCACGTCCTTTGAAATTAATCTCACCTTCGAGAACATGTCCCGATGGTTTCGGCAAAAGATCGACGATCGACATCGCCGTGACGGTCTTTCCGCAACCTGACTCTCCGACCAGGCCCACGGTCTTTCCCTTCTCAATCGAGAAGGAAATTCCATCGACCGCCCGGACCCAACCGGAATCGGTATCAAAGCTGGTGACCAGCCCCTTGATGTCTAACAAGCTGCTCATTTCTTTCGGTATTTTTCGACCACGTTTTGCACCTCGGGAAAGGTCTCTCCCGACCTCATCGCCTCCAGCGTTTCCTCCTGCATTTCGGTATCAATCCAGAAGCTGTAATGCTCGTATGGATAGGAAACAACGGGAGGACAAAACCGCACTGTTTCAGTATTCGGCCATCGCATCCAACGCCAGCACGCCACCCGCTCAAAATCGCGCTTCCATCCGGGAACAAACACACCACGTTCGTAAATTTGCTGCTGAATCTTATGCGCCAGTTCCTTCTTCAGTTCGTTGTCGGAAGTCTGCCGGTATTCCTCAACCCATTTGTCCATTTGCGGATCATTGTAGGCGAAGACGTTGTTGGTCTTTGGCTTGATATTGCCCTGTTCGTCGTAGGCATTGCGTGAATGGAAGTATTCGTAGAAGGCGAAGTAAGGCGGTTGAACCGACCAAGCAACAGTAGTGAGTTCAAACTTCTTGTCCATCGCATCCGTGAACACGATACTTGGGTCTTTTCCATCCAAAATCAGGTCCACCCCGGCACTCCGGGCCTCGGTCTTCAAAATAGACATAATATCGGCGTAGGTTTTTATGGCGTAATGACTGAGGGTGAATTCCAATTTCGTCCCATCCGGCTTCCGTAAGATGCCATCATTCCCCTCCTCCGTGAATCCGGCCTTTGCGAAATACTCGCGGGCTTTTTGCGGAGAAAATTCCCGGGGCTTCACGTCGGGATTCACAAAATCTCCGAAGCCATCCACAAATCCGGGAAGCCGGTTGTAGTCCCCCCAAAATTGCACCTTGATCACCTTGTCATAGTTGAGGGCATGGGCCAATCCAAGTCGGACATTGAGGTCTTTCAGCTTCGCCTTATCCAGGTTCATCTCGACCCCGAATTGCGGACGCGGGAAATCGTTGTACCACCAGTGTCGCTCGATATAGCCATCGTAAACCTTTGAGATTTCAGATTTCTCATACCAGAGTTTCGGACTGGAAACCAAAGCCATATCCAGCTGGCCGGCACGGAACAATTCAAACCCCTTATTGGGATCGCGGATCACCCGCCAGACAATCTTATCCGGATTGTAGCGATAGCGATAGAATCTCTTATCATTCCCCCACCAGTTTTTATTCCGGGTCAAGGTAATGGAAACACCTTTGTCAACATCCCCCTCGCGCACAACATACGGCCCGGTATTGGGTTGATGTTTCCAATTATAGCGTTCTTCAAAGTCAGGTCCAAACTCCTCATAAAAATGGGGCGGAGATGGCGCAAAGTCCCCGATTTTATTGTACATCCCGAGCTCACTCTTGGCCTCCGGGAAGGTCACCGAAAGAGTGTGCTCGTCGTAGATCGCAATCTGGGCAATTTCTTCCCGAAGATATTGTTTATAAAATGGCGAGTTTGCGTAGTCGGACATGCGAAGGTAAGCGGCCACCGCAAAGTCCCGTGCCTCCACCTCAACCCCGTCCGAGTAAGCCGCATCTTCATGGATCTTAAAATACCACGTCCGCTTGTTCGGGCCGTGGGCCCATTTTTGCGCTGTGGCCGGAATCACCGAACTATTCAATCGGTTCAGAGCAACCAGCCCAAGCTGAACTTCATCATAAAGTTCCCCCCTCATGCCGCTGTTGGAGGCGGGACCGAATGGCCGCAATGTCGGTGGGAAACTTGCGACGTAATACCGAAACACCCCGCCTTTTTTCGCGGCGGGATCTGAATCTTCGGGTTCATTAAGACCATCCTTCCACTCCAGATCAGCCGGGAGATCGGCAGGTGTTTTGAAGCTATAGTAATCGCCCAGGGCAATGCGGCGCTCAAATCGGGCCACCTTCATTTCGGCATCCTTGGCAGCAGGAGTATCAGCCTCGACCTTGGCCAGTTCATCGCGGGCTACCTGCAGCTGTTCGGCATTCCAGGTCTTCATATACTCATTGAAGACAGGAACAAACTCATCGAAACCAAGCCCGGCGACATAGGCTTCCTCTTCCTTTTGACAGGAAAATAGCATCAGGGGGAAAATCAGGAGAAACCAGCGCATGAGTCCTTATCGATAATAGGTGTATTTCTTGGGATCAAAGGCCTCGCGAATGGCCTCTCCGACAAAAGTCACCAGAACCAGCATGATCACGAGACAAGAGAAAGCCGAGGTCACCAGAAGAGGCGAGGAAAGAGAACTCAGGCCGTCTTTGAGCAATTTTCCCCAACTCGCATATTGCACCGGGAGGCCGAAGCCGAGGTAGTCGAGCGCGGTTAATGAAAGCACCAAGCCCGAGATTGAAAACGGCACCAAGGTCACCAGAATTGCGACCGAATTCGGCAGCAGGTGACGGAACAAAATCCTCGGAACTCCCGCGCCGATGACCCGGCTGGCGGCGATGTAATCACGCGCTTTTTCTTTCAGGGCCGACGTCCGCATCAGGTAGGTCATCCCCATCCAGCCAAAAATCGCAAGGATGCCCAAAATGAGGTAGAAGCCCAGCCGGTCCTTATATTGGGCCGGAACACCCAACGTGATGATAATGACGAGAAAGAGGAAGGGAATGTTGGAAAGAATCTCAATGATCCGCTGCACCACGAGGTCAAACCACCCTCCGAAATATCCCATCAGCAGCCCCACCGTGATGCCGATGAGGTAGACAATCGGAATGTAAATAATGGCTGCCTGGAAATTCACCTGCAGCCCACCATAAAGATAAGCAATGACATCATCGCCCTGCGAAGTCGTGCCCAAAAGATGAGACAGCTTGGGCTCCGAGGGCGGATAGCTGACATCGTATTCCAGCTCTTTCGTATCACTCAAAAAATCCTTCAGCATCCCCTCACCTTCCCATTCTTCCGATCCCTTGACCAGAAGGCCATCGGCATACTTTGCCTTGTAGACCCGGTCACCTTCCTTGTTCCACCCCTGGGCATCTCCTTGGCGAATCCCTTTCCGATAAGTAAAGCGAAGGTGCGGCGACTCAGGTTGCTCCGCACTGTATAAACGAGTCCCCAAACCACTATAATTCGACTCGTCCGGATCAATCTCCTTTGCCAAAGCACTGATCGTGTCCTGGGTCGGATTGTAAGGTCGTAGCGGCAGAATCACACTGGCGTCATCCTTGTTCGCGAATTCCTTTTTAAGCTCACGGTAATTGGGTTCAAGATCAGTCCGGGCGGGGTCCGTAATTCCAAAATCCTTATTCTTCTCCAGCTTTGTCGTGAAGGCCGGAAATTGCCACTCTCCGTTGTATTTCACGGCAAGAGCTTCCTTGCCCACAATCAACTGGTCCAGCGAAGCCAATCCAGCCAGGCCCAGCAAAATGAGAAAGGAATAATACCCGCGCTTGATCGCCTTGAAGCGTTGGATCTTACGCATTGTCACCGGGTTTGGCGGACCACTCGTGAGTTTGCTTAAGACAAACCAGGCGCCCACCAGAAAAAGAATGATCGCCGTAATCAAGCCGGAATTCGAAACCAGCCATTCCAGGGATTCAAAGGGCAGATTCAAATCACCCGCCGAACGGGCGAAGTTGTAGCCCCAGCTAATCGTCGGGAGCTTCAAGTCGGCGCGGTCGGCCAAGACGCTTGCGACCGAGGCGACAATGAGTGAAAGACCAATTCCGAGTTTCATGGTTTAATGAAATTTCACTCTCGGATCGATGAGAGCGACGATGATATCAGAAAGAATATTTCCCATCACCATCAGAAACGAAGCGACGGTGAGAGTGCCCATGATGAGCATTTGGTCGGGACCGGTGATGGCACGAAATTGCAAAAGTCCGAACCCCTGAATATCAAAGACCGTCTCAATCAAAAGACTGCCGGACACGATGAGGGTGATCAACTGGCCCAGGCTGGTGGCAATGGGGATAAAGGAATTTCGAAAAGCATGACGAAAGACCGCCCTGTTAAAACTGACCCCTTTTGCCACCGCGGTACGGACGTAGTCGGCGGCAAGATTGTCCATAAGGTTGTTTTTCATCATCATCGTCATCCACGCAAAGGACCCAATGACATAGCTGATGAGCGGGAGGACGGTGTGCCACGCCAGGTCCTTTATTTTCCCCATAGCGCTCATCGAGTCAAAATCCTGTGACACAAGTCCCACCATCGGAAAGATGGGCTTGTAGGCACCCAGATAAACAAGCATCAGCGCCCCTAGGGCGAACCCGGGAATGGCGTAACCAAAGAAAATGAGAACCGAGCTCAAGTTATCAATGGGCGTGCGATGCTTAATCGCTTTTAAAATCCCAAGAGGCAAGCACACCCCATACGTCAAAATTGTGGTGAGGATGCCAAAATAGAGTGCCACCGGCATCCGTGATTTGATGAGATCGAGAACCGGTTCGCCATAAACCGAGGACATCCCCATATCGCCCTGCAACAATCCGGAAACACGTGATTTGTAGATGACCGCCCGGGGGAGATAATTTTCGACGGTGCGATTTGTCTCCCCATCCTCTCGTTCCTTGTGAACTGCAAAGCGCTCTTCGGCAGTTTCGTAGCGATATTCCCAGCGATCTTCCGTGATGTCCTGCCAATCCGCCATTGGTTTCGACTTGTCCACGTAGCGAACCCATTCGATTTCCCCGCCTTCTTTCTGCACCACGACGGGGCGACCGGTTCCAGCTAAACTAACGAGAACCTGCTTGGAGGGATCTTTGACAATACTACCTCCGATGGTCTCCTCACTGAGTTGGTCGCCCTGTTTCGCAGGTTTAAATTCCGCGTCGCTGTAAAGTCTCTCACGTGGATACAGACCCAGCCACGTCATGTAAGCGACCACGACATTCTTGTCGTAGAGGTATTCGCGCTCAAAGGCCTCGATTTGTTCCTCGGAAAGAGCGCCGTTCTGGCTCCCGCTGCCACCACCCCCGCCACCCTCGGACGTTCCGGCCGCCGCAGCCTGCAGTTCCCGCTCCAATGGACTTCCGGGCATCACCCGGGTAATGGCAAAGACGAGGAAAGTCACCCCCAGCACGGTCAGCGGGACCAGTAGCAAGCGGCGGAGGAAATAGACTTTCATTCGGAGGGGGAGCGTCTTTGACGCATGAGGTTTTCCTTCTATTCCCACCCTAATGTCAAACGAAAGTCCCTGAATGCAAAAATTCATTCCCTTTCTCGCTGATTTGGCCAAGGTTCCGCCCGTGTTTCGGAACTTGATCTTTCCAGCCCTTGCCAGCCTCGCTTTCGTGTCATGCGAGAATCGATCCGACGTCGAGATCGCCAACGAGGAAAACATTCTCATCATCGGCAACAGCAACGAGCCAAAGGGCCTCGATCCGCACCTTGTCTCGGGTGTGCTGGAGTCCAATATCATCAGAGCTCTCTTCGAGGGGCTGTGCGTGGAAGACCCCGCTCAAGACAGCACCTCGCTCCCGGGTGCCGCTTTAAGCTGGAATCCAACCGAGGGTGAAAATTTCACGGAATGGATCTTCAATCTGAACCCCGAGGCCAAGTGGTCGGACGGCGTTCCCGTAACCGCCCACGATTTCGCCTTCTCCTACCAGCGACTCCTGTCGCCCGATCCCAATTGGCCCGCCAAATACGCCGAAATGCTCTACTTCCTCAAAAACGGGGAAGCCTACCATCGCAGTCACTTTGGCAACATCCTCTGCGGGAATGATCCCGATTTCCCCCTCTCGTGGGAGATTCTGAAAGAAGCCAACTTTGAGGGAGACAAGAAAATCAAACTCGAAAACTTCGCCAACAAAGATTTTTCCAAACTCGATGAGAAAAATCTCGAGAAATTCGAAAAATACCTCACTGAAAGCGACACTCTCGATTTCAAAAAACTCGCAGCCGAAAAGGTCGATCTCGATGGTCTCTCCGATCCTGAAAAGCGGGTCTTCTTCAATTCCAAGGGAATCGACAAGCTCAACAAGGATCAACTCACCTTCCTGAAGAAGCGGCCCGAATTGCTCAATTGGACGGTTCAGGTGCCGCCCGCAGTCCGCCAACTCGTCCTCGATCGCCTGATCGCCCATCACGAAGCCGGCAAACCGAATCTTTGGGAAGAAGCACAAGTCGGGGTGACCGCCGTCGATGACTTCACTCTTAAACTCAACCTTCGTGGACCCGTTCCCTTTCTCACCGAGATCACCAAGCACTACACCTGGTATCCCGTCCCCAAACATGTCGTCCTTCGCCATGGCAAAATGAACACGGCTTACTCGTCACGATGGACCCGTCCGGAGAACATCGTCTCCAACGGGCCTTTCAAACTGAAAATCTGGCGGACCAATCATGTCCTAGAGGTTGAAAAGAATCCCCACTACTGGGATGCTGAAACCGTTTCGCTCGATGGCATCCGCTATCTCCCCATCAGCAACTACTACACCGAAACCCGGATGTTCGGGGACGATCAACTCCACGTGACTTACACCGTTCCATCGGAATTGATCCCCATGGCCAAGGAAAAATATCCCGAGCAACTCCGTCAGGAACCTTATGTCGGAGTCCGATTCCTTCGTGTCAACACCCGTAACACCCCCTTCGACAACCCCAAGGTCCGAAGAGCGTTCGCCCTCGCGATCGATCAAAAATCCATCTGCGAGAAAATCCTCCAAGGGGGGCAACAGCCGGCTTCAGGAATTGTCCCGCCTTTTGGCACCTACAAACCCCCGGGAATCATCCACTTTGATCCCGATAAAGCAAAAGCCCTGCTTGCTGAATCGGGTTACGAATCCACTTCGTCCTTTCCCGACATCAGCCTGCTGACGACAAATTCCGACTCCGGACTCCGCGAAGCAGAAGCCTTGCAGGCCATGTGGCAAAAACACCTCGGGATCAAAGTCCGTATCACCCAGCGGGAATGGACCACTTATCTGCAGAAGCAGTACGATTACGACTACGACCTCTGCGTGGCCGGCTGGATCGGCGACTACCTTGACCCCACCACCTTTCTCGAGATGTGGGTCACCGATGGCGGCAACAACAACACCGGCTGGGGTTCAAAGGAATTTGAAGATCTTCTCACCAAAGCTGAAAACACCGCCGACGTCCCCACTCGCATGGGAATCCTGTCCGACGCCGAACGCACCATTCTCGATGACACCCCGGTCCTTCCCATTTATTGGTATACCACCAATTACCTCATTCGCCCCGAGGTCAAAAACTGGAACCCACTCCTCCTGAACAATCACCCGTTCAAGTTTGTTAAGATCGAAAAGTAGACCCTTCTTTAAATGCTCAAAACCATTCTCTCCCGGGTGACCCAGACCATCATAGTGGTCTTCCTCCTAGTCACTTTCGTCTTCTTCGCCGTCCGCGCCATCCCCGGTAATCCCTTTGCCAGCGACAAGGCCACCTCGCCCGAGGAACAAGCAGCCCTCGAAGCCTACTACGGCCTTGATAAGCCTCTCGTCGTTCAGTATTTCAACTACTGGAAGAACGTCGCGCAAGGTGACTTCGGAGATTCCCTCGCGATGAAGGGCCGCAAGGTTTCCACTCTTATTTCGGAGTCCTTTCCGGTCTCTCTCAAACTTGGCCTCCTTTCCCTCTTCCTCGGCATGGGCATCGGTATTCCGCTGGGAATCATCGCAGCCCTCTTCCACAACAAGTGGCAGGATTATCTGGCCATGGTGATCGCAATGGCAGGTATCTGCATCGTGGCCTTCGTCCTCGGCCCCATCTTCCAACTCTCAATCTCCAGGCCCCTTACCTGGCTCAATGTCGCAGGCTGGAATCGAACCTCCGACATTCTCCTTCCGGCCATCACTCTCTGCTTTGGCGTCGCGGCCTACCTGGCCCGGCTCACCCGGGGAGGAATGCTCGATGTCCTCTCACAAGACTACATCCGCACCGCCAAAGCCAAGGGCGTCCCGACTCTTCAGATCATCACCAAGCATGCCCTGCGACCCGCTCTCATGCCTGCAGTCACTTTCCTGGGGCCTGCCTTTGCCGCCATCATCACCGGTTCCTTTGTGGTCGAAAACATCTTCCTCGTCCCGGGAATGGGACAACACTTCGTTCTCGGGGTGACCTCGAATGACTACAATCTCGTTCTCGGCCTGGTCCTGTTCTACGGAATCCTAATGGGCATCGCCAACCTGTTGTCCGACCTCGCCCTCATCTTCATGGATCCCAAACTTCGTAATTCCTAAACCACCATGAGCACTACTGTTCAAGTCACCCATCCCAAGGAAGTGGTCGCAGAAAAAGGTTCCAGCCTTTGGGCGGATGCCTTCGTCCGTCTCAAGAAAAACAAGCTCGCCATGTTGGGCGGGATCATTGTCATCATCATCCTTCTGCTTTGTTTCGTCGTGGCACCAATTCTGGCTGCGACCGGAATGGATGCCAATAAGCAGGACCTCACCAACCGCTTCGCCGGTATTGGTGAAAAGGGAATCCTGGGAACCGATCAACTGGGCCGGGATCTCTTCATGCGTGTCCTTGAAGGAGGCCAGATCTCTCTCCTCGTCGCCATCCTGGCCACCTGCATGACCGTGACCATCGGAGTCATTTACGGAGGCATCGCCGGATATGTCGGGGGAACACTCGGAAGCATCATGATGCGTATCGTGGACGGACTCCTCGCCATGCCCTTTCTCATCATCGTCATCCTCTTCCGCGAAATCATCACCGGCCATGTCGATCTTACCGCAAAGTTCCTCATCGACGATTGGGGCTGGAACGACAACACCGTCCTTCGTTTCGCCAATCTCATCCCTCTCACCATCGCTATCGCCGGATTCGGGTGGCTTTCCATGGGGCGCATTGTCAGATCATCCGCAGCCTCACTTTCCAAACAAGAATTCGTCGAAGCGGCCCGCTCCCTTGGCCTCAGTCATCGACGGATCCTCTTCCGTCACATTGTTCCCAACATGCTTGGCCCGGTGATCATTTATGCCACTCTCACTATCCCCAGCTTTATTCTCTATGAGGCAACCTTGAGCTTCATCGGCCTCGGGATCGAACCTCCCAACTCATCGTGGGGTAAACTCATTCAAGAAGGAGCCAACTACCTTGAAACCAATATGGTTGTTCTGGCGGTCCCGGCCATCATGTTCTCTCTCACCCTCTTCGCCTTCAACTTCCTGGGCGACGGCCTCCGCGACGCCCTGGATCCCAAAGCCTCCAAGGATTAGGAACTTAAACAAGGTATCCTGCTCAAAGAAACCGCCTCGCCAATGGTCAATTGGCTCATTCACTGCCCCGCTCAGTCTCTTGCCCGTTCCCTGGCGAAGCAAATTACTGATTTCCAATCTCCGCTTTTTCTTTCTCAACCACCCTCGAATTTGTCAAAGTCCTTCCCAGATGGATCCGCAGGAACTTCAAAAACAAATCTCCGACTCCAGCGCGTGGGTTGGAGACATCCGCAACGAAATGGGACGAGTCCTTGTCGGACAGGAAAACCTTGTCAACAAACTCCTGATCGGCCTTCTCAGCCAGGGTCACATCCTCCTTGAAGGTGTTCCCGGCCTTGCCAAGACTCTCGCTGTCAAGGCGCTCGCCGGCTCCCTGCAGGCCCAGTTTTCCCGGATTCAGTTCACCCCTGATCTGCTCCCCGCCGACCTGCTCGGCACAATGATCTATCACCCCGATCAAAAAACCTTTGCTCCCAAACTCGGTCCCATTTTCGCCAATCTCATCCTTGCCGACGAAGTCAATCGCGCCCCCGCAAAGGTCCAGTCCGCCCTTCTCGAGGCCATGCAGGAACGGCAGGTCACCATCGGAGATCAATCCTACGCCCTTCCCCGTCCCTTTCTTGTCCTTGCGACACAAAATCCCATCGATCAGGAAGGAACATACTCACTGCCGGAGGCGCAGCTCGACCGCTTCCTCCTGAAGGTCACGGTCGATTACCCGAGCCGTGAAGAGGAACTCGATATTCTCGAAAGAATGTCTTCTTCCAACGCCAACGAATCCACCACTCCGGTTACCACGACCGAGGCCATCTCAGCCAGTCGCGAACTGGTTGACCAAATCTACATCGACTCCGCCGTTCGTGGTTACATTGTCGATCTTGTTCAAGCGACCCGTACTCCCGGCAACTATGAAGGTGCTCTGAAGAACCTCATCATGGCCGGAGCGTCACCCCGCGCCACCATCAACTTCGCCCGCGCCGCCCGCGCCCGCGCCTTCCTGGAAGGAAGGGCTTTCGTCACTCCGGCCGACGTCAAGGAACTTGCTCCCGAAATCCTCCGCCATCGTATTCTTCTTTCTTACGAGGCTGAAGCCGAAAACGTGACCACCGACCAAATCATTGAACGTCTCATGGGCCGCGTCCCCGTTCCTTGAAAGCGTGAAACACCGGATCTGGCGACCACAAGATCGCCTTGGGGAATCGATCGCTTCTCGATCGGTCCGGGAAGAGCATTCCCGAATCACATCTCCTTGATCACTATTGAATCACCCGGAGCTTCGGCTCCGGGTGATTCATTTTCACATCCGGAAAAGCCCACCTTTTTTCCCTCCCAGGATCACGGCTCCGATAATGGAAATCCCCAGGAAAACCATCGCCCAAACTCCGAGGGCGGAAGCGAGTTCGTAGCCGTTTCCGAGCATCCCGATCAAAGAATAAATCGCCTTCGTGATTGGAAAATGCTCGGACTGCTGGGCCAAAATCAAACTATCGCTCACTTCCAACATCGCAAAAGCGAAGGCAAGAATCCCCCCCGCGATCAGGTTGGGCCCCAACAAGGGCAGAGAAACCCTCCTCAGGGTCCGGACCGGTGTCGCCCCCAGCGAACGGGCGGCTTCCTCCAAAGCGAGATTGCTTTGCTGCAGGCCCGCCACCGCCGAACGCACGACATACGGGAGTCTTCGGACCGCATAAGCCACCACAAGCAGCCAGGTTGGGTTCTCTTTTGCGCCCTGAACCAGAAAGCGAAACGCCTCTCCATCCTGGGAAAGCGCGAGATACCCGAATGCCATGACCAATCCCGGAACTGCGAGGGGAAGCATCACGAGGGCATCAAGAAACGCTCTTCCCCGAATCGTGCTTCGCACAATCACCCAGGCAATCGCAATCCCAAGAATAAGATCCACCAAAGTTGCCATTGAGGCATAAAAAAGGCTGTTTTGAATCGAGGGAACGACCAGGGGATGACTCAGAGCCTCCTGGTAGTGGGCCGTTGTCCAGGCCTCCGGTAAAATGCTGCCATACCAATCCTGAGCCAACGAGAGCACCACCACTCCCGCATGGGGAAGTGACGCGATGAATAAGACCCCCAGGAAAAACAAGGTGCACAGCCATGCCTTTCCCCTTTTAGGCCGCACTTCAACATTCTTACCCTTCGGCCGCGGCGCGGTCCCCAGCTTCGAGCGACCCAGGACCGCTTTTGAAGCCATAAAGACGAGAGTGGAGACCACCAGCATGATTGCCACCAACGCAAACGGGAACGGATTGGACCCCAGATCCTTGATCCCGTCATAGACCTGCACCGGAGCAACCCGGGTGTAGTCAAAAACCAAAGGCACCCCAAGCTCGGTGAAGGACCAAATAAAGACAATCGCTCCGCCGGCAAAAATCCCAGGAGTCGTCAAGGGAAGGGTAATCCGCATCAGACGTCGCCACGGCGGGCAGCCCAAATTCTGCGCCGCCTGCTCCATCGCGGGATCGATGTTCGACAAGGAAGCCGCGATGTTCATGTAGAGGATGGGGTAAAGATGGAGTGCGTTCATGGCGACCACTCCCCAAAACCGACTCTCTCCCAACCAATCGATCGGCATGGCGGCGTCTGCCAGTCCCAGTTTGATCAGAAAGGCATTGAGCGCACCCTGAATTCCAAGAATTTGCTTCACCCCCACCGCGCCCACAAAAGGAGGCAGCACCAAGGGAATCAGAATTAAGGCTGAGAGTGACTTCTTGAACGGGAAAAGATAACGATGCCCGATCAAAGCGAGAGGAAAAGCGATGAAAAGCGAAGCGACTGTACTTGTAACCCCCAGTGCGAAGGCATTCCAAAGCCCCTCGGTGTAGACCGGATTCTTGAAGACTTCGATGACAAAGGAAAAGGTCAGCCCCTTTCCCTCTTCATAAAATGCCTCCTTCAAGACCACCACGGCCGGGTAAATAAAGAAGACCGCGAAGAAAAGCGTCACTGCTGCGGTCAAACCGTAGGCGGCTTTGCGGTTCATCGTTTCCCTCCTTTCGCCAGCCTCTCAGCTTCCCGGTAATTATCCCTGAAGTGCTTGCCCAAGCGATTCATCATGCGCACCGCCGCCACCTTGTCTTTCGCTTTCAAAGTCTTCTTGATATCCGAAAGTGCGAGTTCGTAACCCACCGGAGTGACGTCGTAGAACCTTGCGGTCGCCTCTGCCGGGAAATCAGCCTCGATCAAGGCACTCCAGGCTTCCTTCATCTCGTGATGGGAATCAATGCACATGGCACGTATGATATTCCGAAGGGGCGTGAAGTGCCGGCCTGTCAGATTGTAATCGTAAACAAACTCATTCGCCGTTTCGTAAGGCATCACTTCCGCGTCCACCATCTCGGAGAGAAAAGGCTCCTGATAAAGATCCCGGCGAATCGGCAGTCGCCGCAAGCTTCTCATCTTCGGCCCCATCTTCGAACCGGGCTTGGCATTCCAAAGCATCTGCCCTTGCTCCGTAAAAATGAAATTCACAAATTCCTGTGCCAGTTCGGGATGCGGAGCTCCCCTTAAGATCGCCACCGGATCGACACTCATCGAGGTCCCTCCCACAGGGGAAATGAAACGAATCCGCGACCAGCCATTCTCTTTCTTCAAAGCTTCATTAAAAGAACGGCCGTAAAAATCGATACACATCCCCGCGATGGCATTGCCCTGAGCCACATCATGGGGAACCTTTGAGGCATTATCGGTAAAATAGCGGGCATTGGCTCCAATCCGCTGGATCAGATTCATCCCTTCCACCCAGCCAAGGTGACACGCTTCTTCCCTGGAAAGACCGGTCCTCAATTGATCGTGAATCTTTTGCTGCACCAGCATCTCAAAAGCCTTGGCCACCGAACCACTTTTGGTCGGATCGGCGAGAGCGATTCCTTTTTGATAACCCGGTTTTCCAAGATCGTCCCACGTTGTCGGGGCATCCAAATCCAACCGTTTCAAGCTGTCGGCATTGTAGCAAATTCCAAACGAGGAAAGGCACGTCCCCAGCCAGTCTCTCTCCTCCGGATAGTAAGTCTCCCCGCTCTGGGTTTCCGGAATAATCTCCTTCTCAAAGAGCTCCGCTTCATTTTTAAAAATATCCAGTCTCTGAAAACGCCCCTCCGCCGCTTGCAGTTTGAAATCATAAACCCCTCCCCCGAAAAACAGATCCAAACCGATTCCCTCCTTGCCATTTTTCCCGGCTGAATCGAAGGCACTATCCAGGACCCGTTTGATCTCACTTGTCCCCCCCGGAGTCCGCCAGTTCACATACACTCCTTCGCCATGTTTTTCCTCATACCACTTCGAGAACGCCTCTCCGAATTCCCGGCGGATCAGTTCGTTGTGCGGGGTGATGACGTCGAGCCGTAACTCGGCCCTGCTGATGGCGGCGGCATCGTCATCACGTAAAATGATCGGAGCCGCGACCACGATCGCCATGGGCAGAAACACTCCCAAATACTTTTTCCAGACTCCATTCATCGTTCCAAAAGGGTGACGTCTTCCGTTGCGACCTTGAGGCCAACCCGATTCTCTCCCGGCGAGCGAATGATTTGGGGGTTTTGCTCGGTCACTTGCATCACCGTTCCGTCGTCCAATTTAACGGCATATTGGATCAAACTTCCCAGATAGATGCGTTCAATAATTTTCCCAGCCAATGTCGCCTGGGTCGGATTGACAATCTCGATCGCCTCGGGGCGGATCGAGAGGATAACCGGGGAACCGGTGGCCGGTTGAAAGCCCTCCACCCCCGGGGTCGCCACGAGTGTGGCACCCGGTATCTCCACCTGATTCCCCTCGCGCGCCGTTCCTCTTAACAGGTTGGTTTCTCCAATAAAACCGGCCACATAACTCGTCACCGGTTGACGATAAATCACCTCGGGTGGTCCGACTTGAACAATCACCCCCTCATCCATCACCGCCATGCGGTCGGCCATCGAAAGAGCCTCGGATTGGTCGTGGGTCACATAGACTCCCGTCAGATCATTTTCCTTCACGATGCGCCGAATCTCGGACCGCATCTCCAGGCGAAGCTGGGCATCGAGATTGGAAAGGGGTTCATCGAGAAGGAGACATTTTGGACGAACAACAAGAGCCCGCGCCAAGGAGACCCGTTGCTGCTGGCCTCCTGACATTTGATCAATCCCCCGTTTCGCTAAGCCGTCCAATTTGACCATCTCCAGGGCCTCCTCCACACGACGCTGAATCTCCTTCTTCTCCACCTTCCTTTCCTCCAAACCGAAAGCAATGTTCTGCCCGACGGTCATGTGCGGCCAAAGCGCATAGGATTGAAACACCATCGCAGCTTCCCGCTTGTGTGTCGGAAGATCGGTGACATCGCGATCTCCAAAGAAAACCTTCCCCTCGGTCGGAATTTCCAATCCCGCAATGCACCGTAAAAGGGTGGTTTTGCCACATCCACTGCCGCCAAGCAGGAAAAAGAGCTCCCCCGGGGCAATCTCCAGCGAGACATTCCTAAGAGCGGTCACATCGCCAAATCGCTTCGTGATCCCATCAGCCCGAATTTCTTCCATACCTTCCCATGCTTGAACTTCCACAGCAAAAGGCAAGCCCAACAGAGTGAAGTTTTCTTGTCGCCAAGTTCCTCCCGGTGTGGTCAAGTTTTTGCAACTTAAACGACCTTTATGCCCCGCGTTGCCATTACGATCCCCGGAAAGAATTCCCAGCCTTATCGATTTCAGCTCGATCGCAAAAAAGTGACCATTGGGCGATCCTCTGACAACGACATCATTATCGATTGCCCCTCGGTCTCATCGCTCCATTGCACGATGGAGAGAGTCGGGGGCGGCTACATTCTCCGCGACCGTCATTCCACCAACGGAATGACCCGCGGCGACGAGGAAATGGCCGTGATTGATTTGCGAAATGACAGCGACGTTCGGGTCGGCGACGTCAAGTTCGAATACACCTTGAGTGATGACGAACTCGACGAACTCGATGACGAGGAGTTTATTCCCCACGCCAAAAAGGCCGGTGAATCAAGCGGCGAGCCCGAGGGAGAAAAGACGCCCAAGAAAGAAAGCCACAAGAAGCTCAAGACGAAAGCGGCCGCCCCACCGGCCAGATCTGCGGCCCCGGCGCCCCTGCTGGCATCCCGTGATCAAGGAAGTGGTTTCCTATACGGATTAGCACTGCTTGTATGCGGATTTGCGGCCTTTTACGCCGGTTTGGACCACAGTTACTCCGGCAAACAACGTGACTTGGGACGCAAGGACGACATCTCCCTCCTCAAAGACATTCAGGAAGGAAAACCTCCCCTCCTTGAAGTGGAGGAAAAATCCGAGTAATTTTTTCTCCGGGCGGGAATCGCCCTCCCCGGATCCAAACGCACGATCGTGCAACACGGATTACGGGTTGGCTGCAAACTTCAGTGCTTTCCCGGCTTTCGGCGCAGGTCCATAAACCCCGGGCTTACTTGTCAGTCACCGCCCCTTCGCTGGCACTGGTGACGAGCTTGGCATACTTGGCAAGAACTCCACGCGTATAGCGTGGCGCCGGCTGGGTCCAGCCGGCTTTCCTTGATTCCAGATCGGCATCGGTCGAGATCTCGTTATTTTCAGCGTCAATCGTGATGGTGTCACCTTCCTCAAGAAGTCCAATTGGACCACCGTCAAAAGCTTCGGGCGTGATGTGACCCACCACAAATCCGTGGCTCCCACCGGAGAACCGACCATCGGTGATGAGAGCGACCTTGTCCCCCATACCACGCCCCATGACTGCGGCAGTTGGTCCAAGCATCTCGCGCATCCCCGGACCACCCTTCGGGCCTTCACGGCGAATCACAATGACATCACCTTCTTCAATTTTCCCACTGAGGATGGCTGCCATGGCATCTTCCTCGGAATCGAAGACACGCGCGCGCCCCGTGAAAGAAAGCCCCTCTTTCCCGGAAATCTTGGCCACCGATCCGGTTGGAGCAAGGTTCCCGTAGAGGATCCGCAAATGGCTGTCCTTTTTGACCGGATTGTCGATCGAACGAACGACATCCTGCCCTTCGGGAAATTCGAGGGGAGAATTGGCGAGATTTTGCGCAATGGTTTTGCCGGTTACGGTGAGACAATCACCGTGGAGAAGCCCCTCCTTCAGAAGAATTTTCATCAGCGGAATCAGACCGCCGATCTTGACCAACTCCGCCATGACGTATTTCCCACTGGGCTTGAGGTCCGCCAGAACAGGAACGCGTTTCCCGATCTCGGTAAAGTCGTCAATGCTCAGCTCCACATCGGCGGAGTGAGCCATCGCAAGAAGGTGCAGCACCGCATTGGTTGAGCCTCCCAAAGTAATCACCACCGTGATGGCATTTTCGAATGCCTTCCGTGTCATAATATCGCGAGGCTTGATTCCTTTTTCAAGGAGATGCACCACTGCCGCACCGGCATCGAAGCTATCCCGCTTCTTATCGTCGCTGATCGCAGCTTGGGCCGAACTGTTTGGAAGGCTCATTCCGAGAGCTTCGATGGCGCTCGCCATCGTGTTGGCGGTATACATGCCTCCGCAGGATCCCGGTCCGGGAATGGCTTTTTCTTCGATCAGCTGTAGCTCCTCGTCCGAAATCTCACCACTGGCATGTTTTCCCACCGCTTCGAAAACCGAGACAATATCGAGTTCCTTTTCTTCTCCCTTGATGCTGGCGCATCCGGGAAGAATCGTCCCTCCATAAACAAATACCGAAGGACGGTTCATGCGGGCCATCGCCATGATGCAGCCGGGCATATTTTTGTCACAACCACCGATCGCGACATATCCGTCCATCCCTTCACAACCCACCACAGTCTCAATCGAATCAGCGATCACCTCGCGGCTTACCAGGGAGTATTTCATCCCCTCGGTTCCCATCGAAATTCCATCGGAAATCGTAATGGTATTAAAAATAACGGATTTGCCACCTGCGGCATCAACCCCCTTGGCCGAATCCCTGGCGAGAGCATCAATGTGAAAATTGCACGGCGTCACCTGACTCCAGGTCGAAGCAACTCCGACCTTGGGCTTCTTAAAATCTTCCTTGTCAAAGCCCACGGGGTAAAGCATCGCCCGGCTTGGGGCACGATCAGGGCCATCGAGAACTTTCGAGGAAAACTCGCGCATATTCGGTTTGTCGCACATGTTGAATTCGATATCCCAGAAGCTGTCTCGATTTTCAAGTGCCAACTCTTGCTTTGCATCGAGTCCTACGCTACCGCTACTGCGTTATGCCAAGCCGCGTTCTGGTTTCCGACCCTATTTCCGAAAAGGGAGTTGAGCTTCTCAATGCCCATCCTGACATCACCGCCGACTTCAAGGTGGGACTTTCTCCCGAGGAACTCATCTCAATTATTGGAGACTACGATGCCCTCATCGTCCGCTCCCAGACCAAGGTCACGCCGGAGGTTCTCGCGGCGGCAACCAAGCTCAAGGCCGTCGGCCGAGCCGGAGTCGGCGTTGACAATATCAATCGCGATGCGGCCAATGCCCACGGGGTCATCGTCATGAACACTCCAACTGGAAACACCATTTCCACCGCCGAGCATGCCTTCACCTTGATGTGCGCCACCGCGCGAAACATTGCCCTGGGACACGCCGGGGTCATTGCCGGAGATTTTAAAGCCGCCCGCAAAGCCTTTCAGGGAATCGAACTGAACGGTAAGACTCTCGCCGTCATCGGAATGGGCCGCATCGGTTCCGAGTTTGCGAAACGTGCCCAGGCCTTCAATATGAAGATCGTCGCTTACGATCCTTTTCTAACCCAGGCCCGCGCAGACGAAATGAAGGTCCGGCTCGCTGCCACTCCCGAAGAAGCTCTCACCGGTGCCGACGTGGTCACCCTCCATGTCCCAATGACCGGGGACACCAGGCACATCCTGAATGCAGATCGTCTGGCCCTCATGAACCAGGGCGCTCTTGTCATCAACTGCGCCCGTGGTGGCCTGATCGATGAAGACGCGCTCAAGGCCGCGATCGACTCCGGCCACATCGCCGGCTGCGGACTCGATGTTTTCGAAAACGAGCCTCCCTCAGCCGATCACCCTCTCTTCACCCTCGGCAAACACATCACTTTTACGCCACACCTCGGAGCGTCCACCAACGAAGCCCAGGAAAACGTGGGCATCCAAGTGGCCGAGCAAATCCGTGACTTCTGTGCCACCGGAGAAATCCGCAACGCCATCAACATGCCTTCGATGGATGCCGCCGCACTCAGCGAACTGGGATCCTATATCGACATCGCCAAGGGGCTCGGCAAACTTCTGGCCAAACTCGGCCCGGACAATCCCGATTCATTGCGTGTCTCTTACCATGGCCCCCTTGCCGAGAAAGACACTGCTCTCATATCACGCAGCGTTCTCACCAGCTTCCTCGAAGCAGCTCGTAGCGATGGACAGGTCAACATCGTCAATGCTCCCGCAGTCGCCAAAGAGATGGGCCTCGACACCATCGAATCCACAATCAATGCGGCCACCGAATACAGTGAACTCGTCGTCGCCGAACTTAAAAAGGGCGACACTCGCTTCCGCGTCTCCGGCACCGTGATTGGCAAATCCCCACGCATCGTTGAAATCGACAGGCTTTATGTTGATATCAATTTCAAAGGACATTTCCTCATCGTTAAAAATGACGATCGCCCCGGAATGGTTGGTGTCATTGGTACCGCACTTGGAAATGCCGAAGCCAACATCGCCAACCTTTCCCTCGCCCGCAATAGTTCCGAAGGCAGCGCACTGACTGTAATCGAACTCGATGGACCGATCGATGCTGCTGTCATGGCCGGGATTCGGGACACCGCCGGTGTCATCTACGCGACGGGTGTCACACT
>CALFSW010000022.1 GCA_937916505.1 uncultured Verrucomicrobiales bacterium | reverse complement strand
TTAGAAAACCTCATCCAGCTGCCACTGTTTTAACGATCCCAGGGACATCCCCTCCAAACTGGAAACTTTAGTTAATTTTCTCCGCCAGAAGTGCTTTGATTCCCCCTTGGAGGACGTGGACCTCAAAACCAAGGGCCATTGCGTGACGTTCACGAAGTTGATTGGCGACATACTTCGACGAGCCACAGCCCTCTTGATTGCAGTATACGACCACCTTTGGTCTGGGATGCCCCATCATCTGCATCATAAATTCCGGTTCCAGCTCGAACCACTCCTCGACATCATTCACTAATACCGATCCTTGCACCCCGTTCTTCTCCCATTCGGCTCTCGGACGGGCATCCACCCAGAGAATCCCTTCTTCCGGCCACTCACGAATAGTCGAAAGACAGACGTGGTCTGCGGGCAGGTTTTCAGGATCACATGGAATTGATCGATCCGGTGCTCCAACAATTCTCCAGGTCACCAAACCGGCAAGACCACTCAAAATGACCAGAGAAAACAACGCAATGACAAATCCCTTCATTACCTTGCCCCGGAGAGAGGCTTCATCTTCAATTTCGGCTTGGTCGTCACGTAGGCCGTCGTCCGCTTGAATTTACTGATCTTGCTATCAGTTCGCAAACTAATCATTCCCATCCCTGACTGCGCTGTATCAGTCGGCTTGACTCGAATTTCGTATTCCCAGCCCTCTTTGATTGTCTTGAATTCGTAAGGGTAGGTTTTTTCGTTATTTGCTGAGTGCGAAATAATCTTGATCGGTTCGGAGTGCGTGATCTTCACCTTAATCACCTTCTCAACCGCTTCGCTTCCTTTATCCCACTTCAAAGTGGAGGGGGTCAGTTGAACAAGGTCGGGGACATTAACCCTCACCGTGAGATGGATCGGTTCTTTCTCACCTTTGAGTTTCAATTCAATTGCTTTATCAACCGTCCCCAAAAATTTGGAAGTGTCGAAACGAGCTTTAATGACTCCTTTTTCGCCTGCTTTCCAGCTCAGTTTGGCGGAACGGTCTGGAAGCAGAGGTTCCACCCGTCCGGCAAGACAAGAACACAACGCGTCATACGAGATGATGGTCTCACCCCCGCCCGTCACCTCAAAAGGAAATTCTCCTGTCACAAAGGTCTCATCCGGTTTCACATCGATCTCCACCAGCTTGGTCTCAAATACCATCCTGGCGGACAGAGACATTCCCATACCAACAAAAACAAGGGCCGTAGCTTTAAAGCAATTCATGACTTCTTCAGATCTTCAATTTTGACTGCCAGAATCAGACGGCCTTTACGCCACTCCGGACCTAAAAGAAAGAGCGTCTTTCCCTTCGTCAATATCGGATTAGTACTAAAGACCTTACGCTTGCTTTGCCAATATTCCAGAACCATCTGAATCTTCTCATCGCCGTTGCGCTTGATCGGTTGAAAACTGACCAAAATCTCTTTCGAGGGTCTCAATGGGGTGGCCCAACTTTCATAGCCCTTTAGAATATCGGGTTTGTCTGATCCCAGGAGCCTATATGCTTCGAACTTAAGCTCTTTGATTGCCTGTATTTTCTTGATCTCGGCTCCGGTCATCTTCTTCGCCAGATCTCCCGCTGCCTTTGGATCTCCGTTCGTGGCAAAAATTAATTGCACACTCATCGAGCCAATCGCTTCCATCCCCGGATCCTGGGCGAGCAGATCCGATGTGAACGATAAAAGAAGAGTGAGAAAGATTGCAGGGTTCATGGCATCTCAATGGAAACGACGGGCTTCGGAACTTTCATAGCTCTCGGGAAGACTCGCGCTCGTATTCACGGTGACAAAATCAATATCGTCACTGATGGCCGAGAGCCCATTGACTACGATTGCCGAAACATTCCCCAGAGAATCGGAAATCACCTTTGCTTCCAACGACTCTCCCGTAAAATAAACGGTTGGAAGTTCTGACATCCGATCGCTTCGTTTTTCGACCTGTGCCACCCCGGGATCCGCAGGACGAGCAAGCCGATGCCCCGCAAAGAAAGAAAGAACAAGAGCCAGTGCCCCTGCCGGAGCCCATGCCCAACGCATTGACTGCCGCCAACGTTCCGCCTTTTTTGCCGGACGCTGGGATTGAATTTGCAAGTCAACTTTCCTCATGAGCTTGCTATTGAAAAAGTCTCCATAAGGTGGCTCCACCGAGCCCGGAATCTCAGACTTCATCGTCTCTCCAAAGACCTTCATTTCCTGAAGCCCGGCCTCAATCCCGGGATCATCTTTCACAAGAGCAGCAAGCTGGACTTCCTCTTCGGAAGTCAGCAGGCCGTCGATCCATTTTACGAACAATTCTTCAGTCTTTTCTTTTTTCATCACTGAGTAGGGCTTGGAGTTTTTTACGGGCATAGTAGAGACGGCTCATCACCGTCCCAAGAGAGCAGCCCATCACTTTCGCGATCTCCTTGTAATCGAAGCCCTGGACTTCTCTTAAGAGGATCGTTTCACGATGTTCTGCGTTCAAAGTGGCGAGGGCTGCGTTAATGCGATCCCCCAATTCAGAATTGACCAGAGCTTGGTCCGGACGGGCCGTGACCGAAGGACTGGTCCTGGAACCCGCGGCGATGTCAGCCTGATTTAAAATACCGTCGTCCAGCTCACCGGCGGAGTCGATTTTGCGCTTACGCAACCAATCGTAAACCACGTTGTGGGTAATGCGATAGAGCCATGTCGAAAACTTGGCTCGCGCCTCGAATTTCGGAAGCGCTTTCCAGACCTTCAGAAACACCTCCTGGGACAAATCCCAGGCGTCGGCCTCATTTTTGATCATGTTTTGAACCATCGCATAAACCTTTCCACGATGGCGGGTCACGAGAGTCTCGAAAGCCCGGGTATCCCCGCTTTGACACGCCTTGATCAGCTTGCGATCAGGAACTTCCTGGTCGCCCGCTCCGGCGTCGGGAGAGGCCCCGGCTGGTGCCATCAACTGCTTGGACGTGACCCATCTGAAAAAATTCATCAACGAAGTCGAAAATTAGGAGGTTTTTGTGATTCTGACCAGCCTTTAGCCAGCTTCCACATCTTCGAGAATTTTAACCAGCTCCCGAAACACCTCTGGATCAAAGCTCCGCTCCGCTCCCTTAAGCTGGGTAATGACCCACTTTTGAATGACCGTCCGGCGATCCCGGCCGAATTGACGCACCCATCCCGCACCGTCTCCATCAATCATTCCTTCATCCCGGCGGCCGTGAGCCCGTGTCACAATCTCCTGATAGTGATGTAAAACCCTGTCCAGCAGGATCCAGGCGAAATTATCGCTTTCCGGAGGCCCCATGATGAGTGCCTTGTGACTATCCCCGTCAAAACTCACTCCCTGTGCCGTGATCTTGAGCTCAGGCAGGCTGTCACCCTTAAAAAAGGCACCTCCCGCCCCCGTCAACACTCCAAATACCGTCCCCAATCCATGAGTGAGTCCCGCACTTCCGATGTCAATCGCCACGCCCGCAGCTCCTCCGGCCAATCCACCTGCAATCGCAAGCTGGGAACGCGAAAGCCCCCACTTTTGCCAGGTTTCCTCGGAACTCAAATCAACCCCATGGAATTTTTCTTCCGCGACCTCCACTTTAAGAAGCTTGTGACGGTAGAGTTTTAAAAGTTTTCCGTAAGTCTTCTCCTCAAGCTTCGCAATATTCGAATAGTAGCGCTTTTTGAGCTGATCCTTGGCTCGCTCCTTGCGGTGCTCCAGTTCCTCATCTTTCTCGTTGATTTTCTCTGTTTCGCGATGCTTTAAGGCCTTCGCCAAAAACTCCATGATGAACTCGGCACTTTCCTCGCGTCGCTGCTCCCACTCACTATCGATGAGCCGAATCGTCTCCTCGATGCGGGACTTGTTTTTCTCGTCGATCTCCAAAAGAGATTTCAACAAACTCCGCCGCTCGGCAAACCGCGCCCGATGGGCATTGAAGGTCCGAACCAGATTAAAATAACTCCCCAGCCGGCTCCTCCACTCCTCGGTCCGCTCGGCATGGTCGGCCTTTTCGTTGAGCAAGGCCATCCGTGGCGTCCCCGTCCACCGGATGATCTCCATCTCCGCCACAAAAGCATCACGCAATGGTTTTGAAGGATCGATCACATAAAGCACCCCGGCACCCTCGATGATCGGCTGAAGCAATCTCGCCTCATCTTCAAACTCCCCCTTCTCAAGTTGCTCGGTCACGAATTGCTTGATCGTCGACAAGTTCGGCGTCCCCTCTCCGTGTAAATCCTGGATCGCCCGCATCGCCTCAAGCGCCCGCGAAAAACCCGGCGTATCAACAAATCGGATCATCTCCTTGTCGTCGAATGTCAGCGGCAAGGCCTGGCAACGAGTCGTTTCGCCGGGTGTCGAACTCACCCTTATCAGCTTATCATCGTCAATTTCCAGAAGCGTCGACAGCACCGACGACTTCCCCATGTTGATCTTGCCCACCACCGCAAAGGTTGGAGCGTCTGTCACCCATTCTTTCATCCTTCAAAAGCCACACATTCCAGCCGCGGATCGCGCAGCCCGTCGACAAATTCCTGCCATGTTCGAAAATCTTCATCATCCGGAGCCTCCACTCCGTCCCCCATTACCAGCACCCGAAGCACGGTCTCTTCTCCGGCCTCGCGACGAATCCGGTCCACCAAAGCGCTCATCTGCTTCGGCGAAAGACTCCAACCCTCCACCAACATCACCACCCCGCATGGAGCCGAACGAATAGCCTCCCAGGCTTCCCGTTCCTCCGAGGCATCGAGAATTCCCACGGCATAGGATTTCTCCGGGTTCACCCGAAGGTTTTGCAGCAGAAACGGTCGAATCTCCGTTGTATCCAATCCAAGTCCCCCCACATCAAGTAAAACCACCCCGTCCTTCATGCCCTCCATCGTCACCGCATGCTCAACACGGCTGATTTCACGCCAGAGCTTGCGATGCTCGAGATCTTGAAACTCCAAAGCGCCCAGGGTTTTCCGCTCTTTCAAAACCGCCAGCACCCAAAGCAACACCCTTGGAAGCAGACCCCACACAAACAAGGCCGCGAAAATAAAATTGAAGAACGCCTTCCAATTCCCGTCCCCGGTTTCCCCTGAAATATCCTTCAGCCCCGCAATTTGGGAATCCGTCAGCCCCCCGCCACCCCAGGCTGCCGCAAGAAAACGCGTCACTTTCCCCAAACTGTCTCCCCCAAACTGGGACAAACTGGACTCCCAGTAAAAGTTGACGTTCGTAAACCACAGCACCCCGAAAAGCCCGGCAATCAATCCCACATTGAAACCCACGCCACCCAACTGCAGCATTCGAGTCAATCTCCACGCCAGGGCCGAGGGCTGTTTCCCTTTGCCTTGAATCAACGACCGCCATGCTTCCGGGCTCACCTTGCCCGCCAATCGCCGTACCACCGACGAAACCATCTCCTTCAGCCAGCCCAAACCACCAATCCAGTAACGAGCCAGAAGAAAGGTCACCAGACCAACCACAAGAATCACCCACTGGACGCCAATCGTCCCTGCCAGCAACACCCAGATATTGAGCGCCGATTGACCATCGATCATCGTCACCAATCCTCGAATCACGCCCACTCCGAGCAAAAACGTTCCGATCAAAAGTGCCAGTCCCCCCAAACGAGTGACCGAAACAACTTTCGCCCCGCTTCCCCGATTCTTGGATCGAAGCCATTCCTTAAACCCCCAACGACGCTGGCCCAGCTCTGATTGATCTGCTCCGGGGAGTTCCTCACGGATTCGCCTTCCCACTTCGGCTTCGACTGTCGGCGACTGCTGCACCAGGACCTCGAAATCAACGAGATCCTCCAAATTCCATGCTTTCCTGCCCCCTGCCATGCGTTCGCGGTAACATGTCCCGATCAATTGCAAAAAGCAAACCCATCAACACCCTCTCGAAGATTTCCGCGGGAGCAGCGAAAACTTCTTGCCAAAAACGCCAACTCTGGCAAAACGCGCCCGCCGAGAGGCAAATGTCGGGGCGTAGCGCAGCTTGGTAGCGCGCTTCACTGGGGGTGAAGAGGTCGCAGGTTCGAATCCTGTCGCCCCGACCATTTTAATTCATTGTGTGTGAATGGATTCATCCAGGAATCATCGCAGCTCCGGGTGCACCCCATCGATCAGGTCACCACTATTCTCGGCTCGTAGGTCGCCAAAACCCGCTTTTCCGGGAAGTCATGGGACGCGTGGCGACACTCGAACCAAGCAAGGATTCCTCGAAAAACCTCTGGTAGGTCCCTGTCTCCGGGGCTTTCGTCTTCCGGCAAAAGGAGATGAGAGTATTATGCCATTCGGGGAGCAAGCCCAAGCGTGTGCCCGAAAAGTCAGGGAGGCTGAAGAGCAGAGCGCAACCCTTGCTCCATGATGTGATGCATACATCCTGACTCTTCATCGATCTCGTGCAGGCGAGGCTTCTTTAATGACAAAGTCCACCAGATCCTGACTTCGGAAAAAACCGGGCCAGAAACTGTGCCCTTGCGCTTTGATCCGATTCAAGGTCATCAGATCACCGGCTCCATTCTTCTGGTAGATGGATTGCAGGCGATCGGAATTTTCAGCGATGGGAATCACCTGATCATCGATCCCATGGATGATATGAACCGGGATTTTCGCTTTCGCTAAAACGTCCATCTTTTCGATCGGGTTCAGCGCCGTGGGTTGACTCTTTAACTCGTCAGGCGATAGGCCATAGGCTGGCGCAGCCCGTTTCAGGCCGGGATAGGTCGTGAAATCGTAGGCCGGATAAATCCCGGCGATGGCCTTGACTCGATCCGGGTGTTTGATGGCCCAACTGCTCACCCACAGACCTCCACGGCTGCGCCCCAGCAAGACCGGTTTGGTGGAATACCCCATGCCAACCATTTTTTGATACAAGGCCTCAAATTGGGGGAATGCCTTGGGACTTCCGTATGCCTCGCCGACATCAATCCCAGCGATGGAAATGCCTTTGGCCAAAAAGGATTGATGCATCCAGCTTTCCGCTTTGTCAGGATAAGCAGGAAGGGTCGCCGCGTAGAAGACCCAGGGTTTGCCAGCCATGCTTTTCGGAGATTTCATAATGAATGCCGGGCGGCCATTGATGGTGAGCTTTACCGCTGAAAACAGGACTTGTTTTGCAGGTGGTGGCTGAGCTGCTTTCAGCTCCGGTTTGCTTTGATGGGCTTTTTGTGGAGCTGGATCGAAGGAAATTACGGTCTTGCTCGTTTCCCATCGGTCGAGCTGGTCGAGCGCAGCATCGGCGCCATTCCTTTTCTTGCCAGGCCCGAAGAGCATCGCGTTCTCCTTCTTGATCCAGCAGCCCCTTTCCGACCGGTCGGAATGCCAGAGGTGGACGGGGGTGTCGATGATCTCACGCACGTTTTCGGCAGGAGACTTCGCACCAGATTCACCCGATGGCTCCGGCCCGATCGCGAAGGCGGGTGAGCAGAAGATGAGAAACAGCGGTAAAAGACGGATTGTATTCATCAGGTGATTTCTCTTTTGTTGGTCAGGAATCTGCGATGACCCCGGGGCCGCCAGAATGACAGCCATCACCATGATAGGTAACAATAATGTGCGGGACGGGGTCTTTCTTCCTTCTCCACCTTCAGGTTGTGGCTTCGGCAAACGTTTGACCGATGAGAGCCATGGTTTTGGCGAAGCCCAAGTAGTGTTTAGCCAGCCTTGGAGGCGCCGCGTTTTCACAAGGCTCCAGATCCGGCCTGTCGATGAGGTCAAAACCTTCGCCAAAAGCAGCAGCGGCCGTTTCGCTTACTGGCTCGCCCACGCCTCCCTCCATCTATCATCCGGTCTCTTGTATCACGATCCCCGGTAATTTCGAAAGAGCTCCGCTAATACAACCAATGGATTGCAATTCGCCGCCAGAGTTCGCAGAGTCGCCGCATGTCTCTAAAAGTTGATTGGCACGGCGTTTACCCCGCCGTCCCCACCCAGTTCCACGACGATTTCAGCCTCGACCTGAAATCGACCCAGAAACATGTCGAAGCATTGCTCGAGGAAGGAATCCACGGCCTGATCATGCTCGGCACCATCGGCGAGAACTGTTCGCTCTCGCTCGACGAGAAGGTGAAAGTTCTGAAAGCGGCCAAAGAGGTCTGCGGCGACAGCGTCCCTCTCCTCAACGGCATCGCCGAGTTCACCACGGCCGGTGCCTGCGAAACGGCAAAAGCCGCCGCGGGTGCAGGAGTCGATGGCTTTATGCTAATGCCAGGGATGGTCTATAATTCCGATCGCCGCGAGACCGTAAACCACTTTCGCACCGTGGCCGCAGCGACCGACCTGCCGATCATGTGTTACAACAACCCGCCGGTCTATCGTGTCGATATCACCCCCGAGATGTTCGAGGATCTCGCTGATGTCGAGACCATCGTCTGCATCAAGGAGGCCGCTGGCGACACACGACGCATCACCGACCTGTTCAACAAACTCGGCGACCGCTACCTCATCTTCTCCGGCCTCGATGACGTCGCACTGGAGAGCATCATGCTCGGCTGCGTCGGCTGGATTTCCGGGTTGGTCGACGCCTTCCCTCGCGAGAACCGTCTCATGTGGGACGCGGCGATGGCCGGTGACTGGAAACGTGGCCTCGACATCTACCGCTGGTACATGCCGATGCTGCACTTCGACTCACACCCGAAACTCGTCCAATATATCAAACTCGCCTGTGCCGAAATGGGCTACGGAACCGAGACCGTCCGAGCCCCGCGCATGCCGCTGGTCGGCGAGCAGCGCGAAGAAGCACTCAAGATCATCCGGGACTCCGCAGCAACGCGGCCTGCCTAAGTGATTACTTCACCGACGTCTTGTAGGCGAGCCCGGCGCCCACAAGGTCGCTCATCGCCATCCCGACGGATTTGAACAAGGTGATCTCGTCGTCGCTCTCACGCAGGGTAGCCGTGCCAGCACACATTTCAGTGAGTTCAGCGACGATGTCTTCCTTCGTGAAGACGCCTTCCTCGATTGGCATTAAAATTTCGCCGGCTTCCTTCATCGCGTTGACATAGCTGTCAGCATAGACCTTTGATTTGGTGATCAGGGCGGTGTCGCACTCGCGCTTGGTCGCGTGATGGTTGCCAATGAAATCTGTGTGGGTGCCGGGCTTGATCCACTCGCCGAGAACGACCGGCTCATGCGATCCCGTCGCAGCCACGACGATGTCCGCCTCCGCACAAGCCGCCTTGCGATCTTCGACCACCGAGAATTCGATATCCGGGAGCTGAGCCGAAACCTGCGCAATCACAGCGGCCGCTTTCTCCGGGCTGCGTCCCCAGACCATGACCTTTTTCAATGGCCGCACGCTGGCATTCGCAAGAATCATGTAAGAAGAAAGATTCCCGGTGCCCAGCACGAGGAGTGAACTGGCATCTTCCCGCGCGAGCAGACGGGTCGCGAGACCGGAAATACCAGCCGTCCGCCAGAAGGTCACGGTCGTGCCATCGACCAAGGCAAGTGGCTCGCCATGTTTCCGGTCGAAGAGCATGATCTTCGAATAGAGAGATTTGTAAGGTGCCACCGCTTCGGGGAAATAGGTGAAGGATTTCACGCCAATGAACTCGTCGCTCCACGAGGGCAGCACGGCGAAGGCATCGTTCTTGCCACCTTCCTGATCGAGTAAAAACACCTGTCTCGGGGGCATGCTGAACTTGCCGGAGTATGCCTCCTGGAGAGCATCAACAAGGGCAGGATAACTGAGGGCGGCGTGGACTTCTTCGGCGGAGATGATTTTCATAGTCGTTAAATTACGGGGAAACTGTTCTTTCGACCCGGCTTCCCTCAGCGCCTATCGGGCGGGGCTGGAGAACGTGCAGGGGCAATTCCCGTTCATTGATTCGATTTGACTGGGAATCGCGGATTTCTTCAAGCCTATTGATTGTCAGGAAATTGCTTTTCTGACCCCGGAGTCCAGCCCCCTCACTTGATCTCCCACTTGTAAGGTGCGCTGGAGATCCTCTCGTTGCCGCCGGGGATCACGTGGAGCACGTCCTCAATGCGACAACCGCCGAGCCCCAGATAGTAAAGTCCCGGTTCCACGGTGACAACATGCCCCTTCTTGAATTTCCACGGAGCCCCGGCCCGCAGAATCGGGCTCTCATGGATCTCGAGCCCGACCCCGTGACCGAGCGCGTGGAAGAACCCCTTCACATTCGCGCTGTTGCGGACGGTCTCGTAGCCCTCCTTGTCAAAAAATGCCTGCACCGCATCGTGCACCTCTCCACCGACCTGCCCGGGTTTGATCATGCGCATCGCCAGTTCGTGCCCTCGCTTGACAGTCCGCACCAGCTGCCGTTGTGCGTCGCTGGCCCGGCCCTTGAGGAAGGTCCGCGTCATGTCGCCCCAGTAGCCGTCCTCCGGCCGCCGCGGAAAGATGTCCACCACGATCAGCTCGTTCGCAAGGATCGGCCCGTGGCCGACCGAGTGGTTGTCGTGGACCTGGTCGCCACAGGAGGCGATCGTGTGCAGCGCCACGGCGCCCTCATCCAAGGCCGCGTGGCTGATCAGCTCCCGCAGCCGCTCGGAGGTCAGCACCTTGCCCTGATGGACGAGCTGCCCGCGGCGGATCTTGGATTCGGCGAGAATTTTCGCCACCAGCCGGAAGCCGGCCGCGCTCGCACGGTTGCCCTTGCGCAAGGCCTCCACTTCGGCGGCGCTCTTCAATTCACGTTCGGGGAAAATTCCACCGTCCTTGTCGACCGCGATCTTCACCCCGGCCTCCCGGAGATCAAGAGCAAGCCCGGCCGGGAAGCGCTCGCCGATGAGGAACCCGGGGATCCGGTAGACCTTGGCCAGGTGCCTGACCATTTGGCTGAGGCTGGGTGCTCCACCCTTCGGTAGCTTGAAGCGCCGCGCCGCGCCATCGGCAACCTCGTGCAGCAGTAGAATCTCGTCGAAATCCGACTCAACTAGCATTCGCCCGTATTCCGACGAAGGCACGACCCCGAATTTCTTGCGGCCCACCGTGAAGGCGAGATAGGGATCGCTGGCGTTACAACGGCTGAAGTAGAGCATATCCGGATCGCTCGAATCCGCGTAAAAAAGGATCGATGCCGGACGGTGAGCCGATTTTTTCGAGATCTTGGAATTAGTTTGAGCCATGGTGACAACTGATTTGAATGAAATGCGCGACAGGTCGGAATGGGAAGAAGCCCCGCCGAAAACCCGTCGTTCAGTCCGGGATTCCACGCGCCCCATCCCGACACCGCAAGAGTTTTCGACATGGACGCCTACCCGCCATTTGGACAGGTTGATTTTTCAAAGCGATTCTCCGGTTACTTGCCCGCCGAGTGCGGATGCTCCTTCAGCAAATCTTCCGGAGTATACAAGTCGGTTTGGCCCTTCAATTTGGCGCGAATTTTCTTCACTTGGTTCGGCTGAATCGCCGATGCTTTGTTGCCGAAGGAATTGCGAATGTAAGTTAACACCGAAGCCATCTCATCATCGTTCAAGAGACCTTCAAAGGCAGTCATGGGAACATATCCGGGGTATTTCTTTCCCTTCACTTCGATCGGCCCCATCAGACCTTTCAAGGACAGCTTGATCATCCGGTCAGGATCGCCCAATACCCACTTTGTTCCAGCAAGCGGCGGGAAGCCGGCGTCAGGGAGACCCTCCCCATTGCCTTGGTGACAAGTGGCGCAGTAACCCTCACGGGCATAAACTTCAGCACCTTTGACAAAGCGGCGGGCATCGCCCTTGGCGAGATGCTTCGGAGCGCGAACCCGTTCCGCTTTCTCTTCCTTTACGGCCTGACCGGAGAAGACACCGTCGGCGAATTGCACGCTCTGCTTTAGGAAGGCATCAACCTCCTTTGACTTAACCTGTTCAAGAACCGCAAGTCCTTGCTTTGCAGGTAAAAAGCTTGCTCCAACAACTGCTTCCAGACGAACCCGCCCATGTTCATCCCCGGCAGCTTTGGTGAGAATTTCAGCGAGATCACTCACCTTGTGCTCGTTCAAACGTGCCACCCGGACCGCTGCGGAACGGATCTTGTGGTCTTTTGAATCCAGGAGCTGCCCAAGTAATGCAGCATCGATCTGATCTGCGCCCCAGGTCACCCAAAGAGCTTCCAGTTTGTGCCGCTCGTCGCTCTGCTTTGCAGCCCATGCTGCGGCCGCTTTCGCAACCTCGACACCATCACGCTCGCGGAGTTCCCGGCGGGTTCGATAACGGGTCCGATATTCGGGGAGTTTCAGGTTCTCGAGCAATTCAGCAATGCTTGCTCCATCGACTTTGGCCGGCTTCAGAAGAGGACGGCCGGGATAGGTCACGCGATAAACCCGGCCGTGATTGTGATCGCGAAGGGGGTCACGCGCACTGTGCTGCATATGCCCGATCAGGGCATTTTGCCAATCGGCAACGTAGAGCGAACCGTCGGGTGCAAACTCCAGATCAACCGGACGGAAGTTCAGATCCTTCGAGACAAACAAATCGTGCACAAACTCGGTGGTGAACCCGGTTCCATTTTCTTTCACCCGATGCTGTTTGGCTCCGAGGAAGCCGATACTGTTATTGATCAAGACATCCCCCTGAACGTCATCCGGGAAGTGGCGGCTGGAAACAAATTCGATTCCGGCAGTTGGACGAACCTTATTGCTCGTAATGAGATCGGGGGCACTGAAGTTCGCGCCATAACGGGCTTTCACCGTTCCGGGCAACATCCACGACATGCTTGTTCCCGAGGTGTGGAGAAAGAAATCCTGGCCATAGCGATCGAAGGCCACTCCCCATGGATTCGGGATCCTAAACTGGGAGTAGCGATAGATTTTCTTCCGCTGCGGGCTGTAGCGGAAAAATCCGCCGTTACTGCCACGAGCCGGGCCATAGACGCTTTCGGTATTGGAGTGCAGGAAAACGCCCTCACACATAATGATCGCGCCACTCGGATCCGCACAGAAAGCGGAGATTGCATGGTGGGTGTCATGGTCGTCAAAACCACTGAGGAGAACTTCCCTGGTGTCGTAGTGATCGTCACCATCGTTATCCTTGAGCAGAACCAAGCTTCCGCTTTGAGACACATAAACTCCGTCGTGGGAAATCTCGAAACCGATCGGAATGTGAAGATCGTCGGCGAAGACAATCTGCTTATCAGCGACCCCGTCATTGTTGGTGTCCTCGAAAATGAGGAGCTTGTCTTTGGGACGGGCATCTCCCACCCGGTAATGCGGATAGCTTTCCATGGTGGCCACCCAAAGGCGCCCCTTGTTATCAAAGGCGATCTGAACCGGGTTCTTAAGATCAGGGAATGTTTCCTCGGACGCAAACAGCTCGATCTCGTATCCCTCGGCGACATTGATCTTCGTCTTCGCAATTTTTCCAGGGGTGTATTCCGGCAAACCATTCTTGGCGCTCGGTTTATAGTTACTCTGAACAGGAGGAAGCGTGGTCGTCTTGGCGTCTTCTGCCGCGAGATCAAACTTGGCATCAGTGAAGATCGCCCAGATGGCGCGATCACGGATGACGGTCATCTCACGAGTCTTCTTCAATTCGAAGGGATAGTTCCCGGGACCGTAGGGATTGTAGCGACGTCCGTAGACGTGCACCCCGTTGGGCACCTTGAAGTCATTCAACCACATGAAATTCTTTTCCGTCACCGCGGCATGCACTCCGGAACGCAGTCCGTGATCGGAAGCGCTCTGACCGAAAAGACCTTTCGCAAGAACCGGCGCCAGTTTCCGGTATCCGGCATCGTTGAACAAAGCGCCATCGGAGGTGAGTTGCTCGTCCGATGACGAAAACCACGAGAGAGTTGGAGCGAAGGCATCGACGAAGAGCGCGCCATTGGCTGTCGCGACCTCTTTGATCATTCCCGTATAAAGGCGCAGGTTGTCATTCTCCTTCTTGCCGTTCGGCACGCTGAATTTTCCAGACAAGTCCTGGACCGCGGTCGGCGAAACAAGCGCAAGTTGGGGAATTCCCTCACCATTGTATTTTTGAGACAAGGTGTGCTTTACGAAGGCCTCCAGTTCCTTCTTGAAACGACCCAGATCCTTGGGCCCACCAAAGGAGGAATTGTATCCAAAAAATGCGATGACGGTGTCGGCGCCAAGACGGGTCAGCCATTGGTCGGGAGTCTCGAAATGCCCCTGCGGGCTCGAAGCCGCCTGCAATTCCGGAGGCAACAATTCCCTGGCCCCGGGAAAGGCATACTGCTGATCCTGTCCCCGACCCGGATGGGGCCGGAATCCGGGAGTGTTTCCCTCATCGCCCATGTTACGAATGGTCAATTCCTTGTCCGGGAAACCGAGCTGAATCTCGGTTTCAAAGTGACCGAAGTGATTCATGCGCGAGGCCATCCCGGTTCCGATGACAACCAGGGTGTCCCCTTTCTTTACCGAAAGCTTGGCAGGGGCGGGCTTCGATTGAAACGCCACCGACTCGGGATTCATGGGAGGCAGCACTCCTTTCGAGAGCTTGGTTTGCGCTGAGCACACTTGCGAGCCAAGGCACGCTGCGGCGAGAAACAGGACATTTGAATATGGGAACTTCATAGGAAACAAGACTAGAGACGAGCGAGAACAGACGCGGCTATCCAAATCCCTGAAAAATCACCGCTTTTCTTACTCAAAAAGGATGAATTCCCAGGTAGTCTGGAAAAATTAGCGCCGGATGGACGAACCAACCATCAGAGGGTTTTACAGGATGGACAGAACAGATCAAGCACATCATCAGGAAGCGGTCGCGGAAGGGCTCCCGTCGGCCATGGTTCATAGGCTGTTTTCGCTCACTCACTCACAGGTCAACCAGGGACTCCGCCTGAACGGTCATTTCACTTACCCTTGAGCAACTTCACCATCGCCTCCCCCATCGCAAGACCGACATCCATGTAGGTCTGTGCGTTGCCATCGTAGTGGCTGTTGGAGGCACCTCCCTGACTGAGAGGATGAGTGTAGACCGTGCTGACGTTTCCCTTGAACTCCGGATACTTTCCGGCTTTTCCATCCACCGCAAGCTGGGCGTCGAGGATCAATTTTTCGTTCACGTCGCGGCTGTCCTTCGCTGTTTGCCCGAGAGTGGCCACCACAAATTTGGCTTCCGGAGCTTTGAACTCCGCGCGCAAGGTCTTGATCAGATGGACAAGGTTCTTCTCGTAGCGACCGGCGTGGGCGGCGTTGTAGCGATCCTTGTCACCCTGCCACCAGGCAAAGCCCACGATCTCATAGCCACGCCCCTTCCAATGTGGAAACTGCGCGTCGAAGTTGTCGAGCACCTCGTGCGCGGCGCCGAAGCAATCGTCGTATTGCTTGCCGGCATACCAGCCAATCGGCTTCGGTTCGGTCCCCTTCTCCCAGGACTCGGGCGATTCCTTGTAACCGGCGTAGATTTTTCCATCCTGCTCGAATTGCGGGCTGCCCGGCGGAAGAAAATCCCAGCCAAGTGAGCGATTCCCCTGCGAGGTTTTGAGAACAAGGACGGGATCATCGCTGTCATTTCCGACGACATGCCCGAATCCAAGCTCCGGTCCGATTTTCCCGGAAGCAACACCCAGCCACTGGCTTCCAGTCGCCGTCACCACACCTTTATACCAGACGTCATCGCGCGCCACCCACTGCCCCTTGTCATTCCTAAGGTAGGGATACTTCCCCTGATGCCCAACCAGCGTCGACAAGGTTCCGGGAACATCCATGCGGTCGATCCATCCAAGACCGTCCGCGTTCTTGGTGAGGTAGGTAATCTTGAACGGAACTTTCCTGCCCGCGGTTAGTTTGACTTCGGAACGAACCGCTTCCTTGCCAGATTCCTTGCGATGAGCCTCCTGTCCATCGACCTCCATGATGTTGTGCTCCGAGTCGCCATAGCCGGGCCGGAACAAGTAACTTCCGGTCTCCCTGACCTCGATGAATCCCCGCGTCACCTGGGCTCCGCCACCCGGATAGGGCGTTGGGTCGACGCCACCGAATTTCTCCAGCTTTCGGGTCTTGATCGCCTTCATCCGATCGTAATTGACCTTCGGATTATAGGCTCCCTCGTAAACCGATACAACGGGATCGATGAACTCCGATCCCCAGCGACTCCCTCCCCCGGTCACCTTCCCTGCTCCCACCATGTTGGACTGGCCGGAGAGAATGAAAACTTTGATAGGCTTGTCCCCGGCGTTCGAGACTCCCACAAGTGCCAGTCCCATCGCCGCGACGAACCCGAATGCTTTGATTACGTTATTCAGTCTCATGATCGTTTCGGAGGCATTTCCCCCTCTCTCGGGAACATGAAAAGAACTTTCCCCGGGACAACCTGCCCGAAGGCGGACAAGTGACGAATTCTTGTCAGATTGGCCCGCAACCCGCGTATTCTCTCCTGTCATGATGAAAAAAGATTTCGCAATCCGACTCCTGCTGCTTGTCACCCTGCTGACCGGAACCACCTCCGCCGAAAACAAGCGGGTCTCCCTGTTCAACGGCAAAAACCTGGACGGCTGGACGGTCCTCACATGCGAAGCCGAGGTCACGGACGGCAATCTCCTGATCAAGAGCGGAAACGGCCTGGTGCAATCCGAAAAGAAGTACCTAGATTTCGTGCTGGAGTATGAGTGGAAGGCGCTGGGCGCTGACAACTGGGACAGTGGAGTCTATTTTCGTTACACCTCGGTTCCAGAAAAACGCCCGTGGCCAAAGCGCTACCAAGCCAACTTACTGAAGGGGAAAGAGGGGAACGTGGGCGTCAAGGGAGCCACCAGCAAGGGGCTCATCAAGGAACGCGAGTGGAACAAATTCCAGCTCACCGTGAAGGGCTCGAAAATCTCCCTTCTGATCAACGGCAAGGAGGCCTGGAAGGCCGACGGACTCGAGGATCTGGAGGCAGGGTTCATCGCACTGCAGGCGGAAGTGCCCGGCGGCGGCCAGCACCTGTTCCGCAACATTTTCATCACCGAGCTCAAAGCTTCCAAGGAATAGCTCTACGGTAGAAACAAGGGCTTACCAACTCCGCCGTGCTTCTCCTGACGAGATCGATCAGGGCCGGGAAAAAGGGGCTGCGGGGAAGCTGAGCATCCGCCCAGAACTTCAGTCCTCGGTCCTAAAAGACGATGCCGGCAAACCTTCCTTGTTGAACAGACTCGGCACGCCGGCGTTATCAAACGCGTATCTCACCGCGACCGGCTCTGCCACTGTGACGCTTGAAACGACGATGGTCTCCCCGTCGATCATTGCCTTTGCCGGGACAAATTTCTTGTCCGCTCCAGCGATCACGAAGTTGGCAAGGTTACCGTCTTTTGCGACCAACCCCGGACCGGTATGGTCAAACGCCAACCGGATCTTCCCGCCTTCGACCTTCAGGCCTTGATAGATCGGGCCGCAACAGATCAGATCCTGCCGGCCGTAGTCCTTGGCCAAGGCCCAGAGGGCAAGCCGCTCACCGACATCCTTTTTATTTCCCGGGTGAATGTTCTTAAAGTCACCGACATCCAACGCCGCTGACGTCGTTCTCTCCCTGATACAGCTTCCACCGATCGTCATCGCCGGCCGTGACCGGTTCGGAAGATCCCCTTGCCAATGAACCTCGGACCTCCACTTTTTCACCGGGATCGGCCCAGCCCCGGAACCTGGCATCGCTCTGTTGCTGAAGGACCATATTGTCCGAAAGGACCGCTGGCAGCTTGACCTCGGCTTGAAGGGCTAAAGATGTGACCAAGGCAAGGACGACCATGAAAAAGTTCTTGTTCCTCTTCATAAATTGACTTGGTAAAAAAAACGGGGAGCGGCGGGATTGTCGCTTCCCTCCCGGCCCATTTCCGGTTTCAGCAGGTCGTCGTGGTGCGGCCGTTCTCACCTGGGTCCATCGCCCTTTAATGCCATGGGGTCCTTTGCCAACGGTGGCATGACGGTCGCCATGATCCGGTTGCTGAGTTCGAGATACGCCTTGCTGCTCAGATGCCCATTCTTGTCGGTCCACGCCCAGACCTTGAAGTTCTTTTCCCTGGAACCGAGATCGAGGTCGAGCAGGTGGGCGTGGGGATTGTCTTTCGTGACCTCAACCTGCGCCTCGAGGATGGGCACAAAGCTTTGGTCGCCGTGCTGGAAGAGATGCTTTCTCACAAAGATCGGCAGATCAGGGATCCCGGTGTCTTTGCGAAACGCCGCGAAGAGCGAGTGTAGGTTCTGGCTGTATTCCTTCGCCTTCGGCCGGTCGGACTCGCCCTGGTCCCAGTAGAGGCCGATGACGCGGACGTTCTGGTAGCGCTTTTTCAGATCGGCCATCGCTGCGTCAAGTTGTCCTTTAAAATTCTTGTAGTCGGGCCCGACACCCGCCTTCCATTGGGTGTGCAGATTGTGCCCGCCGGGGCCGTGCTTGATGAAGAACTTGTCCGCCTCCGGATTCTTTTTCTCCAGCAGCATAGCCATCGGCAGCTCGATGCCGTGGCGGTTGGGATCATGGTATCCGCTCTTTAGGTTCTTGCCGGGCGTGAGTCGCTCGAAACCGCGTCCCCAGATGAAACTTCGCGGGTAGGCATTCATGGAGGTTGGAATCCCCACTTCCTTTGCCGTCGAGCCGGGAATGGTCGGATGCTTTTTTGCCATGCCTGCTTCCTCGTTTGTCTCCGGAGAAAAGGCCGCCACTCCTCCGGCATTGGATTGTCCGGCAATCAAAAAGACGATTGCTTCTTTGGAAAGAACGGCCGCCCTTTTCGTAGTTGCTTTGTCCATCGCAGCAGTTTTGCCTTCGGGCCCCTGCCCGACCAGCCACTTGGCGGCACTATTGAGTTCGTTGTCGCTCAAGACCCGGTTATAGAGGAGGATGCCGGCAATATCGCCCTTGAAATGGCGGGGTTCGCGGCCCGGCTGACACCCAATCAACAAGGGTTCGCTGTGTGTCATGGCACTCAATTCACCCTCGGCATTCTCATAACTGTAGGATGCGGGAACGCCATCAACCCTGATCGTGACTTTCTCAACGCCCTTCGCTTTCGGATCAAAGCGGGCGGCAACCACCGCAAAGCGGTTCAATACGTTGACTCGCGCCTGGCGGTTGACCTGTTGCCGGGCGCTCGCACCGCGCACCACTGCGGCGACCTTGCCCTCCCGGCCGACTTGCAGGCGATAGTTCATCATGAAGTTCCTGCCGTCGATTTTGCTGATCACCACGCCCCGACCGCCCGTCGTGCGGACCAGGGAAATGACGGTCCATGCCTCAAGATCCAGCGTGTCGCGATCGGGGATGCTAAGAAAATCATCCTTGCCGTCAAAGCGTAGAATGGGCCGGCCTTTCTCCACAAGCAGCTTCGGTTGCAGCGAGGCGTCCGCACTCTTCTTGATCTCGCCCAGTGCGTCGTCGACGAGCTCCAGAACCAAACCCTCTTTGACGTGCTTTGCGGTGACCTTGTCGAAGGCAGCCGGAGCAGCCACGGGTATGAGGGGATTCAGTTTACTGCGCGGGGTCATCGCAAAGGCAAACTGCTCAAGTTTCACCGCTCCCGGAATGTCGCACTTGAAATCAAGGCGTCGGATGAAGCGTTTTCCGGGTGAGGTGACTGCGATCGAAACCTGCTTTCCGGATTTGATGGTGAAGGTCTGATCCTTGCTCTCGCGGTCGTCCCAGCTGTCATGGAAGGTGGTGGTGACCGTGACCTTGGCAGGCAATGTGCCGTGATTAACAAACCGCAGCTCCGCTTGATCCAGGACATCCTTGAATCCGCCGTATGTGGCCGTGCTCGGTTCGCGGTGTTTGCCGGAAAATTTGCGACGGTAGGGCCCGTTGAATGACCTCGCCTCTTCAAGGGATGGCATTTTGTTGAGGTAATCGGAGGCGATGAGCTCAAGGGAGTCGGCAGCCAGTCCCTTTGTGGAAGTGAAGCCCGCCTCACGCCGGGAGAGAAACAGCGTCTTCTCACCGTCCCTACCGTAGGCCAGCGACACGCTTGCGGAAGGCTTTCCGAGTGTCGTGCAATCCCATACCGCGCCCTGCTTCTGCGCGATCGCTTCCCGCATCACCTTGCTCAGCGTCGTCAGATCACTGCCCGTTGTCATGCGCGCAGGCCGCTTCGACGACTCGTCCAGTTTGGCGAGTCGCTCATGCACCTCCAGTGCAATCAACATCCAGACATCGCCGGACGGATCTGTGACCGACTCAATTTCGTAGTAATCGTCCTGGCTGGTGAGCTTCGGGAGTGGCGACGCATCATCGAGAAAAAGGTCGACGGCCAGCCCTGTGAAGTGATCGGCACGATGCAGGTAGGCCACGTTGCCGGTGAGCTTGTGTGCGGCCAACATCAGCCGCATGGCATTGGCGACATTGACACCCCAGACACTCCACTGCACCTCGGGATTGATGCTCAGGTAGATCTCGGCGGCATCCAAAACGGCTTGGCGATAACGCTTTTGCAAGGTCGGAGAGTCGTTGCGTTTCATGCGCTCGTGCAGCATCACTGCGAAACCGGCGTAGTCCTTACGGTCCTGCCAGGGGCCACCGATAATATCAAGGCGTTCCGGGTTGTAGCCGCCTGTTGCACGCAGGTAACTCTTGACCGGTCCGACGCTCTTCACGTCAAGCAGCTTGTCCGCGACCTTGAGGTAGGCCGCGTCGTTCCTGCGTCCGTAGTCGCGCATTTTCTTCGCCAGCTCCGGCTTTTTCGCCTCAATCCGATCAGCAAAGTCATCCAATCGATTGGCGGCGATCATGTAACCCAAGTACCACGCCCATTCGCGGTATTCGCTGCACGGAGCGAGATGGTTGTTCTCGTCGCGCAGGCTCTCCCAGCGTTTAAGAACGGTGCTGATCGCCCGCACATACTCGGGGTCGGGGTTGGCCAGAAAAGCTTCGACCCAGGTTGCGATCATCGCCGAGCCCGG
>CALFSW010000021.1 GCA_937916505.1 uncultured Verrucomicrobiales bacterium | reverse complement strand
AGCGACCCCGGGCGGGCTTTTTTTCCAGGGCGATTTCGTCTATCTGGCAGACACGACCTTCGGGGGACAGGAACGGCTCCTGCGCATTCCGGTGACAGGGGGCGAACCCGTTCTCCTGTGGTCCTCTACCGGCCCAAGTGAGGCTTACGTGCGGGCCTTGGCCGGGGTCGGCGATTGCCTTTACTGGATCCACGCCCAGTCGATCCACGAGATGGATTTGGTGACGGCCGAGCAACGCGTGGTCCATTCGGGGCTCGCCGATCCGGTGGCTCTCTGGGCGGAGGAGGGCCGCGTGCTTTGGGCTGAAGGAGGCCGCGCGGGGAAGATTTGGGAGTGGGATGCCTTTTCCGACGCCGTCCGCCTCCTTGTTGCCGACGTTTACGAGATCGGTGTCTTGCGTCGTTATCGCGGCAACCTCTACTGGACGGAGGGCGGTGATCATCCCCCGGACGATGGGATGGGGCGGATCGCCACCGCACCCCGCGATGGCGGCCCGCCCGTTTCCGCCGTGGCCGGGGTGAGCCGTGATTTCGCCCCGATGGCCGCCGCGGCAGGGAATTTGTATGTTGGGGAAGGCCAGAACTTGAAGCGGGTTCCCTTGACCGGGGGGACCGTCGAATTTGTTGCCCGCGGCCTGGATCAAATCGTCTCGCTGGCAGCCGACAGCGACGCGGTCTATTGGCTCGGGATGGCCAGAGGAAATCTCTACCGGCTATCCCATCTCGATGGCGTAACCACCCTGCTCTGCATGGGAAATGGCAGCGCCGATCACCTGCGCCTGTGGAATGATACCCTCTTTTGGGCCGAGGGGGCCGACAAAATCCTCGCGGCTCCCGTCTCGGGCGGCCCAGCCCGGGAAGTCGCGGCCGATACCGGCATTATTTCCGATCTGGTGGTCGATGGAGACGGTGTCTTTTTCGCCTCCGGCGGTGCGATTCGAAAGGTGCCGCACGGAGGTGGCGCACCCATCGCACTGGCCAGACATGGATCCAATCGATGGGTGCGCATGGCGACTGATGACCGGGGAGTCTATTGGGCTGGTCCGGACTCCGGGATTCAATTCCTGGATAAAGCCGGGGGATTTCCGCAGATGCTCGTTGTCAATCCAGAGCTGGATCCGGTTTACCCCTCCGGTTTGGCCGTGTCCGAAGACCGGATATTCTGGGCGGAAACCGTGGCTGGACGCATCCGCCTCAGGGAGACCCGGTGAAACGCTAACGTTTTACAAGGTGAAGATTGAGAAGCCATGAGACAGTGAGATTCAATGGGTTCAGAGATCCACTCCTGCCTCGATCGGGCGACGAAGCGATCCAACCAAGCCCCCCAGATCGCAGCCAAGGTCGTGGCCGGAAGCATGAACTCTCAGACAAGCAGATACCAGGTGGTTTGCTCACTGATGTGGGGAAGATACTTAAAACTTACCCTGAATTATCATGGGATAGAGCGGTCAGGGAAATACCGTCTGAAAGAATTTTGAGAAAACATAGATGGGTTTTTCTAAGCAAGGACACCTTTGACGACCTTTCCGTGCACATCGGTGAGCCGGAACTGCCGGCCCTGGTAGCGGAAGGTGAGGCGCTCGTGATCGATCCCAAGGAGGTGGAGAATGGTCGCGTTGAAATCATGGACGTGGACGGGATCCTTCGCGATGCCGTAACCTAATTCGTCGGTCTGACCGTAAACGTGCCCTGGTTTGGTTCCACCGCCCGCCATCCAGACAGTGTAAGCTTCCTTGTGGTGGTCACGTCCCGCTTTGCTTCGTACCTTGCCGTCGCCAGAGGCACCTTGCGCCATCGGCGTCCGGCCAAACTCGGCATTCCATACGATGAGGGTGTCCTCGAGGAGACCGCGCTCCTTGAGGTCTTTGATCAAAGCTGCAATGGGTTTGTCGACCTGTTTGGCCTTGTTCGGCAAAGCGTTGAACACTCCTCCATGGTGGTCCCATCCTTGATCAAAGAGCTGCACGAATCGCACCCCACGTTCCACCAGGCGGCGAGCGAGAAGGCAGTTGTTGGCGAAGCTGCTCTTGCCCGGCTGGGTGCCATACATCTCGTGGATGCGCTGGGGCTCACTCTTGATATCCATGAGTTCCGGCACGCTCGTTTGCATGCGATAGGCCATCTCATACTGGCTGATGCGGGTCGCGATCTCGGGATCACCGACATCGTCGAGAGCGAGTTTGTTGAGGTCCTTGACCGCATCCACGACCAGCCTGCGCTCACCATGGGAGACACCATCCGGATTGGAAAGGTAGAGAACCGGATCTCCCTTCGAGCGAAATTCGATGCCCTGGTGAATGGTTGGAAGAAACCCGCTTCCGAAGGCGCTGTTTCCGGCGCCCAGCACCTGGCCGGTGACAAGCACGACAAAGCCCGGCAGGTTTTGATTTTCGCTGCCCAGACCGTAGCTGGCCCAGGACCCGATACTGGGTCGCCCGAAGCGCTCGAAGCCGGTGAGAGCAAACATCTGAGCCGGAGCATGGTTGAACTGCTCGGTGTGGAGGGTCTTGATGAAGCACATCTCATCCGCCACGCCCTGAAGATGAGGAAGAAGATTGGAGAGCTCTGTTCCAGACTGCCCGCACTTCTTAAAGGCGAATTGATCATCCTTGGGGGTTCCCAACAGATTGGGTTGCTCGCGAATGAAGGCAAGCTGGTTGACATCAAAGAATTCATCAGGACAAAGCTGGCCGTTGCGTTTTTGCAACTCGGGTTTGTAATCAAAAAGATCGAGATGCGAAGGAGCGCCCACCATGTGAATGTAGATCACCCGCTTTGCTTTGGGAGCGTGATGCAGCCCAAGTTTTGCCAGGGAAGGGTCTGTCGAAGCGGCGGCATCCTGGTTCATCAGGGACGCAAGGGCGGCGCCACCAAATCCAAAGCCGGACTTCTGGAGAAAGAGCCGGCGGTTCTGGTTTTTAAGTGCGTTGAATGGCATCGGTGCAATGTTGGTCGGTTGTTCCCTAGTTCCTCGTCACGGTCTCATCGAGATTGAGCAAGGTCGTTGCGATGTTGAACCAAGTTGCGAGTTCAATTCTGTTTTTGTGCTTCGGCTTGTAAACAAACTTCGGGTTTCTCAAGAGTGCTTCCGCGGCCTCTTTGTTCTTTTGATAGTGAGTCTCGCGATTCTGAATGAGCTCCCCGACGACGAGCAACTCCCTGGCTGTTGCCGGGCGAGCGAGGGCGAGACGGAAGGCGTGGTCGGCGCGTCCCTCCGGTGATTCCGATTCGGTGAGAATTCGGTCGGCGAAGGCGAGAGCCATCTCGACGTAGGCAGGATCATTCAACATCGTGAGAGCCTGGCTGGGGGTATTTGTGCGAGGTCGTCGCACGGTGCACGTTCCGCGATCCGGAGCGTCGAAGTTGACCATGCTGGGATAAGGCGCGGCCCGGCGATAGACGATGTAAATCCCACGACGCCAGCGGTTCTCGTCTTTCTGCTCTTCCCACTTGGGTTCGTTGCGGCCGGTTTGGCGCCAGAGTCCGGGCGGTTGGTATGGCATGATGGGCTTGCCATGCATCTTGGTGGAGAGGAGCCCGGAGATTGCCAGTGAGTTGTCGCGTAGGCGCTCCGCGTCCATACGGAAACGTGGGGCGCGGGCATGAAGGAGGTTGCGCGGGTCCTTCTCCAACAATTCCGGAGTAAATCGTGAGGATTGCTGATAGGCCTGCGACAGAACAATGGTCTTCAAGACGTGTTTCATGTCCCATCCCGACTCCATAAATTCGACCGCGAGCCAGTCCAACAATTCGGGATGAGTAGGAGGCTCGGATTGGGTCCCAAAATCTTCGAGGGTCGTGACAATGCCACTTCCAAAGAACTCAGCCCACCAACGATTCACCGCAACTCGCGCGGTCAACGGGTTGTCACGCCGAACGAGCCATTTGGCCAGGTCGAATCGGTTCGTAGACTTATCAACATCCGGAAACAAGGCGGGCGTGGCGGGCTGAACTTCGGCATCCGGAGCGAGGAAATTTCCGCGCTTGAGAATGTGTGTTTTGCGGGGGTTCTCCAACTCAACCATCACGAGCGTTTGATCCGCCTTGAGAGAGGTGCGCTCCTTCTTAAGACGAGCAAGTTCGGCCTCCGGCTTCACAAGTTTCGGATTCGATTTCAGGAAGTGGGCTTTGAGTTTGTTGCGCTGCTTCGGGTTTCGTTTCGCGTTTGGCTTTTTCAGGATGGAGGCGATCTCACCCGGGAGGCTGCCAGCGCCGGAGGGATCGGAGATTGCCGAAAGGCGAAGATTGCCGATCACACGTCCCTGACCGAAGTTTTGCTCAAGACGGAAGACGAGCGCAGCTCCGTTGGGATTGGCGATGGGCCGAGCGAGGTCGAAGGTGGCCCAGTGTGGTTTGCCAAACTGCGGGCTGATCGCCCATCCCGTCTTCGGCATGCCGTCGATTGCGCCCGTAACATTCCAATTCGTTTGCGAGAAATCTGCTGAGGCGCTCCTCAGTGAGATCGGGTGGTCCTTCCCGTCCTTTCGCAGCGCGGCCTTTAGTTCGTGGAGAACAAAATTGGAGCGAAGGGCATCCCCCCGACCAGGTCCCTGACCGGGCAGGTCGGGGTGCGTGAGAGCTTCCAACTTGAACCCGGTGATGTTCCGGAGATCGCTCTCCACTTCGATCGTGGAGGATGTCGTATCCGGCACTTTTCCAGTCAGGAGGACAGAGCCGTTTGCGAGGATTTGGTGGTCTTCCCCGCCAGACGCTTTGAATTTCGTGACCTTCAGTTGTTGCCATTCCGGCTGATTTGCAAGCGAAGCGACAGCGGTCTTTTCCCAATCCGCAAATGCGGATTCCGATTCCTGATTAAGTTTCTCCCGTTTGCTGGTGAGGGTTGCGATTTCGCGATCCAAATTTTCTACTTTAGCTTGTTGACCCGGCGTGAGGGGGAGATCGAGGTAGGGACCGACAAAGTCGTGTGAAACGTCGTTCTTGTTGGAGGGGAGTTGGACTTCGAGGGGCGTGTTGTTGAAGAAGGCGAAGAGCGAATAATAGTCCTTCATGGTGAAGGGATCAAACTTGTGGTCGTGACACTGGGCGCACTCCAGAGTGATTCCAAGCCACACCGTGGCTGTCGTGTTCACCCTGTCGATGACCTGGTTGACCCGATTGCCCTCGGGGCTCACTCCCGCTTCGACATTGCAGGTGACCGTGCGATGAAATCCCGTCGCGATTTTCTGCCGAATATCCGCCTTGGGGAGGAGGTCGCCAGCCAGTTGTTCGATCGTGAATTGATCATAGGGCATGTTCGCGTTGAGGGCATCGATGACCCAGTCGCGATAGGCCCAGGAGGGACGGATTTGATCCGCCTGGAATCCATTCGAATCGGCATAGCGGGCGAGGTCAAGCCAGGGCCGGGCCCATCGTTCGCCAAAACGTGGCGAGGCGAGGAGTCGATCCACCTCGGCTTCGTAAGCGGCTGCTTCCGACTCCGTAATGCCATTGGGGGAACCTTGCAGGGCACTCCCGCTCGCCTTGGCAAAGCGGGCCAGATCATCCGGCGAAGGCGGGATCCCAATGAGATCGAGAGAGAGCCGACGCAGCAGATTGGCTTGAGAAGCTCGGTCTGAAAAATTGAGTCCCTCCCTTTCCAGTCGGCGAAGAAGAAAAGCATCGATGGGATTGCTGATCCTGTGGTCGGTCTTTACAATCGGGGCGGGAGCACGGACCGGAGAAACCCAAGCCCAGTGTTCTTCGTACTTCGCACCGGAAGCAACCCAATCGTGCAGGAGTTTTTTCTGCTTCCCGGTGAGCGAGCGCTTCGAATCCGGCGGCGGCATGATCTCATCCGGATCGGTCGACCGGATCCGCGTGATGACTTCGCTCTCTTCGGGTTTCCCGGGAATGATGGGGTCGGCGAATTCCCCGCCTTCCGTGGCGCCCTTGAAAGTGTCAAGACGTAGACTGCCCTCGCGAGCCTCCTTGTCGGGGCCGTGACAATGGAAACAGTTCTCAGAAAGAATGGGGCGGATGTCGCGGTTGAAATCAGGCGCATCCGCGGCCGCCTTGAAGATCGTCCACGGGAGGAGGAGCAGGCACGGAATGTTGACCTTGACACGCATGGGTCTGTTCTATCGCAAGAGCACCCGCTGAACAAGCGAGCGAATTCGGATCGGGGCCGACTGCAATTTTTAGATGGAAATTGCTTATCCAGGAAAACCCCGCCGCAAGAAGATGCTGGCAAGAAATGGCGTGCGACCGTGGAAGCGTAGGCAGGAACCTTCCTCCAAAAGCAAATTTATGCTAAGAACTGTCATGTTCGGTTTAGTCCGATTACTCAGGAATCAGACTCTTGTCTTTCTTGAGATGTGCCTCCACCAATGGTCGCCAGTTCTTCACAGTCAGGTCGGCGGCTATTTCCAGATCTTCCCTGAGTTGCTGCTCCATCGCAACACGCTGGAGCGGAAGAAGTGACTCCTCGTCCAACAGTCTCACCATTCCAGGCAATTGCAGCGCCGGAGACATCAGGCTGCTCAATTCCAGGTATTCCACGACGAGATTGGCAGGGTCGCCGGAGTTCAAATCATCAATCACTGCTTCAACCGCGAGGTCATGGTCCTCGGGAGGAAGCTCCAGGATCATCTCCTCGAAGAAATCTCGCTTCAAATCTTTGTTGGTCATACCCCTTAACTTCGCAAGCACTGCGGTGACCTGATCGGGGCGTGATTTCCTCCGTGGTCCCTCACCAGATAAAGAAACGGTGCGACTCGAACTCGTCGCCATTGCTTCTTTGCCAATTCCCTCCCCCCCCGTCTCCTCATCGTGGCGATCACACGAGCCCAACAGCAAGCCGAGAGAAACAAATCCGAGATGTCTGAGAAATAAATTCATGGCGAATCAAAATGAAAGTGCGGAAACCCCGGGACTCCGGAGTTTCCGCAATTGAATGATCATATCACAAGAGATAATCGCATCATTCGTCGTTGCCCTCTTCTTCTGGAGCGGTTTCAGGAATCACGCCACCAATGATGTGAATGACCCCGTTCGAAGCTTCGAGATCGGCTTCCACCAACGGAGCTCCATTGAAAGTGACTCCATCCTCTCCGATCGCAACACTCACCCGATCCCACCCCGCAGTCCGGACGGTTCCACCATCGGTAAGATCTCCCGAGGTGATCTTGCCATAGGAAATGTGCCGAAGAAGCACCCCTCGAAGCGCCCGTCGATCATCCAGCAGAGCCGACAAAGCATCAGGCGGGATGGCCGCAAAGGCTTCGTTGTTGGGAGCAAACATCGTCCACTTCCAGTAGCTGGATTTACGGTCAAAAACCCTGGTGTAGCCCAAGGCATCCAAGGCAACTTTGAAGGTTGCAAGCTCGTCGCGTGATTCGATCACTCCGACCAAAGTCTCGAGAGTCTCAGGAATCAGAACTTCATCAATGACATGAACGACCCCGTTTGAAGCCATATTATCAGCCGCTACGACCGTAGCCGGTCCCACCGTAATTGCTTCTTCACCAACAACAACGCTGAGGTTGGTCCGGCCAACTGTCCGAACCGTGCCGGTCTCCAAATCGGAGCTCTCCACCGAACCCCGCACGATGTGATTTCTTAGGACAAACCCCAGAAGTTTGGGATCATTCCGAACCGCCTCGAGAATCTCGGGCGGAAGCTTCGCGAAGGCCTCGTTGTTCGGAGCGAACACCGTCAACGCGAGGCGCTCACTGTCGAGGGCGCGATCAAGTCCCGACGCGACCACAAGCTCAGCGAGGGTCGATAAATCCTCATCGCCAGCGGCAATCTGAAGAATGCTTTTGGGAGTGACAAAGGCGGGGTCGAGGACGGTATCGATTCCATGAATGATCCCATTGGTCGCCCGAATGTCGGCCTCAACCACCGTCGAATCGTTCACCTTGATCGTGGAGGAAAACCACCAAAAGGAACGGTGGCGGGTCGTGCTAATCTTGAGTGTCCCCTCATTCAGAGCCGTCAACGAGCGGTTTCCGAAACCAAAGGACGAGAGCCGCTTGTCGCCCACCACGTGATAAGTGAGGAGATTTATCAGCGCTTCCTCGTCGGCCAAAATCGCAGAAAGACTCTCAGTCGGAATTTTTGCAAAGGCCTCGTTGGTCGGAGCAAAAATGGTGGCTTTTTCAAGCCCGACCAGAGCGTCAACCAAACCAGCATCGGTCACCGCCTTGACCAAAGTTGAATATTGTTCGAGCCCGTCGAGGCGTTCGACGACGTTTTGAGCCCGGGCTTCTTTTTTCCGCCACTGCCATTGTCCCTCGGCTTTTTGAGGAGCAAAGAGACTAAGTCCCACGGCGAAACAGGCCAGGCCTGTGATGTTCTTCAGTTTTCTCATCGTTTCATGTGTTTGTGATCCTGTCCTGAGCAGAATCAGTCTAAATTGCTTCTTTTCTGAAAAGGCGCAAACGATTTTTGAGAGCAACCGGGAATCGACGACATGATTCAAAGTGGAGCGTTGAATTTTGAGAAAATCCACCTTAGGGTCATGGCTTTTCTTGTGATTTTCCGCAGTCGTTTCTTCAACTAATCCTCCCGAAGATTATCCCCCTGCCCCGGTCCCCCCCCGGTTCGTCCCAACTGAGGAGAGGATGCCGCAAATGCTGGAGGACTTAGAAAACGACAACCAAGAGGAGCTGATTCCTTTCTCTCCCGGCGACTTGATAACCTGACAGATAACGCGGCAGGCTCCCTAATCATTAGCCACTCCGGGAATCGTTCACCCTCAGGGTGATTTTGCATTACGGCGTGATGTTCTGAATAAGGAGGATCAGATGCCGGGCCATCACTCTCTCAAGCCCCGAAAATTCCAAATCGAACTCCGCACCTCCGAAACCAGCTCGGTCCGTGGAGACCAACCCGCCATCTCGGGACTTCTACGTCAGTCCGGCTTTCGCGACTGGATCACCGACTACCGCGCACTCGATCATCGCAAAGATTCCTCCCGCCGCTTATCACCAAGAAAAAACCAGCCCACGAAAATCCTCGCTGATGATCAGCGCGACCCAATCGCTTTCGGCAGATGAAAATCGTATTCCTCCACGACTTAATGTAGTCTTTCCCTCAAGCTGAAGGATAAAGATCTAACATATGAAGCAACATGCCCACGCCTCCATTCGAATCCCCCTCAAAAGCTCACCCCCTGAAAGGCCGTAATCAATGGGAGCGGCGGGACTTCCTGCGTCTAATGACCGGTTCCATACCCGCAGCGTTCATTTCTCCCTTGCTGACGGGATGTGCCGAAGAAGATTCTGTCGCAGACAAATCTCCCGGGGTGGCTCCCCTCCCCGAGTTTCCCTTCGGAGCCTGGAAGAAAATGCGAGAGGCCATTCGCAAGAGCCCCGATCATCTTGGGTTTCGAGCAAAAGAAGTTGTGGAGACAAAAGACCCGGAAGCCATTTTTAGATTCGTCCGTGACAACTTCATCACCCGCCCCGACCGCTACCGGGGCGGCACCGACATCGACTTTCGTGATCGTGTCAACTGGGGCACCCCCGGCCTCCTTCGATCGGGAATCGGCACGCCAAGGGAAAAGGCCGAACTCCTCCACTCCCTCTACACTCAGGCAGGATTCAAAGCTCAAATCCTGGAAGGAACAATGGACATCGAGGCCATCGGACTTGACCGGCTCTTCTTCAAGAAACGCTTACCCGACTTCGCACCCGATGAATCCATTGCGCCGATCAAGCAGTGGAAAGATTTCCGGCCAATATCGGCCGGTCTTAAGGCCATCAACTTTGAAGAGCTCGGCGAGTCGGCCTTGCTTAAAGAAATCAAGAGCGCCCTTGGTGACAATTACCAGCCCGAGGAACCCAACTGGCCACACCTCCTGCGGAACACCTCCATCGTCAGCGTCGAAATCGAAGGGAAGGAAATCCACGCGAATCCCCACATCGTCGACATTCCATTTGGCGAGCACGGCTTGAAAAAGCCACCCCGAATCGCCGGGCAACAAAAACCCATGGCAACTCCCGTTGTCAAAGTCACTCTCTCCGCATCCACCACTTCAAAACCTCATGAGCGATTCCCTCTGGTCGAAGGATCTTGGAAGGCCGCAGAACTCATGGGACGGCAACTGCGCATCAATTTCATGCCCACCGAGGAACCCGCCAATCTCCTGCGCATGCGCCTGGGAGATCTGGAATCTTTTATCCCTGTTCTGAGTGTCCAGTCCGAGGGCTTGGGCGAGGACGACGTGGAAAGAATGTCCTTCGCTGGTGACCTCATCAACATCCAGGGAGACCAAATCAAATCCGAGGGCGATCAAATCTTGATCAACAACAAACCTGTTGCAGTTAGCAGTGGAAATCCTGACAACATGGAGAAGATCTCCAGGATGGAGGTAGAGGCGGAAGCTGGCAACTGGCCGGAGGTCAAACTCAGAGCCCGTGTATTGGACGAAGGCGGCAAAACCGTTCCAGATCTTCCCGGCGGTTGCTTTCAGGTGATCGAGAACAACCGCGCCGTCCCCTGCCAGCTCCTGCGCAACACGCCGAAGCCTCCTCGAATCCTCTTTGTTTTCGATTACTCCGGCAGCATGAAACCCGAGTTCCGGGGAAAGGGCCTGGCTCCCCTCGTCCGCGAGATTTGCACCTCGGCCCGGGAAAAATACGGTGATGTTCAGATTCAGCTCTCGGTCATCTCATACGATACCGCCGGGCTGCGAACATTCACGCCCTGGCTAAGTGATGTTGACGAAGCGGAAAGCCATATCTTGAAATACAATCCAGGCGGTCTCCAAACCTCGAACTATTGGACCGCACTTGCCGAAGCCACCAACAAGGATGCCAATATGGTGGTCATATTTACCGATGCCGACGGCACCGAGGAAGGAACCTTGCAACAACGCACCAAAGTCACCGGAGGTTGCCCGGCCGTCGTGATCGGAGTTCCTTCGGAAAAAACCAAGGAGGATCATCTCGCCAGCCTGGCTGCGGCGAGCGGAGGAACGCATATTCTAGCAAACAACCATGCCACCGCAGCCGAGGCTGTTCTCGCACGCCTTAGCCAAGAGCAAAATTGGCCCTATCTGATCAGCTATTTCTCGCCCATCACCAAACCTGAATCGTCCATCAAAGTCCGCTTGCAATCCGCCGATGAAAAACACCAAGCGGAGACCAGCTATGAAGTCGCTTCGGAATCCAAGGCCCGTCGTTCCTTCGCGGGAATCTATCTGGAGATCAGTATTGGAGATCAAAAATCATCCCGCACCTTGGCTGGATTGGCTCCCTGGAAGAGCAGACAAAATCCGGTCACCGAAGAACACGCCCAGCAAACGCGCAATGCCCTCTTCGGAGAATTCCAACTCTCCTTCGAAGGCGAAGCTCCCACGGCCTCCGCCATGCTCGACAACCTGCTCGGCAGCTTTCTCAGTCTGGAGCCACTGTTATCATCTCTTCCCAATGGAACGGAAGAAACCATCATCAAGGCCATGAGGAAAGGAGCCATCCGACTGCCTTCCCAATGGATGACTCTCAACTCGCCACTCGGCAATGCCATCACTGAAAACACCTTCACTTTCCAGGAGGGCTGGAGAGCCGTTCTCTTCAGCTCCATCCCTGCCGAAGACGGGCAAATCGTTGACCGCTCCGACGTGCTCTCATTCACCAACTGGCGAACCATTTCGAAAGACCCCGCAAAAGCATGGGAAACTTCCCTCGCCCATTCCTTGCGACTTTCTCTGATAGAAACCGCAAACTTTGACACCTCGACCGGCTCCGCTCTCCGCGGCAAGAAGTTACAACCTCTCACCCCATCCCAATTCTCTCGCAAACACACTGAACTCCAGGATGAGTCTTTAAAAACACAGTGGATGGAGACCGTGCATCACCGCGAATCCCTGGCAAAAAACGAGCTAGCTCTCGTCGCAAAGGATCTAGGCATCGAAGGCTACTGGTCAATCAACATGAAGACTGGCTCGGTTCTCGGCTTCCTTCCCAATGGGACAGGCGGTGGTGAAACCAGCGATACCGAACGCTACTTCGACCGCGTCGATTCCGGCCTCCAGGCCTTCGACAAGGTGATGGGAAAACTCAACCTCGTCTCACCGGCCTTCGCCGTTTGGGTCCAACTTGAACAAATAAAGGTAGCCAAGGTCAAACTCGCCACCATGCTTCTACTCACGATGGATGGCTCCGTCACCATCGACGATTTTGAAAATCAATTGCGAGGCGAAGCCAGGGACTGGGCCCGCGACATCGCCCTCGAACAGGCCGGAAAATTCATCGGACCCATAGGAGACTTCAACAACCTCCGCGACTGGTCCGAAATGGCGACCGGCATCGGTGGATTCATTGCTCCTTAGTCAAAGACCACCAATCAAACTCGGAATCGACGCCCCCGCGAAGTGGTATTACGTGGCCCGGCAACTGGACGGCGCCACGCCGCAACCGATGCAGAAGATGGACCTTGATGGGCTGCTCCACTTCGTGGCCAAACCATCTAACTCCCCCCCGAAATGACCTGACCGAAACCAAACGCGAAAAAAATCACACCCGGACTTGAGCAACCTCATAGCAGGAATTTGCTTTTGGCGGGAGGGCTTTGAAGCCGCCTTTGGACCGGAGCGAAGGGGGTAGCAGGGAGTTGTTTATGGTCGTATTTTGGGCAAGCTGGACCAACTTCTCGCAGATTTGAAAATCCTGCGTCAGGAGTGAAGGTCCGCTTCGGTATCTTGCGATATCCAAAATGATGCGGATTGGCAGTTATTGATTTCCGGAGTATTGATCGGTCGTGAGAAAACTGGTTTTTGTTTGGGGGCTTTCTGGGATGGTGGTGTCGGCCGAGGTCGCGGAGGAGTTACCGGCGCTGCTGGTTTTGGGGGAGAGAGAAACTGGCGACGTAAAGGAGCGGAGCTGGACGGCTGAGGAAATTGCGGAGGCCGCGCCTCTTACGATTGATCGGTTGCTGGCCCGGGAGCCTTCGTTTTCGCTCTTTCGGCGGCAGTCGGCATTGTTTGGGAATCCGACTTCGGCAGGGGTGAGCTTGCGACAAACCGGAGCGTCAGCGGCCTCGCGGAGCCTGGTCCTCTTTGATGGCATTCCGCAGAATGATCCCTTCGGCGGCTGGGTAAATTGGGCCCGCTATGATGAGGCCCTGCTGGGTGGAGTGAGTATTGATTTTTCAGAAAATGCCTCACTCTGGGGAAATCTCGCAGCCGCAGGGACGGTGCGCCTTCGTTCGCGGGAGATCGAGGAAGATGGTGGGCAGGTGCGGTTCACGGGGGGGTCACATGGATTACTGGCGGGAGCCGGGAGTTACGATTTAGTGGAGGACAACTGGAAATTTCGAGTCTCCCTGTTTTCGCTTGAGCAGGATGGGTTTTACGCGCTCCCCCGCTCGCAGCGTGGGACGATTGACCGGCGGCTTGACCTCCGGGCTCGGGGTGTGGAGATGCTGGGACAGTGGGAATCGGAGAGTGGTTTGCGGGTGGAATCGAGGCTCTCGATCTTCGAGGAAGAGAGAGGCAATGGCACGGCTCTAAGTCGGAACGAGACGGAGGCGACAGACGTGAGCTTGCGTCTGAGTTCTCCCCCCGGGGCACTTCGCTGGGAGGCGCTGGCCTATTATCAACTACGGGAATTTTCTTCCCGGTTTAGTGCAGCTACGGACGACCGGAACAGCGAGCGACTGGCTTTGGATCAATTCGAAGTTCCGGGTGAGGGCTTGGGAGGTGGCTTGACGATGAGCTGGGAAAACGGGGAGTATACGACGCTCGGCGGAATTGATTTTCGCCACCTCACAGGTGAGACGAATGAGACGGTGGGGACATTTCGTTCTCGGAGAGCGGGAGGACGACAGGCCAACGTGGGCGTTTTCCTCAACAGCGAAAAGAATCTGGACCGCCTTGGCAAACTTAAGCTGGGGGGACGAATGGATTTCTGGTCTTTGACGGAGGGCGAACGACTGGAGCGCTCGCTCTCGAGCGGTGCGACTCTACGCGATGATGATCTGGGCGACCGCGAAGGCTGGGAGCCATCAATCTCGCTGAGCTGGGAATGGGAGCCGGTTGAAAATCTCCGCTGGGAAACAGGGCTCAGTTCGAGCTTTCGCCTGCCCAATCTGAATGAACTCTACCGCCCCTTCCGGGTGCGTTCTGATGTCACCGAGGCAAACCCCGGATTGGACCCGGAGCGTTTTCACTCGCTCCGCTCACAAGTTAATTATGAGGGTGGAGATTGGCAGGTCGGAGCGGGCGTATTTTACCATTTGATAGAAGACGCGATTGCCAATGTGCCGGTGACGCAAGCGGATGAGATTGCCAGCGTATTTGGAAGCCTGCCTGCGGGAGGAACCGGAAGTCAGCGGAGAAATGTCGAGCGAGCCCGGGTCTATGGGGTGGAGATGCGAGCGGATTGGGAAGCGAGTGATGCGCTGGAATTGAGCTTCACGGGGATGTGGTCACAGTCTGAATTTTTGGACTCGCCGGGGCAGGAATTGCTCGAGAGAGAAAGCTTTGCCCAGGCTCCGGAACTGCGGCTGAATCTGGAGGGCCGGTATCGATTCACCGAGCAGATATCGGTCAATGCGGGGGTGGAATATCGCGGGCAGGCGCTGGACGATCTCTTGGGAACCCGCGCGCTTCCTTCCTACTGGAATGTGCGATTGGGCTGCGAATGGCAAGTGACCGAGGCGGTGACGCTGCGGGCGCAGATCGAGAACCTCCTTGATGAAGAGATCATTGCGGGGGAGTCGGGGAACGGCCTGACAACGCTGGGGCAGCCACGTGCGTTTTGGCTCAGTGCCGGGTGGCATTTTTAAAATCTGCTCCTATGCTTGTCTTCGATGAAACGAATCCTGCTTGCGATGGCGATGGCCAACCCCTTGATGGCTCAAAAAAATCCTGATTTTTCCAAAATGAAAATCGATGGGATTTACAAAGATCTCTGCGCGAGTTGCCATGGCGCTAAATTCGAGGGAGGGCTGGGAGGCTCCTTGGTGGACGGTCTTTGGAAGTATGGCTCCACGGATGCCGACATTATGAAAGCAATCCGCGATGGGAATGCGGAACTGGGAATGACGGCCTTCGGCACGGTGCTGGATGATCAAAAAATCCGCTCGATGGTGATCTATCTGCGCGAGAAAGAAAAAGAGACGCGAGTCGCGGGAATTCAGTTTCCCAAACCAAAGCCTGGCGAGATCACCAAGACCGAGCTGGAGGATTATCAAATCGAGGTGGTCACTGAGAATCTCTCCTTACCTTGGGCCATCGCCTTCCTCCCGAATGGAGTTCGGCTGGTGACCGAAAAGGGGGGGGCGCTGCGTCTGATCGACTCCAAGGGCACCCTACACCCACTGCTAGGAATTTGCTTTTGGCGGGAGTGCCTTGAAGCCGCCTTTGGACCGGAGCGGAGGGGGGAGAATGGGGGTTGGTTCGAAAACCGCAAAGGAGAAGTGAGGGATGCTGGGCGTGGTGTGCATTTTCGCGCAGACTGGTATGCTGATATTCGTGGGCAGCTCCTCGTAGAGTGATCGTACGTGGAGTTCACATTATTCGTCTTCACCGATGGCCTTTTCCTTTATCTAGACTCGAGTGCTCACTTGCTCTTGCAGGCTTAACTCAGAACGTCATCAAGGGCCGACCTTGCGCCTGGTTGTGGGGTCTGATCCCTCACTTCACTTTTACGGTCTTGGTTGTTGTTTTGCTGATCTGTTTTTGGGGTGATTGGTTCTTTGAGCAGGACATTGTTTTTTTCAAAGCCCCCCCAGGGACAGCGTCCGGGGGTTTGAAAAAAGAGTGGCTTGCGGGGGTGGTTTGATCATGAAGCGTCCGTTGTGCCGGATGCCGGGATGGGGAGGTTGAGTTTATTCTGAAGCTCCCAGATAAAGGCACTGAGTTCACGGGCGATGGCGACGACACATTTGCTGTCACGGATGCCACGGGCGCGGAGGTGTCGGTAGCGTTTGCTGAGGCGCTTTTGCATGCGCCAGGAGAGGGCTTTGACTTCGTGGGGTTGGCCGTCTTGACGTTTCGATAGTTGGGCGCTGATCTTTGGTTCACGTCGATAGGCTTGAGCGCTTTCGCAAAGCATCCAGCGGGCATGTCCGTTACCGCATTTGGTAATGCTGCTTTGGCGACGTTTGCCGCCGGTGCTTTCTTCGCCGGGAACGAGCCCGAGGAAGGCCATGAGAGGGCGCGGACTTTTAAAACGACGAAGATCTCCGAGTTCGCTGATGACGGTCATGGCGGCGACTTCTTTGAAGCCTTTGCAGGCCATGAAAGCTTCGACGACGGGGCGCCATTCCCATTCGGCGAGGACTTGGACCATTTTTTCTTCGAAGGCTTGGACTCGTTCGACACAAGCGTCGATGGTTTGAAGGTAGCCTTCAAGCACGAGCGCCTGAGTGGGATCGGGCAAGGTGAGGTGTCGTAGGTATCGCATGTGGGCGTCGGTCCATTTGGTTTTCTGATCGTAGCGAAAGCCGTTGCGCAAGAGGAAAGAGTTGAGGCGCTGTTTGGCGCGTGAGAGATCATCCGAGGCATCGGTGCGGGCTCGGCACAAGTCGCGAACTGCTTCGTCCAATGCCGGAGGAATGCGGACTTCGACGATGTCTCCGTTGCGGAACATCTTGGCGATTTTCTTGGCATCGCGTTTATCAGTTTTGATGCGCTCGTTGGGTTTTCGTTCTGTCTTGGAAGGTGACATGACGACGCATTCGACTTTGAGTTGATTGAGACGCCGGGCGAGGACGAAGCCGGTGGGCCCCGCTTCGTAGCAGACCTTGAGGTCCTGAAGTTTGACCTTTAGTTTTTTGGCAAGAGCACGCAGGGCGCGCTCTGCGGCGAGATTGGTGCCGCCGCACGAACCGTGGTAGGTGGCATCAGATCGCGAGCCCTCGAGAGCGTGGGCGATGGCAATTGAATCCTTGTGGACATCGAGTCCGATGTAGTAGTTCTTGTTCATGGCGTATCTAGGTATTTCTTACTTGTTGGATAGGTCTCACCGCTGTGATGGCGGAGAGATAGCCCACGAAAACCCTAGATGCGCCGCTTCCTCTTTCAAGGTTCGCGCACCTCGTGAACTTCAACCATAGAATCTCTGCAAAGAAAAAGCCCGATGGAAACGAATTCTCGGCCCCCTCGATTTCCGAAAGACCCGGCCGGCGTAGCGACGCTTGGCGGTGCCTGCCCTTATGCCACGGGTGCTTTCGACCATGCGCGTCGCTGGCGGGCTGATCAAGCTTGGGAGCTAGTCCAAGCCGTGTCGGACGGCTCCGGTGGGATGCCGCTGGGCGATGCCGCACGTCTGGCTTGGCGCGAATCAGTGCGCTGCATCGGACGTCTGCACTGGCGCTCTCTGAAGGTCATTGACGCCCGCTCGCTGGATGATGCCGACGAGGTGTTTGAGGCCTGTGTCGAGCATCTGCGCGTAGCAACCGGCGGCGGTCGCATAACTCCAACGCAGACGGTTTTCGCCCAGTGGCGGGAGGGGCATCCGCGCGTTCGGATCTGGAACCCCCAGCTGATCCGATACGCCGGATATCGCCACCCAGATGGTTCGGTGTTGGGCGATCCGATGAACGTGGCCTTCACCGAGCGGGTTCGCTCGCTCGGCTGGTCGCCATCGGCCGCCCCCGGCCGCTTCGATTTGCTGCCTTTGGTCATTGAGGTAGACGGACGGGTTATCGTGCGCGAATTGCCGAGCGACGTCATCCTTGAGGTCGAGCTCGAGCACCCTGAATATCCTTGGTTCGCAAAACTCGGGCTGCGGTGGCACGCCGTGCCGGCGATCTCCGACATGATGCTCGTCACCCTGGACGATGTCTTTCCCTGCGCCCCCTTCAATGGTTGGTACATGGGAACCGAGATCGGTGCCCGCAACCTCGGCGACGCCCACCGCTACAACCTCCTGCCAGAAGTGGCAGAGCGGCTCGGATTGCAGCGTGACAGCGACCTGTGGAAGGACCGTGCCCTGCTCGTGCTCAACGAAGCCGTATTGCATTCCTTCGCCCGTGAAGGTGTGCGCATGGTGGACCACCACCAAGCTTCGCGCGAATTCCTCGCCCACTGTGAGCGCGAGCAATCCCAGGGCCACGAAGTACAGGCCGAGTGGTCATGGATCGTGCCGCCCATCTCCGGCTCGTCCACGGGCGTTTTCCATCGCCTTTATCCGTTGCAACCGCGATTGCCAAACTTGCTGCCACAAATGGAGGCGTGGAAAGATCACGAAGGAAGAGCTGAAATTCTACCCTTGAACACCTCATGATAAAACGAATCCAAACAGGATTCTGTCTCGCACTCGCGCTGATAACACCTGTCTCAGCGGACGTGGCCGACGAGCTCCCCATCTTGCGTGATCTTAAAAATCTCTCGGTTTATTGGCCCGCGGCAGTAACTGGATGAACTCTTCAATACTCCGAGCCCCTGCAACCGGACAGTTGGATTGACGTTCCTCCCGAAGCGAAGGATTTAGTCATGTAGGGCGTTTCTACCATACGATTTTCTACTGTGGGCAGCTCATGTTCTTCCTCCTCAAGAAGCAGCCGTGAGATTAAAAATATGAATGCCGAACAAGACAGTGGGGGCAATGGCGGACAACGTATCTAGTTCGCTTCGCTCTTGACGCTTTTCCCAGCCGTGCCACATTTCCGACGTTGCTATGGCTGCCAGGTTGTCGATGGGCAATAGGATGTTTTGATCATCTTTTTTAAGATGATTTTCAGCTCCTTTCATTGAGCTGAAGACCGGGATGAGATGTGGCGGTTTTGATCAGTGGTGATCAGCAGGTTCGCCTATGGCTTGGTATGCTGCTATACGTGGGCTGCTTCTTTCGAAGCCTTTCCGACAGGTTCTTTATTCACCTTGGTGACTCCTTTGATTCAGACTTTGCGCGGGTGCTCGGTGTTGTCGGTGCCTTGATCAAGAGGCGGTGACTTGTTCCTAACCCAGAACGTCAATCGAGGACTGGAGTCGGCTGAGGCCTGTCTCATCCCGGACTGCAACGCAGTAGGCGGGTCTGTGGTTCGTTTTTTAAAGTACGGGAGTTGCTTGGTAACGGAATCTTTCTTTTTGAAAAGCCCCCCAAGGAACGCCGGGGTTTTGGAAAAAGGAAGGTGGAGTGTTGGCGGTTAGTTCTGCGTGGTGGGGTCTTGCCTGGCTTCGATACGGGTGCCGAGTTCCCAGAGGAAGGCGGTGAGTTCGCGGGCTACGGAGACTTTGATTTTGTTGTGATGGATTTGTCTTTTCCTGAGCATGTTGAAGCGGTGACTGAGGCGGGTTTGTGTTTTCCAAGAGAGTTCCCGGATCCATGTGGCGGCTCCTTCCTGTCGTTTGGAGAGCTGGGCGCTGACCTTGGGTGGGACGCGGTAGTGGGTGGCTTGTTCGATGAGGAGCCAGCGGGCGTGTGGGTTTCCACATTTACTAATGCCACCGCGGCTTTGTTTGTTGCCGCTGGAGTTTTCGGTGGGGACAAGGCCGAGGAAGGCCATGAGTTTCTTGGGGTGTTCGAAGCGGCTGAAGGTGCCGATTTCTGATACGGTGACCATGGCGGCGACAAGCTTGAAGCCTTTGAAGGCCATGAGGGCGTCGACGAGGGGTTTGCGTTGCCAGTCTTCGAGGAGTTGGAGCATGGCTTCTTCTAGCTTGGTGATGCGTTTGTGATGAAAGTCGATGGTGGTGATATTGTCTTCGAGGACGCGATTGTGCGCGGCGTCGGGAAGGGTGAGGTGGCGGAGGTGGCGCATGTGGGCTTCGGTCCAGTGGGTCTTACCGGTGTAGTTGAAGCCGAGCCGTCTGAGCAGGGCGAGGAGTCGGGTCCTGGCGCGGCGGAGGTCATCGCCGGCATCGGTTCTGGCGCGGCAAAGATCGCGGATGGCTTCGTCAACGCTGTCGGGAATGTTGACGGCGACGAGGTCGTTGGAGCGGAGGTTTTTGGCGAGTTTCATGGCGTCGCGTTTATCGGTTTTGACGCGGTCGCCGGATTTTACGGGGATGAGTGAGGGAGCGATGACTTCACAGCGAACGCCCATTTGAAGGAGTCGTCGGGCAATCCAAAATCCGCAACCACTCGCTTCGTAGCAAACATGGAGATCGGAGAGTTGACGGTTCTGGGCTTTGGCGATCTTGCGCATGACTCGCTCAAGAGCGTGTTGTGTGGTGGCGATGGAACCGTAGTGACGAGGTTGGGCGTCACGATCAGATTCGAGGATGGCGATGACAACACCCGCAGGGTTTGGACGAACTAGAAGAAATTCAAAAATGACTGCTAGGAATTTGCTTTTGGCGGGAGTGCCTTGAAGCCGCCTTTGGACCGGAGCGGAGGGGGGAGAATGGGGGTTGAAAACTCCAGCGGGACCAAACAAAAACGAGGCGGCATTAGCAAATGCGGCAACCCCCATGCCCGCTGGATCCTCATCGAACAAGCCACCCACTACCGCGTCCCACCCAAAGTCAGCGCTCAACTTTCCGCCCGCCAGGAAGGTACCGCACCCTGGATCAAAGAACTCTCCTGGAAAACCCAAACCCGCCTGAGTCACCGTTTCAAAATGCTCAAAAAGCGCCAACTCCATCACAACAAAATCAAAGTATCCGTCGCCCGCGAACTCACCGCCTTCATCTGGGAACTCGGCACCCGCATCGAAGCCAAGCAAGACACCGCAACCCAGAATTAAGCACCGGGATCGCGCGAGCCAAAGGCTTATACGCAACCACTCCACCTTTATTTTTTCAAAACCCCGGCGTCCCTTGGGGGGCTTTGCAAAAAGAAAGAGTCGAGTAGGAGCCCCCCGTGGGGGGCGTCCTCTCACAGAACCGTGCGTACGGG
>CALFSW010000020.1 GCA_937916505.1 uncultured Verrucomicrobiales bacterium | reverse complement strand
GGTGCGATGAATTTTGGAGTTTCCGGAGGCAGGGCGAGGTAGATGGCGGAGAGGGGATCGGGAGCAATGCCATTGGCAAATTGCCCTAGGGTATCGGCGCAGGCAGGCGCCACAAGAAAGAGGTCGGCATTGTCCGCCAGTTCGATGTGGCCCGGTTTCCAGGAGTTTTTTTCATCCTCCAACGAAACCAACACGGGCTGTCGTGAAAGAACCTGGAGGGTGAGGGGAGTGATGAACTCGGTCGCGGCCCTGGTCATCACGACATGAACTTCGTGACCAAGTTTGGTGAGTTGGCTGGTAAGATCAGCGGCTTTGTAGGCGGCGATGGAGCCGGTGATTCCGAGGACAATGTTCATAGAATACGGGAGACGCGAAGTCGCTCGGCGAGAATGAGCGACTTGAAGTTGAGATAATCTTCCTCACGGGTGGCCGAAAGCAAGCGATAGGAATACTTGGGCCAATGCTGCATTTCTTCGAGGGCATTTTTCATGCGGAGGGCAATGATTTCCTCGGCATCGGTCCCGCGACCGGTGAGGCGGGCGAGAAGCTCTCCTTCGCTCGGAGGCATGACGAAAAGGTCGATGAGGGCGATTTTGATTTTTTCATCCGGGCAATCGCGGACTTGAGCGGCTCCCTGGACGTCAATGTCCATTACGACATCAGTTCCGACGGCAAGATGGTTGAGAACTTCGGATTTGAGAGTGCCGTAGTAATTTCCATGAACCTCGGCATGTTCCAGGAGCTTGCCCGCTTCGATCCGGGTTGAAAAATCTTCCTTACTGAGGAAATGGTAGTCCTTGCCATCGATTTCGCCTTCACGGGCCGGACGAGTGGTGCAGGAGATGGAATAATGAGCTTCTTTTTCATCGGCGAGGCGTCGGCAGAGGGTCGTTTTTCCCGAGCCGGAGGGCCCTGATACCAGCAAAAGAATTCCTGTCCGTGAAGTCACGGCGGGAGGTTAGGGAGGCATGAGGTGGAGGTAAAGGAGGGAGAAAAATGCGCTCGAAAATAACTCATTGTAAATACAAAGAGATTACAATTGAATCAGAAATGAGAGTGGTTTTCGGTGTTTTGATCTTTGCGCTCACCCTAATTTCCGCGAACGGAAGGCCGGGGGAGGTTTTGGGGGACAGCTTTCCAAAGTTTGAGAAACAGGGAGCGATTTATGCGGCGGCGGAGGCTCCTGATGGAGGATTCTTTGTGATGGGAGACTTCACAGCCGTGGATGGAGTGCCTCGACCGGGCTTGGCCAAGCTGGATGCGAATGGAAATCTGGATAGGGCATTTGCTCCGAAGGTGAAGCCGGATTTTGTCGACTCGACAACCCTCGCGACGCAAGAACCAAGGGAACAGCTGGGATACTATTGGGGGAATCCTCTCCGACCCGAGCGACTCCTCCCGCTTTCAAATGGAGGTGTGATCGTGATTGGGGAGGACCGGTGGGGGAGCCTTGGCGAAAGATGGGAAGTAAGAACGGCGAATGGCGAAAGTGATACAGAGGCCCTTTCTGAGATCGTGAAATCGGGTCCAATGCGGGCCACTCCATTATTCGAGCAAAGTGGTAGGCTTTTTGTGAAATTAAAACTTGGTGATAGGTCCGAGTTTCGTGCCTACCGTTGCGAGGATTTCTCAAGTGATCCAATCTTGGAGCTACCGGAGAATATCGAGATGATTTTTCCAGCCCCCGAGGGAATGCTCTGGGGAGTTTTTAATGGAGCGGATGAAGGTGAAGCGCCCCAATCATATGTGAAACGACTATTTTTCGATGGGTCTACGGACCAAAGCTTTGATCCAATCAGAGACCTGTCTAGCGGGGCCTCCATTTCAGGCACGGGACCCGACATCATGCGCCTATCGATCTATCAACCCAGGTTGGGATTTGGCGGCTATTACCCAGTTAAGCAGAAGATTGGAGCGTGTTGCTTCTCCCCTGAAAATAATCAAGCAGTGCGTATAAATCACGAATTTCCTTATGGAGGTTATGCCGGTGCTTTCG
>CALFSW010000019.1 GCA_937916505.1 uncultured Verrucomicrobiales bacterium | reverse complement strand
GCAATTTCTCCAAAGGTGACGTGATGAAAGGAATCAATTCCACATCCAGAGCTCAACGCATCAACGCCGCCGTCGACCAGGCCCTCGCGCCCTTCTTCAAAAAATAGTATTGATCGCGATCTCATCTTTCCAAAAGCCACCCGCCTGCAATCGGGTGGCTTTTTTATGATCACCGAATCATTCCAAGCCTTTGCCAAACGGGGCTACAACCGCCCGGACATCCTCCTTTCGAACATCCAAATGCGTTACAAGACGAAGAGAAGCACCCCCCTGCCAACCCCCATTCGCTCCGGTCTAAAAGCAACTTCAAGTCCCTCCCGCTAAAAGCAAATTCCCGCGTGGAGCCGAACAGCTGGTCCTGCCATCGGGCGGTGCGGCGGATTGTTCCGGTCAGTTCTGATAAATTTCCATCTTGTAGAAATACCTCTGATAAAAGGAGGTGTTGTCCATGGGCGCGGACCTCGGCCCCGGTTCCGATCAGTTCCCGGACCACCAACCAGTTCTTCAGGCCGATGCTTCGCAGGATCACGTAGCGGCGACCGGAAATCGTCGGTAGCGACAGTTCGGTGTCGCCGGCGGGGGTGACTCCCAAAGTTGTCGTGAAGCGAGAGTCCCCGTCCGGGGTGCCGTCGTCATCGCTGTCGGCCGATAGCCGATTGGTGAGAGTCATGTTTACCTCCTCGCCGTCGGTCAGGTCATCCCCGTCGGTGTCCGCAAGCTTCCGATCGGTGCCTTGATAGACGGGATTCCCTCCCGAACGGTCAGGCAACTCCTGGCTGTCGGACCTACCGTATTTTCACCAGCAATGATCTGGCTAAGCCAAGACCTCGGGCATCACGGCATTACTATCCGCAAACTTGTCAACAGAAATGCCGAGTTTCTTGAGCATGGTAAGGTGTAGATTTGCCAGGGGCACGGACTCTTCAAAGCGATGGTAATTGCCATGCTTGAATCCCAAGCCCTTGCCGCCTGCCAACACCAAAGGGTAATTTCTGTTGTTATGAGTCGTGCTGTTACTACAACCATAAAGAATGGTTGTTTGATCGAGAAGGCTCTTGCTGCCGTCTGCGTTCGAAGGAGTCTCTCGCATTCTGGTGAGAAATTCCGCAAACTTCCGCGACAAAAACTGGTCCCATTTTCCGAGTGGTTCGATCCCATTGGGCTTGTTCCAGTCGTGACAGAGCGAGTGAATATTTTTACCGAAGCCAAGCAGTTGCGGGAACTTGCCGCTCAAACTTGTGGCGTCTCCCATGCTTCCAATTTGGTAAGTGGCAACGCGTGTCGAATCAGTCCGGAAGGCAAGATGGATGAGTTCGTACATCGTTCCGACATAGTCTTCCGGAACGTTTGAATCGGATTCCAGTTTGAGACGCTCGCGATCTTGATCAGTGAGTTCGGGTTTTGGGAGATCAATCCACGCCTGAGATCGCTCAACCCGCTTTTCCACCTGACGAACTGAATCCAAATATTCGTCGAATTTTTCCTTATCATGCTGGCCAAGATGACTTCGAACTCTCTTTGCGTCGTCGAGAACGAGATCCAACATACTCCCTGCACTCCGCAGGCGTCGACGTCCCCTGGCCGTTGATTCATCGCCTCCGCCGAAAAGGCGCTCAAAGATCTGGCGCGGCTGGTTAAGCGCGGGAATGGGTCGGCCGTGTTCGTTGTATGAGAGCGTGCTCGATCTTGTGGGCTCGCCGATACCGCCATCTGTGGACATTACCAGGGACGAGAACCGGGTTTTATCGGCCAGTTGACTGGCCGCGATTTGATCCATCGATTGCACGTTTTGCAGGTCTCTGCCTAACAAATCGCAACCAGTCAAAAAAGTGTCTCCGCTATCGTGGCCGTCGATCTTGCGAACGTCGGGATGCGACAAGCCTCCAAGGATGGAAACATCTTCGCGAAGAGACTCCAAAGGGCTCAGAGGTTTGGAAAATTTGAAGTCTGCTCCGGCCTTTTCTGGAAACCAGTTCCAACCGGCCTTTCCACTATCAGCTGGCGCCATGGAAACTCCGAACGGAAAATAGATTGCCGCCAATCTTTTTGGGGAAGGGTTCAAGGCCTCACTCCCCATGCATTCCAGGGAAGGGAGGGCAAGGGTCGCTCCAATGCCACGCAGAAAAGTTCGTCGATTTAAGTGCCAAGGTTTCTTAGAATGCATTTTCGTAAGTTATTTGGATTGGAAGTCGGGTTGTTGCACGATGGCAACCAATAAATCTCTCACGCGCAGGTTATTCTTCAAGAACTGATTCGTGAGATCGGATACCAGGGTTTCGTCGGAGAATTCCAGACTCCGCCCCAGCGCGTAGGTCAGGACCTTTGATACGAAGGCTCGCGCGAATTGTTCTCGACGATGTTCTTTCAGGTAGGTCTTCAGTCCACTGATGCCCTGTATTTCGCGTCCGTCCGGAAGTTTGGCACTCGCATCGACTGCCAATTCAATGTTTTTTTTGCCATGGATGGGTCTGACAATTTTCTCTCGCCAGAGTCCGATGGCATTAAATTGTTCAAGGGCCTGGCCCCAGGGATCGAGGTTGCGATGACAATCGGCACACGCGGAGTCATGGAGATGAATTTCCAGCTGTTTGCGAATCGGGAGTCTCGCAAAATTTGGATCGGCGGTCTCAAGTTCGGGAACGTTTGGAGGGGGAGGAGCTGGCGGATCATTGAGCAAACGCTTGCGCAGAAACACCGCACGTTTAATGAGATTCGAATCCCTGCCTGTCGAATTGGCGGTGAGGATTGACGCTTGTCCTAAAAGTCCTCCCCGGTGCGATGCATTTTCGCCAGTCAAGTTGACCCGTTGGAATTCGCCCGCCAGGACTCCCTCGATCCCATAGTGCCCCGCCATTCGGCTGTTCACGGTCACGAAATCAGAATCGATAAAATGTTCGGCAGAAAGATTGCCGTGAAGAATTTCGGAGAAAAAAGCGAAAGTTTCGCGGCGCATGTCGCTCTTTAATTCCGGCTTAAATCCGGGATGGATTTTCTGGTCGATGACGACACGATCCAAGGCGTCGATGTCCAACCATTGGGAAACAAAGTTTTCCACAAACTGCTGCGAATGAGGATGCCTGAGCATTCGCTCAACCTGCTTGGTCAGCTCATCGGGAGTGCTTAGCCCCCCTGAATCCGCAGATGCCCGCAATTCCTGATCAGGCATGGTGCTCCATAAAAAGTAAGAGAGTCGCGCGGCCAGTTCGTATTGTGTCAAAGGCCTTTGCTCCGCTGAGAAGGGCTCAAGAATGTAGAGGAAATGGGGGGAAACGAGTGCCATTGCCAAGGTCTCTTTGATTGCTTCCTCGAAGGTTGGCATCTCCTTTCGAACAACTTGAAAGAATTCCGTAAATCGAATCACTTCATTATCAGTGACCGGACGTCTCCAGGCGCGCGGCAGAAATCGTGCGACAACCTCCCTGACGTAATCTTGCTCGAACGATCCGCAACGTGAAACGGTATCGTGAAGGATTCGGCGATGATGATCAGGTGGCCAGTTATCAAAAATGGGTCCCTTGAATTCCAATGATTCAATGACCGGGTGACCGCCGTATGGGTTGGTCACAGAAATTACCAGCCCCGGATACTTGCCCTGTCCTTTGACTGGCAATGGGAAGTTCTCCATCCGCCCCGAGAATTCGTAGTCGTGCGAACCCTTTTCGGTAATGTCGATTTCTGCCAGGGTTTTCCGATAGACTTCAGTGTCCGGTCGATAGCCGACCATCACTCTCATTCGGGGAAGCGGACCTGGTGTGCCCTCATTAAATTCTCCTTTGGCACGAATGCGGATTCGGAACTCTCCGGTCTCAGGGTAGTCATTCTTGATACGTGCAATAAATTCCTGCTCCTTACCGAGACGGTTGGACGGCTTGGTCTTTCTGTGCCACTTGCTTTCCGTCGATTTTTCGAAGGTGTATTCGAAGACTTTTGGTGCCGGGGTCGTCGTAATGACGTGATCGAGCGCGGCACGGGCGGCCTTCAGGTAGTATTCAAATTGAATCCCTGTCATCTGCAGCGCACTGCCATTGTTCAGCATGCCATCAGTGGAGGCGCCATCGGGCGGCAAGTCCGACGCGAAGGGAATATCCAGCCCCAGCAAATCCCGCATCGTATTCTGATACTCGATTCGATTCAGACGGCGCACGACCACGCGACCATCTTTAGCTCTTCGTGATTCGGCGGCTGATTTGATTGCCGAATTCAGCCAACTCAAGACTGTCCGCCGTTCGTCATCACTCAATGCCGGTTCTTCCTCCGGAGGCATTTCTCCCAAGTTGATTGCCGAGCGAACTTCATGCCAGCGTATTGCGGCCTTGCGGTCATTGATGAGATCGGCAGAGATCGTGTCCAGTCGAAGCTTGCCCTTCTGCTTGTCGGGACCATGGCAATGGTAGCAGTGCTTTTCGAGAATCGGTTGAACCGCCGTGAGATAGTCAGCTTCTGAAGCGATTGATGGTCCGCCAAGCACAAGTAGCATCAATACAACGAATATGCCAACGGCCCCTTGATTCCTCTTTTGATTCTGGATGAGATTTTTCAAAGTTGCTTGTTTTAGTCACAGCCGGAGATAGACCAGCCCGGGTAATTTCCTTTCGGCGGAAAGGGGACTTGGTGTGTTCGATTCCCAATAGCTCAACAGCCGTGAACAGGATTTTCCTCTTGAGGATGGATGTCCAGTCCGCTTTGCCAAGATCGTTTTTTGTCATACTTCACCGAAAGTGCTGGGCGTTGCTACGCCAGAATCTGCTTTACGACTTTTCCGTGGACCGCGGTGAGGCTGACATTCAATTAGTGGGCGAAATAAAACGTGGGGAATAACACGCTTTATAAGGAAGTTCTCGATCGCCTGAGAAGCATTCCACTCGTCCTCCTGCGAGGTCTCGATCATGCCCTTGGTCAGTCTTTCTTGGATCTGCTTGGTCGTCCTTGTGCGACGAGTTCTGCGAATTTCTTTTGTCGGACATTCATCTGTCGGGATGGGTCATTTGTAACTTTGCTAG
>CALFSW010000018.1 GCA_937916505.1 uncultured Verrucomicrobiales bacterium | reverse complement strand
GGGTATATGTCTATCACTCGGTGGCAAGAAAACGTCGGAGCTCTGACACCGTCGGAGCCCCTGCACCTACCCAAAGAATCTCTCCTCGCTGGTTTGTTACGACAGATGTGGGATACGACAGCTCCGCGGTTCCGATCCAACGCTGAAGAAACACTTCTGCTTTTTTACGGTCCAACATCGAGAGGTCCGTCTGTAAATGATACGGGAGGTCGTGCTTATTCTGATAAGCGACCAGTGCTTCGCGGCCTTCTTTTTCATCGAGAGGAAAGCCACGAAATTCAACGCCAAGCCCCTGAGTCATCGCTTTGAGCTGCTCGAAATGAGGACGATAACGAGCGCAAGCGGGGCACCACGTGGCCATTCCCTTCCAAACCGTCAAACGAGCTTTTGATTGATATCCGAGCGGGAATGTCGCTTTTCCCGGCAAAGATTTCTGTTTTGATTCCGCGGCCCGGCGGTAGGGTTTCCGGTCCTCGCCACTCCGCTCGTCGACGGTCAACCACTCGCCATGCTTAACCTTGGTAACCGTCGATTTTCTTCCAGACGGCCACCTTACGATCACCTCATCAACCTCTTCCCAATCGCCTAATCCTACGATCATCACAGCGCTATTTTGGGAGCCGTAACCTTGGCCGCAGCGGTGCTCTCTCTCGATAACTTCCTCTCCTTTTCTGACTTCAACGCGGGCACCGTATCCATCACGATTACTCCAATCTGATTCCATGGCAGTGCGATTACCTCCCCTGAAAGAAAGGGCTATAAAATTACCGCTCCGATCTTGATCACTCATTTCATTGTGAAATAGCCGTGTCAGCGGGTTCATCGCATTTACCGAAACGATGTCACTCCACCCGTCCCGGTCATAATCGAAGACGGCAAATGCCCGTCCATCAGCCTCATCGTCCAAGCCAGAAAGGCCGGACTGGTCTGAAAAGTTCGAACCCTTCCCTTCATTTAGGTAAAGCTTGTTTCGCTCGTGACCACTCAGGGAGTGGACCCGAAGTTTACCGTCAACCACTTCATCACCAGTTTCGACACGGGCGTCCAGTAAGTTATCGGTCATCCCTGATTGAGGGTCGCGATCCCAAGCATCGGATTCACGGAGTTTGCTTCCGATATTTTCATCCTGCCGCACGACCGTGCGCCAGAGATTACTTCACAAATCAATATCCGATTCAAAAGAACGAGGGGCGGTGAAATATCCACTCAAGACGTAAATGTCGAGATTCCGATCGTTGTCGATATCGACAAATTGACCACCCCAAGACCAACCGGACCTGGCAACAGGAATCATTGACCCTCCATATCCGGCAAGCTGTTCGAACTTTCCATCATTCTGGCGGTAGAGAAAATTACCAGACGCCGCTTCAACAAAGCGGGGATCAACCTCTGCGAAATCGCCTAAAACCCGTTGCCCTGCTTTGCTAAACATATTGGTCACAAAAAGATCATCGCTACCGTCCCCATCGTAATCCCCCCAACACGCACCCATCCCAAAACCCATCCGGTCCAAGCCAGTTTCAGAAGCGATATCGACGAAGCCCTCCTTGCCATCATTACGAAAGAGGTGATCTACAGCCCAGTCGTTTGCCACCGCAAGATCGGGATCTCCATCCTCATCAAAATCTCCCCAAGTCGCCTGAAGGGAATTTTTCCAGCTACTAATTGAAGAGTCAGAATGAACTCTTTCGAACTGCCCGTTCCCGATATTTTTAAGAAGCCAATTCGGAGGACCCGTTTGATTCAGGTAACCCCCATGAGATTCCTGACGAGATGCTTGATATTTATTGCGGAACATCCTTGCCTCCTCAGCTGGCAGGTATTTGGAACACCAATCCGTCCCCTCCTCTCCCGCAAACCCGGGAATCCCCCCGGTCAGATTCCCCCGACGATAGGTCGTGACATAAAGATCAAGCAGACCGTCTCCGTCATAATCTGCCGCAGCGAGAGAAGTCGCTAAAAAAGGAAGCTCTGTCTTTTTCTGTTCGACGGCCCGAAACTTCCCTTCAGCATTCTCGAGATAAGTCATTCGCTCAATACTTCTTCCTAGCATGAGATCTGGGTCCCCATCATTGTCAAAATCCGCAAATATTCCGCAGGTGGAATTACCCGGCAATGAAAGCTCAAGCGCAGAAGCCTTTTCCACAAAAGTCCCGTCACCTTGATTGTGCAGGAACAAATTTTTCCCCAGACGGACCATGATATAAACATCGTCCCACCCGTCGTTATCAACATCGACCACTGAGACCGCAGGCTTAAAGCCCATTGCAATGGGTTCAAAGTCTTGAGAGGGGGCCATCTTTTTATTGGTGCTGTAATGGTAACTCAAGGCCCTTCGATGTGCGGATTGAGTGAGCCGCCTACGTGTGGCGAGATCAGGTAAAGCTTCGGCTAAACGATCGCGAAAATATTTCCGGGATATTTCCGGTTTATCGATCTCCCGGATCAAGGTCCAATCGCCCATTTCATAGTGCCCCTCTTTTCTGGACCAGTGGACCCGATAAGAAGAGGAGCGCTCCTTCCATTTTTTGCTCTGAGTCCGGACCACGGCATGGAATGCCACTTCAGCAACATACTCGTCCTGGCTATCAGACAAAAACTCTCCCTTCACTATTTTCAGAGAGGCACTATCAAAAAAATCGACTTCGTTGGTCCACACGGAAGCTAGTTTTTTCAGGGAAACTGAATCTGGAGCCGGTTCGCTGAAATTCTTCAGATTCCGGGTAATTCCTTTGAGCTCCTTCGTGAGTTCCAGGATAAGCTCTTCACTCGCCACAAGCCCAGGAACTCGCCCGGAGATCTGATCACCCGGGAGATCCTCGCGGTCGCCTTCTCGCAAAAAGAAAAAGGTCAACCCGATCACGATGACCGTGGAGACAATAATTGAGATAACCAGCCTCATCAGCGTTAGGGAAGCAACTTTAGATTTGGGCCACAACGCTCAATTAATAAAAACGCACCCTTTGTAGTTTCTACCGCGGCCTCAGTAGTTTCCAATTGCCCTCTGATGATTTTTCAAGTAACAGAGGGGTTCTTATGAAAATGAAGCACATTGCAATTCTAGGGCTATTGGCGATTCCGGCCAATGCTGCGGTTCTCTGGAATATTGGAATAGATGATGAAGCCCAAGACGGCAATGGTGATCCTGCAAACGGATTGAACGATCCTGCCACCTTCGAAGGCGTAGACTTCTTTGTCTCGGGAGTTCAGGAAATCGGACCTCAAAATGTTCTCCCTGGTAATCCGGAGAATATGGGCGGAACTGGTGGTGCACGTGATGTTGATGACGATTATTATTTTGCAGGGGATTACAGCACGGTTGTCGATGGCGGTGCTTACGGACCCGTCGGTATGGTTTCGGCTAGTGAATCCTACTATGAACGTGCTCTAACCAACGGTGACTCAAATATGCGTTGGCATTTCAATCTTCCCGATACCGTGACAGCTGATGACAACTTCACTTTCACCATCGATTTCTACAACCTCGATGATAACGGCGCTGCAGAAACCTCTGGATACGACCTGGCCTTCTTCGTCAATGGAAAACAGATCGGGGAAATGCAGCCTCATTTGGAAGTTGATCTCGCGGCAGCACAAAGCTGGGACTTTGACTTGGATGACTTGGGTGGCATCGAGCAGGTTGGTTCAGGATTTGATCACTACGTTGAAATAAAGAGCACTTCGATCGGCAGCGCCCGCTGGTCCAGTCTTGATTATGTGCAGCTGGAAGTCTCATCGGACCCCATCGTTGAAGATGACCCGAACATCTCTGTAGCGACAGCAGTCGACTTTGGTGATATTCAAGTGGGAGGCGAAGCGTCCACCGAAACCATCGTATTTACAAATTCCGGGCTCACACAGGATCTCGTCATCACTGAGCTTACGCTCGGAGGTGACAATCCCGACTCCTTCGCTATTAGTAACGCACCAGCTCTACCTATTACCGTGGCCCCTGGAGCGGATACGCAAATCGAGGTGACCCTTACTCCCGGTGCGATCGAGCAAAGCCTTTCCGCCACCTTAACGGTGACTTCCAATGACACCTCCGACGGAGCCAAGGTTGTCTTCCTTGCTGCCCGGATTTTCGTGCCTTTCGCCGATGAGGGAACTTTGTGGTTCGTCGGCACTGACGACGGCGCACAGGACGGAGAAGGCGACAATTCCTTCAACGATCCTGCTTTCTTTAATGGAACTGATTTTTTCGTCTCGGGAGTCCAAGAAAACGGTATCCAAGATCTACCCGGTAGCCCGGCGAATACCGGCGGACCAAGTGGTGGTGAACGTGATATTGATGATGATTTCTATTTTGCAGGTGTTTACAACACTGTTGTCGATGGCGGTGCTTACGCTCCGGTCGGTATCGTGGCAGCCAATGAGCGCTACTACGATAGGGCATTGACCGGCGGTGACCCCAATATGCGATGGCACTTTAATGTGCCGGACACTGTTGGTCCAAACGACGCCTTCACTTTCACCATTGATTTCTACAGCCTCGATGATGACAACGCTGCAGAAACCTCTGGATACGACCTGACCTTCTTCGTCGATGGACAGCAAATCGGAGACATGCAGCCTCACACCGATGACAATCTAGATGCCGCGCAAAGTTGGGACTTTACTCTCGATGATTTGGGCGGCGTGTCCGAGCTCGGACCGGGCTTCGACCACTATGTCGAAGTTAAGAGCCAGAGCACTGGCAACGCACGCTGGGCCAATCTGGACTATGCAAAGCTGGACATCGTCGCTGGAGCTAATAGTGATCTTGTCATCACGGAAATTTCGGTGGATTCACAATCCAACGACGTGATTTTCAGCTTCCAAGCTAAGGTCGGAGAAACCTATGCTATTGACCGCACTACAACGATGCTCTCCTCCGGAGAACCTGGCGGATGGCAGGAGATCGAAGATTCTCTGGTGGCGGAATCCGAGATTCAATCGTTCACCGACTCCGGAGCTGCTGGAGGCAGCGAAAAATTCTTCTATCGAGTCCGTGTCACCGATGAATAGTCTGTTCTTCAGCCGCCGTTTTCTACTGCTAGATGATTGCTTTTGGCGGGAGGGCTTTAAAGCCCCTTTGGAGCGGAGGGGGGAGAAAGAGGGGTGTTCTGATGGCTCATTGCTACCGTCTGGTAAAGTAGTCTGACGACACGATCTCCAACAAAATGTCTCGCAGTCTGAAGTTCGTATTAGCGGACTGCTCGTAGAGCTGTTCAATATGCTCACGGTCGAGAAAGTTGAGCTCACGAGCCATTGCATAGGACAACATGTTCTCCACGAACGCTTTGGAAAACCTCTCTTTGTCTTCCATCAGAATTGTCTTCAGACCCTGGGGGCCTTCGAAGGCTCGGCCGTCTATATGGACAGTCCTCGCATCCACTGGAAAACGTCCACCCTTCTTATTGCCCTTTGGGGCATAGTTGCTCACGTCAGTGTATTGGTCCCGCCAGCGTCCTATTACGTCGAAGTTCTCCAGGGCGATTCCAAGGGGATCCATCTTCTTGTGACAGATGTTACAACTGGCATCCGCTCGATGTGCATCGATCGTTTCTTTGATAGTCTTCGTTTTCGTAGGGGGTCTGAGTGCCGAGATCTCAAGGTCCTCCGGTGTCTCCAGATGATCTCCGTAAAAACTCTTCAAGACCCAGGCCCCGCGATAAAACGGGTTGGTATATTCCCCGTTGTTGGTGGTCATCAGCATGAAACCTGCCTGTGAAAGTAGGCCTCCGCGATATCGGTTTTTTTCGTCCAGCATCACTTTAGCGAATTCTGATGTGATCTTTTTAGGACTGTAATCTTTCGGTGATATTTTACTTGCACCAGGTCTTTTGCTAGGAGTTGCGACTGGATGTCCTTCGATCCGATAGATGTAGTTCAGCTCCTGCGTGATCATCACGAAATCAGAGTCAATAAAATTGACCAAGCTCAAATTGCTCGACAGTACTTCCTTGAAGAACTCAACCGGTTCTTCTTTGAGCTGATCGCGGACAAGGTCAAATTCATCAACAGTGAAAATGCTCAGGTCTGGTTCGATGATCTTGAGTTTTTCAAGATCGAGCCATTGATAAACATAGTCTCTGACGAAGCGATCACTTCTTGCGGCCTGTAACATTCGGAGCGTCTGCTCACGACGGACTTTGGGGTCCTTCAGCTTTCCCTGTCTCGCCAGCTCGAAGAGCATCTCGTCGGGCAAGGAATTCCACAGGAAATACGACATACGAGCAGCGATCGCGTAATTATCCAAAGGCCCTGATTTGCCTTCCTGCTTAAACAGGAACTTCGGGGAACATAACATTCCGCGAATGCCTGCCTGCAGACCTGGGAAAATGCTTCGGTCTTGCGCAAACGCTTTCATGGCATGCTTATCGAATTGCTGCATCTCAGCGTCGGAGACCGGACCGCGAAACAGTTTCCGTGCAAGCCTCTTCAAAATGGCCTGGCATGCCTCATAGCCAGCAGATGCATCTATGTCTTTGCAGTAGGTTTTATAAAAGTAAGTATCTGGTGGCCATGACTCGTATACTGGACCCGTAATGGTCGCCGTCTCAATACAGAACATCCGCTGAGGCCCCCCCCCTTTGACTGAATTGCATCTGAGAACGATCGTGTCATCGGACGACAGTTGCGTCGTGAACCCGATGCTGGGATTGAAGTCTTGCCAAGCAGCATTTTTGGGAATCACCGTAACAATGCTTTGTCCTACTCCAGAGTTCTTCCGAAGGAAGTAGCTCATCGAGTGGTCGGTTGGCGGCGTGTCGTTGGTATTAATCTCTGAAATGTCCGTGACGGCAGGCAATCGTTCTTTACCCCGGTTTCCTGCAACAAACTTGGCCTGGATATAGAAACCCTTTGGAACAATCCGATAAACACCACTCGTTTTGACCGATGGATTGATTTTTATTTGGATGGACTGAGTGGCAAAAACCAGGGGTCGTGAAGCCAGGGACAGCGACGGGGCAAACCCATTGGTGTTGTCCTTGTGGCTGTGCGTATCGATGTCTGTGTCTCTCGTTGAGTAGGCAACGACGCGTGGAGCAGGTTTGTCGCTGACAACACTCTCGGCAATGAGGTTCGCAACGTTGAAGTACGACTCCATATCGAAAACCGACATGTGCAGGTTGTCGGCGTTGTTGTTAAAGCCAGCTTCGATGTTGTCAAGTGGCAGTCGGTCGAGCAGTGAGAAGTCGCTTCCAAAGACATCATTTACGGTGTTTTGATACTCGACTCGACTCAAGCGTTTCAGCATTCCTGGTTTCTGCTTTTCTGCGAGTAGGTGCAGTTGATTGCGCAATACTTTCTGCAATGCTTTGAACTGATCGGCTTCTGGAATTTTTGGTGCATCTTCCGGCGGCATCTCACCAGATTCAATTGCCTCATAAATATCATTCAACAGACTTGGGTCGTTCCATTGCTGCGCGTCAATCTGATCCAGACGGAGATCCGCCTTACTCTTTTCCTCTCCGTGACAGGACACGCAAAACGTATTGAAGAATTGCTGCGATTGCTTCCGTTCATCTGCAATGCTGTCCGAAGCATGGGCATCGGCAAACAGCAGCAGAAACGCTACAAGCTTTGTGATTCTGTGATTCAACATGATGTCACAACGCGATGGTCTTCTTGCTATTGCCGAACCGGTCTCGTTCGATGCCAAATTGCTGAAGTATTGAGAGGTAGATGTCGCAGGGCGTCTCGCCTTTGCGCATGATATGGCAGCCGTGATTTGTGAATTTTCCGCCCGCAACGAATACCGGGATTTCATTCCCGTTATGAGGCCCCATTTTCTGGCTCACGCTGTTGTTTCCGGTGGAGACGGTGATCGTCTCATCCATCAGTGTGCCTCCGGATTCGACTCTCGTGCCGGAGAGCTTGTCGTAGAAGTTTGCCATCAGTGAATAGAACGAGGAGTCATATTTCGTCAGACTTGTGCGTGCTTCCTCGGATTTGGGGACGTTGTGCGTCGTGAGGTGATGATCATTGTCGAGTCCTGTCATATAGAAATTGACCACGCGTGTGACATCGAACTTGAAGGCCTTGTAAATCATGTCGAATGCAATACCGCGTTGAATCTGACGTGGGTTTATCAGGAATCTTTGTTTGTCGACATCGGTTGCGAGGAACTCATTCTCAAATGAAGGGGCGACAGGAAATTCGACATCCTGACGAGGCCGACTGAGCCACTCGATGGATTTGTTGAGTTCCTGCTCCGATTCACGTAATGCCGCGAAATACTCTTCCAGTCTCTGCCTGTCCCGGCCCGAGACCCGTGCCATCAGTGATTTCGCCTCCTCAAGGGAACCGTCAAGGACGCTCTTCTTATTCGCCAGTAGTCGCTCCTCCGTCTTCCTGTCAGTCCTGGCGAAGAGAGTTTCAAACAGTACCCTTGTCGATTGAATTGGCGTAACGGGCAGCCTGTTACGCCAGGAAGCAACGATGTGGTGATGGGCATGGCTGATGAAAGTGACCACGTTTCTGACGCGGGTTAAATGTCCAACGTGGTCCGCTACAAGTTGGTCCAGAGAGTCCGGGTTCGTCGTGGTGTTTCCGACAAAGCACCTGTGGTCATTTGCATGGTTCCCTCCAAACTTCATTTTCGAATAGAGCGTGAAATGGTCTCTGTGTTTTTTAAGAGGCTCCATGTGGTCGCTGAATGCGTAGTCCGCACCATCAGCCTGCGGCAGGACGTCGGTGAACAAGCCGTAGCCCATGCTAACACAGAAAAGCCGTTTGACATTAGCTTCGGCCGGGGCAGACCGATTTTTCCCGAAACTCTCAAGAGACGGCAGGAAAAGTGTGCAGCCAGCAGTTTTTAAAATATCGCGACGTTTCATAATAACACTGCTAGGAATTTTTTTTTTGGCGGGAGGGCCTTGAAGCCGCCTTTGGACCAGAGCGGATAGGCGAGCAAGGTCACGACATTTTTTCATGACACCCTGGAAAATAGGGAAAGCGATGCGTCAGGGCAAGGGGAGAATGGCCCCTCACTTTTTAAAGTGCTTGCGAACCTCTCCCAGCCCTTCATCGCTCAAAAGTCCGGCCTGATTCCACTTCCTCGCGAGGTTGAGTTGCCGGGCTGTTACCTTTGCGATGCCTCGCATGGCTCGTTCCAAGGCGTGCTGGGTGGTGGCGATGCTTCCGTAATGGCGAAGGTTCGGCATCGCGGTCGGATTCAAGGATGGCGATGACGGTTTCTGTGTTATGAACGTCGAGTCCGAGGTAGAGTGTCCGAGGTGCGCTCGAGTTCGTTTTCATTCGTTTTAGTCAATGGATGTTGGATAGGTCTCAATTCGTTGAGATAGCCCGCGATTTGAACCAAGCGCACCACTAATCAATCAAACAATGAAGGACCTGAAATGGAACGTCGGGCTCAACCGGCAGCCATAGGGTCTGGGCGAAAAATTACCGCATAGAATGTTTACTGCGTTTTATCCAACGAGCGACTTCTGGTTCTGGATTA
>CALFSW010000017.1 GCA_937916505.1 uncultured Verrucomicrobiales bacterium | reverse complement strand
TCATGGAAGCCATCGCCTACTACGCCTACGGCGCCAGCAGCGAACTCGCCGGAGAGCGGGGCACCTACAACTCCTACAAAGGCTCCAAGTGGGACCGCGGCATCCTCCCGCAGGACACCGTCGACTCCCTCGAAGACGAAAGGGGAGTCAAGGTCGACGTCCCCCGGGGCGGCAAAATGGACTGGCGTCCCGTCCGCGAAGCGATCGCCCAAAACGGGATGCGCAACTCCAACGTCCTCGCCATCGCGCCCACCGCCACCATCAGCAACATCATGGGCACCACTCCATGCATCGAGCCGAATTACACCAACCTCTTCGTAAAGAGTAACCTCGGTGGCGACTTCACCGTCCTCAATGCCGTCCTTGTCAACGACCTCAAAAAGGAAGGTCTCTGGAGCCCCGAAATGATCGACCAGCTCAAATACTTCAACGGCGAGCTCGCCGACATCGAAGGCATCCCTGACCACCTCAAGGCCAAGCACAAAACCGTCTTCGAAGTCGGCTACGAAGCCATCATCGACGCCGCCGCCCGCCGCCAGAAGTGGATCGACCAGTCCCAGAGCGTCAACCTCTTCCTCTCCAAGCCCGACCTCAAGTCCCTGTCTCACATGTACAGACACGCCTGGCACACCGGCCTCAAGACCACCTACTACCTCCGCTCCAGACAAGGCAGCGACATCGAAAAATCCACCGTAGTGAGTGCCGCCAAAAAAGAGTTCACCCCGGCCGAAATCAAAGCCTGCAGTATTGAAGCCATGCTAAACGGCGAAGAGTGCGAAGCCTGCCAATAATCAGGGAGCGCGCGGGGCCGGCCTTCCGGGCGTCCCGCCCGTTTATCAACCAAGTCCCAAGTGGCGGCGACTTCCAGTCGCCAAGCCATCTCCCAACAAAAGTAGCAGCGACTCTCAGTCGCTGTTTCTTTCTTGGCGGGCATAACCCCACCTTGCCCCATCTTCCGTAAAACGCTATCTTGCGACCAATGAAAAACCTCCACTACACCCTCTACCGCGAGGATGACGACTTCGTCGCCCAATGTCTCGACTACGATGTTTCCAGCTTCGGCTCTACCGAGCAAGAGGCTCTCGCCAACCTCCGCGAAGCGGTCGAACTCTATCTCGAAGACGTCGACGAACCAGCCCCTGCGATCTCGCAAGTCTCAGTCGGAGAGTTCGCCGTAGCCTAGCGAGACATGGCACGCCGACTCTCCTCTTCCGCTTTTATCAGCATCCTGACCTCCAATGGCTTCACCTTCATTTCCAAGCGAGGAAGCCACGCCAAATATCGCGATGCCAGTTCACACACTGCATCGTCCAGCATCCTCGAAAAGCCATCCCAATCGGAACCGTTCGCTCCATGATCCGCCAAAGTGGACTCCCAAAAGAGCTTTTTAATTAGAACCTGAAACCTGAAAACTTTTCCCTTGGGCGTAGCGAGCAAAATTGAACCTGATCGATATGCGAACACGGGTTTCTCAATAAAGGACACCCCGCAAGAGCTCAACGATCATCTTTTTCATCAAATAATGCAAAATACCGGAGCCGGGCGCCTGGAAATCGGCTGCCAAATGAGCGCGACCGCCCGTCAGCTGGTTTGGTCGGGAATTCCCAAATCACTTCCCAGTAAAGCGAGGAAAGAGTAGTTCCTCCACCGTTTTTACGGACATTCCCTTGAGTGAGAAAGAGGAGGGTAGGGACGGCCCCCGAACCTGAAATCGAGCATTCCGGGTTGTTCTTCAAAATGCCTCGTTCCTTCACTCCGCTGAAAATTCCCGAATGACGAACAATCCTTCTCGTCCTTGAATCCCACAATATGTGTTCATAAGAACACATATTGTGTCTTCAGTTTACCGACCACGGCGCCCCCGAGCCTCACCCCTTTGGCAACTCGTCCACCACGGCTGGGACGACTTCCTCGCCGACTACGAAAAACATC
>CALFSW010000016.1 GCA_937916505.1 uncultured Verrucomicrobiales bacterium | reverse complement strand
CGGGCATCGATGATGTCCTGCCCTTCGCTCGCCGGGGTCCGGGAGAAGTTCTCGAAGAAGGGCGGCAGTTGGACGTAGGTGGAGTCGTCATTCCAGCCGTAGGTGGCCCCGGTGGAGCTTTCAACGTCGACCCATTTCTGGCTGGCGGTGTCGAGGTTGCGGTAAAGCTTGTTGAAGACTTCCGGCTTAAGCGCCGAGCCGATGACGGCCTGGAGTTCCCCGGTGGAGGGCCAGAGGTCCTTGAGGTAGACGTCGTTCCCATCCTTGTCCTGACCGAGTGGGTCATTGATGAGGTCGAGATCGATACGTCCGGCGATGGCGTAGGCGACGACGAGCGGCGGAGACATGAGGAAATTGGCGCGGATGGAGCCATGAATACGGGCTTCAAAGTTCCGGTTTCCAGAGAGGACGGAGGCGCAGACGAGGTCCTTTGATTTAAGGGCGGCTTCGATGTCGGGATTGAGGGGGCCGGAGTTTCCGATGCAGGTGGTGCAACCGTATCCGACGGTTTCGAAGCCGAGTTGATCGAGTTCCTTCTGGAGATGAGTGGCCTCGAGGTAGTCGGTGACGACGCGGGAGCCCGGTCCGAGGGAGGTCTTCACGTAAGGGGCGACGGTGAGTCCGAGTTCATTGGCCTTCCTGGCAACGAGTCCTGCGGCAAGCATCACGGATGGGTTGCTGGTATTGGTGCAAGAGGTGATGGCGGCAATGAGGACGGAGCCGTGTTGGAGGGCGATTTTTTGACCGGCGGTCTCGGTGGCGACATCGGTCTCGGGGTTGCCATCGGAGTTCAGGAGCTGGGCACCTTCCGGGGAGAATCCGGCGGGGGTGGCGAGGTCGAATCCGGCCACGTCGTCGCGGGTGGAGGCGTCGCGGCCAAAGCCACCATCGGCGACGGAGGCGGTGAAGAGGGCGTTGAATTTTGCGCCAAGAGCGGGGACGTCGATACGGTCTTGCGGGCGCTTGGGGCCGGAGACGGCGGGGACGACGGTGGAGAGGTCGAGCTCAAGGTCATCGGTGTAGTCGATTTCGCCTTTTTGCGGGATGCCCCAAATTTCCTGGGCCTTGAAGTAGTTTTCGACGGTGCCGCAGAGTTCTTCGGAACGACCGGTTCCGCGGAGGTAGTTGATGGTCTCGCCATCGATGGGGAAGAAGCCCATGGTGGCGCCGTATTCGGGGGCCATGTTGGCGATGGTGGCTCGGTCGGGAAGGCTGAGGGCCTCGGCTCCGGGGCCGTAGAACTCCACGAATTTTCCAACGACGCCGTGGGCGCGGAGGATTTCGGTGATGCGGAGGGTGAGATCGGTGGCGGTGACACCCCCTGCAAGATCGCCGTGGAGGTAGACGCCGACGACTTCGGGGACGAGGAAGGTGACGGGCTGGCCCAGCATGCCGGCTTCAGCTTCAATGCCGCCGACGCCCCAACCGACGACGCCGAGGCCGTTGATCATGGTGGTGTGGGAGTCGGTGCCGACGAGGGTGTCGGGATAAAAAGTGCCGTCCTTGCTGAGCACGCCTTTGGCGAGATACTCAAGGTTGACCTGGTGGACGATGCCGATTCCCGGAGGGACGACGCCAAAAGTATCGAAGGCTTGCTGGCCCCACTTGAGGAATTCGTAGCGCTCCTGGTTGCGGATGAATTCGATGGCGAGGTTGCGATCGAGGGCGTTTTGGGAGCCGGAGAAATCGACCTGGACGGAGTGGTCGATGACGAGATCGACGGGAACGAGAGGCTCTACGATAGCGGGATCGGCTCCGGCGGTCTTGGCGGCATCGCGCATGGCGGCAAGGTCAACGACGAGGGGGACACCGGTGAAATCCTGAAGGACGACGCGGGCGACGGTGAAAGGGACTTCGTAATCGCCGGGGGATTTGGCGTTCCAGTTGGCGAGGTTTTTGATGTCGGATTCGGTGACTTTTCGGCCGTCGAGATTGCGGAGGAGGGATTCCAAGACGATGCGGATGGAGACGGGGAGGCGGGAGACATCGGCGATGCCGAGGTTTTTGAGGGCGGAGAGGGAGTGGTAGGTGGCTTCGCTTCCGGAGCCGGTTTTGAAGGTGCGTTTCGTGTCCATGATCATTGAGTTTAGGATGGATGAGGTGGGATCGCCAAAAAAAATCCGGCGCAGGACGAGGCCTGTGCCGGATTTTGATGAGAGCTTTTGAAGTCTAGGAACTCATCGCGGCGATGGGTGGGGCGAAGGTGGTGAGGGGGATTCCGTTTACGGCGGTTTTGTATTCCTCCATGGTGGGCGTTCTGCCGAGGATGGCGGAGAGGACGACGACGGGAGTGGAAGAAAGGAGGGATTCTCCTTTTTTACGGTCGGAGTCTTCTACGACGCGGCCTTGGAAGAGGCGGGTGGAGGTGGCCATGACGGTGTCGCCTTTTTCGGCTTTCTCCTGGTTGCCCATGCAGAGGTTACAGCCGGGGCGTTCGAGATACATCATGTTCTCGTATTCGGTGCGGGCGTGATTCTTTGGGGCGTTGTCATCGAACTCGAAGCCGGAGTATTTTTGGAGCATGTCCCAGTCGCCTTCGGCCTTGAGTTCATCGATGATGTTATAGGTGGGGGCTGCGACGACGAGGGGGGCGTGGAATTGGACTTCGCCTTGGGCCTCTTCGAGGTTTTTGAGCATCCTGGAGACGATCTTGAAGTCGCCCTTATGAGCCATGCAGGAGCCGACGAAGCCGAGGTCGATTTTCTTGCTGCCCTCGTAGTAGGAGAGCTCGCGGATGACGTCGTGGGTGTAGCGCTTGGAGACGTCGTCGTTATAGACGTCAGGGTCGGCGATCATGGGCTCGTCGATGATGTCGAGGTCGACGACCATTTCGGCATGGTAGTTGGCATTGGCATCCGGGGCGAGAGGTGGTTTCTCGCCGGAGCGGATTTCGCCGATGCGCTTGTTGGCGATGTCGATGAGGCCTTGGAGGACTTGTGGTTTGTTGTCCATGCCCTTGTCGATCATGATCTGGATGCGCGACTTGGCGATCTCGAGACTTTCGATGAGGGTGTCGGGCTGGGAGATGCAGATGGAGGCTTTGGCCTTCATTTCGGCGGTCCAGTCGGTGAAGGTGAAGGCTTGGTCGGCAAGGAGGGAGCCGAGGTGGACCTCGATGATGCGGCCTTGGAAGACGTTGTCTCCGCCGAACTTATCGAGCATCTGGGACTGGGTGGCGTGGACGACGTCGCGGAAGTCCATGTGGTTCTTGAGGGTGCCTTTGAAGGTGACTTTGACGGACTCGGGGATGGGCATGGAGGCTTCTCCGGTGGCGAGGGCGAGGGCGACGGTTCCAGAGTCAGCTCCGAAGGCGACGCCTTTTGACATGCGGGTGTGGGAGTCACCACCGATGATGATGGACCAGTCATCCACGGTGAGGTCGTTGAGGACCTTGTGAATGACGTCGGTCATGGGATGATACTTGTCCTCGGGGTCGCGGCCGGTGATGAGGCCGAAGTCGTTCATGAAGCGCATGAGCTTCGGGGTGTTTTCCTGCGCTTTCTTATCCCAAACGGAAGCGGTGTGGCAGCCGGACTGGTAAGCGCCATCGACGATGGGTGAAATGGTGGTGGCGGCCATCGCTTCGAGCTCCTGCATGGTCATGAGACCGGTGGTGTCCTGGGAGCCCACGATGTTGACCTCGACGCGGAGGTCGGAGCCAGCGTGGAGGGTGAGGCCGGGAGTGGTGCCGACGGCGTTTTTGTTGAAGATTTTTTCAACGGCGGTGAGGCCTTGCCCTTCGTGCGAGATTTCTTTGGATGGTGCAAAGACGAGGGGGGCTTCGATGCCGAGAGTCTTGGCTGCGAAGGTTTGGAGTTTTTTGCCGAAGACGATGGCGTAGGAGCCGCCGGCTTTCATGAACTCCATCTTCTGAGGGGTGAAGGCCTTGGAGATGTCGATGAGCTCGGTGTCGCCCTGGGAGAGCTTTTGGGTCTTGGTGTTGATGGTGAGGACGGTTCCGGTGTCGATGGAGTAAGCTTGTTCAAGGATGGGGTCGCCGGATTCACTGAGCACCGTGTTGCCCTCGGCGTCTTTCTTTTTGACCCAGTTTTGGAGGTCGAGGCCGATGCCGCCGGTGACATCGACGGTGGTGAGGAAGATGGGTGAGATGCCATTGGTGCCCGCAACGATGGGCGCGAAGTTGACGAAGGGGACGTATTGGCTGGCAGGCTTGCCGGTCCAGAGGGCGACATTGTTGATGCCGGACATTCGGGAGGAGCCGACGCCCATGGTGCCTTTTTCCGCGATGAGCATGACGCTCTTGTCGGGGTGGATTTTCTGGAGGGCTTGAATGGATTTTTGGGCCTCGGGGGTGATGAAGCACTGGCCGTGGAGCTGGCGATCGGCGCGGGAGTGGGCCTGGTTTCCGGGTGAGAGGAGGTCGGTGGAGATATCTCCTTCGCCGGCGACGTAGGTGACGACTTGGATCTCTTCCTGGACGTCGGGGAGCTTGGTGAAGAATTCGGCTTGGGCGTAGCTCTCGAGGAGGTTTTTGGCGACGGCATTGCCTGCTTTGTAGGCGGAGGCGAGTTGGGCCATGTCGGCGTCGTAGAGGAAGACGAGGGTCTTGAGGACCTTGGCGGCGGAAGCGGCGATGCCGGCGTCATCGCCGAGAGCGAGATTGAGAAGGACCTCCATGGACTGGCCGCCCTTCATGTGGGAGAGGAGCTCGAAGGCGAACCCGGAGGTGATTTCGGGAATGCTCTCCTGACCGAGGATGATTTGCTGAAGGAAGCTCGCTTTTTCGACGGCGGCGGGGGTAGTGCCGGGGAGGGTGTTGTAGATGAGGAACTTGAGGGATTCCTCGCGGTGCTCATTCGCGGGGTCTTTGATCTGGGTGATGATCTCTGCGATGAGGGCGCCGCTATCGATGGGCTTTGGGTGGAGATCTTGAGTTTTGCGTTCTTCGATCTCGGCGAGGTAGTCTTGATAGAGGCTCATTTTTAAGTGATGGATGGAATGGTGGGAGGCTTGCCTGACAGGGGGGAGGCGAATTTTTCTGGAGAGATTTTAGAATGGAATGGAGACGAGTAGAATTCTTAAATTTTGGAATCGCAGGAGATCGCGATTCGGATGGGGCTGGAAGGGGATTTGGAGCTCTTGGCGCAGTTTTCTTTGGTGGGGTTTGACCTTTGTTTTCAGAAAGAATTAAGATGGTCAGCATGAAGAAGATCTTTGTGATTGGTATCGGGCTTGTGGCGAGTGGTTTGTTTTTGAGCTGTGCCAAGTCATTCAAGGGGATTCCCGAGGTGACGCCAAAGATGGCGAAGGACTACGGGGTGGACGAAGCAACTTTGGCACGCGGAAGGGGAGTCTATATGGCCCATTGTGCGGCCTGCCATGAGCGGGTGCATCCGGGTGAAATCGACCCCGAGTTTTGGAGAGGTGTGACCCATCACATGGCAGTAAAAGCCAAGTTGACGGAAGTTGAGGAGAAGCAGTTGTTGCATTACGTCATGGTGGCGCACGCGGAAGTGCATGGATTTGACCCCGAGCATTGAAGCGGGGGCTTGTTTTTTAAAATGGCTTGAGGCCACGAAGAAGCCCGGGCTTCTTGGGAAGCGCCGGGCTTTGATGAATTGAGGGTCTCGGTCTGCTTACTTGAAGCGGTAGTAGCCGTCGGGATTGTGGATCAGGTAGGCGTCCTTCGGGTTGCGACGGGGGAGAATCATGTAGGGATTTCCCTGGGCGTCGATGGCGGGGGTGAGGCCGTTATCTGTTTCGCTGGTGCGGGTGGTGGTGGCCACGGCGTCTTTTTTTGCGTCCGGATTCTTGAGAAGAGCGGTCTCGTGGATGCGGGTGACCGCGTGGTCGGCCCACTTGAGTTTAACGGCGTCGTCGCCGAACTCGGTCCAGTCTCCGGAGACGGTCTTTTTATACATCATTTCGATGAATTCATCGGGAGTGATGCCCATCTTTTCCGCAATGGGGCCGGCGAGACGGTTCCACCACTTCATGAGGTCATCGACGTTTTCCTTTTGTTCGGTGAGGTTCATGCTTGAGAACATGAAGCTCTGGGAGATCTGGTGGTGAAGGATCATGGCGTTGGGGTAGACGAAGGATCTTTCGGCGAGCGTCGTGATGGTGGCGGCCATGGAGGCGGCGAAGGATTTGACGACAACGTAGACGGGAGCCTCGGATCCCTCCATGGATTTGAGGATACGGTATCCGGCCATGACGGAACCGCCGGGTGAATCATCGATTACGATAAAGATGGGCTTCTTGGGGTCCTTGTTGTTGAAGTAGTTGATACGCTCGGTGACTTTGTCGGCAAGGCTGCCAGTGACGGGGCCATTGAACGGAATGCGGCGGTCTGAGATAACGAGGGTTCCGTCCTTTTTTAGAGGGTTGTCGAGATACTGGGGCTCGGCATTGGCGTAGTCGTCGCGCTTGTTGGCGGTTTCGATTTCGCTGATCTGCGCCATGAGGGCGGAAGTCTTGAGGGAGGATTTGGCCTGAAGTTCCTTCAGCTGGCTGCCGAGATGGTCGGCGCGGAGCTTGGCGAGGGTGGCTTCGCGGGTGAGGCTGTCTTTTTCACTCTCGTATTTGGCGATGGCATCGGATTGCTTGGAGTTTTCCTTGGCAGCGGCGAGGGCGAGTTTTTCGGTGAGGAGTTCTTTCTCAAGTTTGAGCCGAGCGATTTCGGAACGGAGGTCGAGGGATTTGTGCTTCTCTTGCTCGACGGCGAGGGCGTTGAGAACGGCGAGGCGCGCCTGCTCGGTTTTGGCTTTTTCGAGCTCGGGGTCGGCGGGGCATTCCTCTTTTTGTTCTGCTGGTGTTTCCGGAGCCTTGGCGGGTTGCTCTTTGGTTGGAGCTGGTTTCGCGGGCGCAGGTGCAGGGTCGGCAGGGTCGGCGTGGACGGCAAGGGTGAGTGCCGCCACTAAAGTGAGAGTGTTCTTTAGCATACAGGGATAACGGCACTGAAAGGCCGGATTATCAATCTTTTTTAAAAAATCACGAGAGCCCGGCCGCTTCACGTTTGGCTTTCTGGCGTCGGCTGAGGACGATGAAGAGAAGAATCATGGTGAGGATGAAGATGACGGCGCCAAGAGCGGCGAGCTGTTTGGCTTTGGTGGCCATGGCGTTGGACTCTTCTTTGACGCTGGGCGGGGTGGCATCGGGGGAGTAGTCGAGGACGAGGTTGCCATCCTTCAAGGTGAGGGAGGTGAGCTTTTTGAGTTTGGCGAGGAGGGCGGGAGGATTTTTGGGGTCATCCTTGAGCTTTTGCTCGAGTTCGCCCGAGATGAGGAAGCGGGAGATGCCGGAGAACCATTCTTCGGGGACTTCCCCGATGGAGGAGTTGATCTCGGTCATGTTGAGGATGAGCTTGCCGTCGGTGAGAAGGGGGGTGGCGGTGAAGGTGCCGTTGAGGTTGTTGTCACGGGCTTCAATATTGAGAGGGCCGCGGACGAATTCGGGGAGTTCGGAAGTGGAACGGAAGGGGTAGTGAATGATTCCGCTGACATCGGTGTCGGTGATTGTTTGGAAGGAAAGCTGGCCCCGGAAATTTTTAAAGACGTCGAAATGGGCGAAGGCGAAGTTGATGTCCTGAGGGGAGAGGGAGAGCCCGGCAGGTCGTTCGTTTTTGATCTCATGATCGAAGTGCCGGATTCGGTTCATGAGCGAGTTGAGCTCGGTTTCATGATGGGTGAGGTCGGCAACCGGCGCGGGTTTGGGTTCTTCTTCGGTGAAGGTTTTGTAAGCGTCGGTTTGTTTTTTTACGCTGTAGCCAGCCGAGGCGATTAGAACGAGGACGACGACGGCCATCACGATGAGAATGAGGCATCCCGCGAAGGGAGAGCGCGGGGCATCCTGGGAGGCGGGGGCTGGAGCGGAAATGGGCACGGGCGGGGTTTGGCATTTTGGGGCGGGGAGATCAATTGAGATTTGAGTTAGGGTTGTGCGATTTAATTCACGAATCGTGCAGGGGAGCAGAGGTTTTGGGGCTTTGGCTAAGGCCTCATGCTCAGGTTTATGTTTTGAAGGCTTGGTTGGGGGTCGTTTTCGGGATTGGAAAGGAGGAAGAGGGAACTAGGGTTTGTGGCATGGAGAGCGGGCGGGGGACCATTATTCGGCTAACGAAGCTGACTGATACGAGCCTGATTGTGCACTGGATGAGTGAGGATGCGGGTTTGATTAAGACGGTGGCGAAGGGCGCGCGCCGTATGAAGAGTGCCTTCGCGGGAAGACTGGATTTGTTTATCGAGGCTGACTTTGAATGGGGACGGAACAAGAGAGGCGGACTGCATATCCTGCGGGAGGTGTCGGTCGTGAATTTTCGGGAGGAATTGAGGAAAAGCTACCGGGATGCCCTGGTGGCGGGATATTTTGGGCAATTGCTGGAACTTGTGCTGGAGTTGGACCATCCGGAGGGTGAGATGTGCGATTTGTTAAAGCGTGGTCTGGGGCATTTGGCCGATGAGGGCGCGAGCCGGAGAGCGATGTTCTACTATGAGAGAGAGGTCGCGAGGATCCTGGGATTGGGGAAAGGAGCTCATTTGGGGATTCTGCAGGTCTATGGGAAATTACCGAAGTCGAGAGAGCACTGTCTTGATCTTCTTCCTCAAAAATGACAGAACACGTCAGTCTTTCCGTTTCAATCAACTATCATGCCTGTTTCCGTCTCTGAATCCGCACTCGCAAAATTCGAAAACCTCATGGGGAATCCTATTGATGAGTCGAATGTCGAGGATCTCCGAAAGCTGGCTGATGAAGCTGTTGACAAAGCCCGGGCGAACAAAGAGACCGACCTTTTGTCCGATCAGGACTTGTCCCGCGGGTTGGAATTGCGCGGGAAATTTTTCCGGCAAATCGGAGGTTATGATGATGCCAAGAATGACTATGTGGAGGCTCTGGGATTGATGAGCAGCACGAGCAATGCCGACGAGGGAATCGGGAGAGTGTGCGCAGGGTTGGCGCATACGTATGAGTTGAGTGGCGACACGAATCAGGCCAAATCATTTTATCAACGAGCGATTGCCGCGTTTGAGAGACTCACGCCCCCGGCGTTGCTGGATATTGCCGACATCAGTAATAACCTTGCCTTCATCTACGAGGCGGACGGCGATTTCGACAAGGCAGAGACCTTTCTTCTCGCTGCGACAAAATCCTATCATGAAAATCTGGGGCCGGAGCACGAGAGAACGGCGGTGCTTTATAACAATGTCGGCACGCTTTATTTCAAGGCCGGGCACGATGATCGGTCGAAAGAGATGCACAATCTTGCTCTGGAATCGCGGACGGGAATCTTTGGAGAGATTCACGTGGAAACGGCGCAGTCTTACGGGAATTTGGCGCTTGTTTTGGTTCGGGAGGGGGACATCGATCAGGCCAAGGAGCACTTTGAAAACGCGCTCAAGGGGTTTGAGACCGATCTCAAGGTCTCCCGCGATGATTATGAGATCGTGGCGGCCAACTATCGGGATGTTTTGGAGTCACTTAAGGATGCCAAGGCGGTGAAGGTGCTGGATAAGCGCCTCAAGAAGCACAAGAGTTAGAGTTTGGTCGGCCACTTTTCGCCGGTGAGCCAGCGGTAAATGACTTCGTCGTTATCGGTGAGGTTGCCGGTGACACGGTAATTTGACCTACGCAAGACACCGGCATTTTCACGATCTTCATCGACCACGCATTTGGGGGCTGCTCCGGATGAATGGATGAAGCGAATCTCCCCTGAGTCCGGAACGACGAGAAAGGCGACATGGCTATCGAGGCCCACGATGCGGATGCCGGGGCCGCGATCGGTGACTTGTTTTAAAAACTTGTCGTAGTCGACACTGGCGCGAATGTACATCTCCTGTTTCGGAAGGAAGGTCGCGATGATGCCTTGTGATGGTTGTTGGGCGAGGCGGAAGCGTTCGACGTTAAAGCCCGCGTCCCGGAGAATGGTGGAGACAAAGTATCCGCAGGCAATCTTTCCAGAGCCCGGGGTTTCGCAGGTGCCATGGAAATCCCACGGGGTGCCGAGCCAGCAGCGCATCATCTCGGGAAGGGTGATCTCGAGGGTGGTGCGGCTTTCGGAGATGACTGAAGAAAAATCCTGGGCGGTGCGGGCTTCGGCGTAACGGTCGGCGAGGGATTCGCGTTTCTGGGATAGTTCCTCGATGAGTTCCTGGTAGCGGGCGGGATCGGGAACGATTTCTGTCTCGGGAGTTTCCTTCGCGATATGTTGCCGGTAAAAGCTGAGGAGGGGATCGCGGTACTTCCAACCTGCAAAGGCCGTGCCAGCGAGGAAGAGAAGAATGAGTAACCGGTAAAGTCGTTTCATCAGCCTTTGCAGATTAAACGATCCCAAGCCGATCACCATTCATATTTTAATGAGACGGTGGTATTGCGACCGGGGGCGTTTTGGCCCGAACCGTGAATTCGATAATCTTCATCCGTGAAGTTTTCGAAGGCAAAGTTGAGCTGGAGCGATGTTGAAACCTGCCAACCGGCATAGATGGAGGCGGTGAGGTATCCGGGGGTTCCGTTGACAGGGATGCGCTGGGTGTCGTTGGCTGCGAGGGTCGAGAGGTTGTCCTGGCGGGTGGCGGCCTGAAGGCGTCCGGAAATCCAGTAACGTTCGTCAGGGTCGGTCCATTTGAGGGAAACGGCTCCGCTGAGCGGGTTCATGCGACGAATGGTGTCTTCCACGCCCCCGGTCGTCTGTTTTCCATCCTGCCATGACGCATGGCCGGCGAGTTCCCATTGCGGGTGGAACTGCCAGGCGGTGCTGGCTTCAAATCCGTAGATGTAGCCATCACTGCCGTTGGTGGTGATCAGTCCGCTCATGCCGTCATTGACGCGGACGATCCCGTCATCGATCCACGTGTGGTAGCCGGAGAACTGGAAGGAAAGGTCACCATTGTCGAAGCGCGCGCCTAGTTCGGTGGTGAGGTAGGTTTCTGGATCGACGTTGGGAGATCCGCTGGAGTCGAGTCCATTGAGGGCGAATTGACTGCCGGTTAGATCATCGAGATTGGGGGCACGGAAGGCCTGGGAGGCACCTCCAAAGATGCTCCAGGAATTGTCGAAGTCATACTGTCCGCGAAGAGAGAGGGAGAGGTTTTCCCAGGAGGAATTTCCAGACTGATCGATCGTCGCTTGGGCGGGTCGGTAGCCATTCCAGTCGGCTTCGGCATAGGTGAAGCGCGCCCCGGCATCATAGGTGAAGCGTTCCCCGATGGCTCCGGTGTGGTTGGCGAAGAGGCCGAGGGAATCGTAGGATGCGTCGTCGGCAACGGGTCGGTTGGAGGCACGTGGGGCTCCATTCCGGAAGCCCCGGGAATCGACTTTGTCATGATAGTAGTCGGCACCCCAGACAATGTTTCCGGAGTTGGCCTGGAAGGTCAGGCCGTAGGTGTCGACGTCGAGAATTTTGGAGTCGGCTCGTCCCGAACCTCGAACGCGGAATTCCGAGTCCTGGGTCTTTTGAAAGGAAGCCGTGGCCTGCCAGCTGTCGATCCAGCCAATGTCGGAGGCGGTGTCTTCGAGTCGGAGGTAGGTGAGGGATCGTTCCTGGTCATAGGCGCGCCGAAGGTCGGTGCCGGCGGTGGTGAAGGACCGTCCATGAACCCAGCCCTGGTTGTTGATGGTGTTGTGCCAGCGGCTGATGTCATCTTGATCGAGATAGGTGTGGGCGAAAGTGAGGGTGCGGGTTTCGGCGAAAGCATACTCGAACTTAAGATCAAAGGACTGTTCCGAATATCCGGTTCCGTTCATGCGACCGAGGGCGGAGTCCTTGATGTCGCCGACGTCTTTGGCGGAGACTCCGAGCATGAGGCCCCATTCGCCTCCGACGCCGAGACGTTGTTCGAAGCGGCCGAAGTGGGAATTGGAGTTGGTGTCGAAGCGATAGTAGGCGGCTCCGCCGGTGAAAAACCCATCTTCATCACGGAATCCGGATGATTTGCTGAAGGTGTTTACGGTTCCGCCGATGGCGTCCGATCCGAAGAGGACGGAGCCTTGTGACTTGATGAGTTCGATGCGGTCGACAGCCTGGGCGTCCAGGGTGTTCCAGTATTGCACCGGGCCGCCACGCCAAGTGGAATTGTTGAGACGGATGCCATCTTGAAGGAGGAGGTTTTGTCGACCGGTGAAGCCACGAATGTAGGGAGATCCGTGCCCGGGAGTGGTTTGTTGAACGAGAACACCGGGGGTATTCAAAAAGGCCTGGGGAAGAGAGCGCACGGCGTTTTCGGCGAGATCTTCGGCGTCCAATACTTCGGTCGTGTAGGGGACGTCAGTTGCTTCTTCTGCGGTGCGGGTTGCCGTCACCACCAACTCGGGGAGCATTTCCTGGGCGGCGAGAGGAAGGGGGAGCAAAAGGAAGAATTTATTCATCAATTCGAGAGTGCCTGGAACGCGTCCCAAAGGTGGTTTTTCAGGTCGAAAAAACCCCAAAAGCGGAGGCTCTTTGCGGGTTTCGGAAAATGGGTGGGAGGTGGAGTCTTACTCCATGGCCTTGGCTTCGATGGCGGCAGTATACTGGCGCTCTTCCTCGTGTGAGTGAATGCGGAGATTGACTTGAACTCCTTCGCGCTCGGCTGCTGCTTTCACGAGACTCCGGATGGTGGAAGCGGTGAAGCCCTGGCGTCCGATCAGAGTGGCGACATCGGGCTGGCTGAGAACGAGGCGGAAGTTCACCTTATTCTCGCCGGTATTGCCGATGCGAAGTTCGGCGAGCTTTGGATCGCTGATGAATTGAAGAGCGATGTATTGGATGAAGTCCTTGATTTGAGCGGTGATCTTTTCCATTGCGTAAAGTTTTGCCGGAGTGTGGATGGGGCGGGAGGGAATGGGAAGTTTGAAGTTTTTAGATCTCGGTTTGAAGCTGGAGGATCTCGTTCAAGAGGTTTTGGCGGGCCTGAACCTCGTAAAGGGTTTTTAAATCTTTGAGAGAGAAAGTCGAGGATCGGTCCAGATTGTGAGAAGGGAGGCCCGCAGAAGTGTCAGCGTCGGAGAATGATTCCCATTCAGCCAGCCCATCGATCCCGATCTGCTTGCAGAGGGAGAGTGATTGTTTCCCGGGATCGTGCGTCGGGCACCATCTAAAACTTCACGGTAAGGCCGGTGGTGAGGGTCGAATCATCTTCCTGGCGACCGGGAGCCGGAGTATTGTCAAAGGTCCAGGATGCGGCGACGCGCCAGGCGATGCCTGCGGTGATGTCGGTATCGAGGAGGGCGTTGGCGGTGAAGATATGGTTTTCGCTGTCAGAGGGATCCAATATGACTCCGAGATTTTGTTTGAAGGTCATGCGGTCGCTTAATTCCCAGGTGAATTTTTGGGCAGCGGTGATGGAAAAGAAGTCATCGGAGACGCCTCCGACCTCCTCGAAAGTGAAGCTCGGTCCGACCTCGAGGCTGAGAGTGGTTTCATCATTTTTGATGAGGTAATATCCGGCCGAGGTGGTTGGGGTGATCCGATAGCCGACATTCGCGACATCGTCGCGGAAGTATCCCATTCCGGCACCGAGGAAGAATTTGTCTCCGATGAACCGGTTATGCTGGGCGCTGGCACGGAGGGCGTCGGCACTGGTGTCGCCATCGTTCTGGCGGTAGCCGTAATTGGCGGCGAGGAAGGTTTCGTGGGCTTTTTGACGATAGGCGCTATCGAAGGTGAGTCCGAGGAAGAGATTGTCCGAGTTTCCTTCGGCAAGGGATAGGGTGAGGCCGGTGGTTGTGGACCAACCCATTTGAATGGGCTCGGGGCCGGCACTCTGTGGTTTCAAGGTCATACGCCCTGATTTAGCGGCCTCGGGAAATCCGCCCAGGGAGTAGGAGAGACCGGTGAGAAGAAGGAGATCATCTTCGCCCTGTCCGGCAGCCGGGCTGTTATCGAATTGATAACGAAGGGTGTTACGAAGGGACCATTCCCTGGTGAGGAGAATATCGATTCCGGCTTCGGCGATCAGCAGGGCGTTGTTGAAATTTTGGGCCTCCGGAGTGATGATCAGTGATTGCCAGACTTTTGAGCGTTTGCCGAGCTTATGTTCAAAGCGTTGGGCAAAGCGAAGCGAGAAATAGCCGTCACTTGTGCTCCCTTGTTTTTCCCAAGTGTAGCCGGGACCAACTTCGAAGGAGAGTTTGGTGGTGTCATTTTTGATGAAGTAGTAGCCGAGCGAGAATCCTGCATCGAGACGGTAGTCGAGGTCGGCAATGTCGTCGGTGAGGAAACTACCGAAGGTTCCGATGAAGAAGCGGTCGTTTAGGAGATGGTTGTATTGGCCGAAGAGGCGAAAGCTGTTGGTGGTGGCAACGCCATTGTCCTCGGAGTAGAAAAGATCGGCCCCGAGGTGGCCCTCATTGTCGTCTTTTTCGTAGGTGCCGAGCAACTGAAACGAGTAGGTGAGGTTGTCGGAGTTTCCTTTGGCGAGCCCCAGACTGGCTGCACCGGTGACTTCCCAGGGAGATCCGGGAGCGGGGGAAATCGGAAGTGAATTGAGGAAGTCGCCCGCAGATGTGGAATCGGCAAAGGAAGGGGCTGAGGTGAAAAGTCCGAGAGCGGAGCAAAGGGTGAGCGGTATTTTTGTCATCATTTCACTCGTGAAATGATCGTTGGTCTTATTCCGTGGCATGCCAGGTTGACTGGAAAATTAGTTCCTTTTGGAGGGAGTCCCTAACGACGTTTCCCTTTGCCGCCGCCGCCGAGGAGATCTTCGAGGCCGCCCATGTCTTTCATGTCGGGCATGCCGCCTTTTCCTCCGCCCATGCCTCCCATGAGGCCGCCGAGTCCACCCATGCCACCACCACCTTCTCCTCCGCCGCCCATGCCGCCGAGTTGCTTCATCATGTCCTTCATCTTTCCTTTGGATTTCATCATTTTCTGCATTTGACCGAACTGTTTGAGAAGCTGGTTGACTTGCAGGATGGTGGTGCCGGAACCTTTGGCAATGCGCTTGCGGTGGGTTGCCTTGATCAGGATGGGGCGGGTGCGTTCTCTCTTGGTCATGGAGAGCACGATCGCTTCCATTTGCTTGATGCGACCATCGTCGAGGGCACCGGTGGGGAGTTGTTTTTTCATCTGACGAAAGCCGGGGAGCATTCCGAGGATGCCCTCGAGCGGTCCGAGGCTTTGGATCATTTTCATCTGATCGAGGAAGTCGTTGAAGTCGAACTTGCCGGACTGCATCCGCTTGGCGGCCGTCATGGCTTTCTTTTCGTCGATCTTGCCGGCGACCTGCTCGACCATGGAGACGACGTCTCCCATGCCGAGGATCCGGTCGGCCATGCGGTTGGGATGGAATTCGGCGAGGTTTTCCATTTTCTCGCCTTCACCAATATACTTGATGGGCTTGCCGGTGACGGCACGCATCGAGAGGGCGGCGCCACCGCGGGCGTCACCATCGAGTTTGGTGAGGATGAGACCGGTGATGCCGATTTCGCGGTCGAAGGTTTGCGCGACCGAGACGGCCTGCTGACCGGTGGCGGAGTCGGCGACGAGGAGGGTCTCGCCGGGTTTGAGGAATTTGTGGAGGGCCTTGAGTTCGTCGAGAAGGCTGGTGTCGAGTTCCTGGCGACCGGCGGTATCGAAAATGACGACGGTGCCGTCTTGTTCCTTGGTCCATTTGACAGCGCGCTTGGCGACTTTGACGAGGTCTTTTTCGCCTTCTTCCGGGGTGAAAACGGGGACGCCAACTTGCTCGCCGAGTTTGGCGAGCTGGTCGATGGCGGCAGGACGGTAGAGGTCGAGCGCGACGAGGAGGGGGCGTCGGCCTTCGTTCTTCAGGCGGAGGGCGAGCTTGGCGGCGGTGGTGGTCTTACCGGCACCGTTGAGGCCGCAGAGAAGGACGTATCCGGGAGGGTTGAGATTGATGGGGGCTTGGTCGCCACCAAGAAGTTCGGTGAGTTCGTCCTGGAAGATTTTGACGATCTGTTCGCCGGGTTTGACGGATTTTAGAACGTCGGCTCCGTTGGCTTTGTCTTTGACGCTGGCGATGAAGTCTTTGACGACACCAAGTTCGACATCGGCTTCGAGGAGGGCGAGACGGACGTCGCGGAGGGAATCAGCGATGTTCTTTTCGGAGATTTTTCCGACACCCCGGAGGTTCCGGAAGGTTTTGTCGAGGCTGTCAGCGAGGTTTGAAAACATGGGTGGACCATAGTCAGGAGGGCGGGGACTGCAAGAGCGGGGGGAGGAGATTTGAAGGTTGAGCAGGGCGTTTGTTTCGCTAGGGCTTGAAAGCCCATGGCTAGGGGGTTTTTCCA
>CALFSW010000015.1 GCA_937916505.1 uncultured Verrucomicrobiales bacterium | reverse complement strand
TTCGATAGCGCTCGCGCCATTGACCGGTGGCATCAAAACTTTCAAGAGCGAAACCGTAAGGATCGATGCTCTTGTGACAGGCATAGCAACTCTTGCTGCTCTTGTGCTGATCAATTTGCTCTCGCAGTGTAGTGGCTTCGCCGTGTTCGGGTTCGATGGCCTTCACGCTCTCCGGAGGGGGAGAAAGCGGAGTGCCCACGATGTTCTTGGAGATCCAGGCTCCACGTAAAATGGGCGAAGTGTCGTATCCGTCCGTGGTGACCTTGAGCACGCTCCCCATCGTCAAGAGCCCTCCCCGGGGCATCCCGGCAGGAAAGGAAACCTTGCGCATCTCCTGGCCGATCACCCCTTCCACGCCATAGTGCCGGGCGAGGCGCTGGTTCAAAAACGAAAAGTCGGAGTCGATGAGATTTCCAACCGACAGATTTTCCTGAATCAAATGATTGAGAAAGGCCCGGGTTTCAATCGGGAGGTAGTGATTCAATAGATCGTCGTATTGAGGGTAGAGCTTGAGGGAAGGCGTCACCTTATTCAGCAATCTCAGGTTCAACCATTGATCGCAGAAGGACCGGACCATGCGTTGGCTCTTCTCGTCCCGAAGCATCCGGTCGATCTGCGTGCGGATCACCTCTCCGGAAAGTTGATCCGATCTCGAGAGGCGAAGAAGCTCCTCATCCGGCGTGGAGAGCCAGAGAATCCGGGCGAGATTGGCCGCCTTGGCATAGGAGGGATTGGTGTGTTCTCCCGGAGTCATGAGAAATCGGGGGGAACAGATGATCGCTTTGAGCCCTACTTTCGTCGCCCGAACAAAGTCGTCATGCTCCGCGAAATTCGTCTGGCTGATGCTGTCATAGGAACCCAATTCCTCCTCACTCAAATTCGAGGCGAATGCCTTTTCGGCAGATCGTCGGATGACCTTCTTCAAGTCATCGGGCGAGCGTGAGGACACGGTAATCCTGGATTTGGGCTCCTCACTGGCAATCGAGGTTAGGACGTCCAGCTTCCCCACAGAGGCGAGAGATTTTCCGTCCAGAGACAGAGCCTCTGTCACAAGAAATTTGATAAACCGGCTCGTGGTTTTCCTAGGAAACAAGATGGGCTGTTCATTCGCCAACCGGGTTTCGAGCACACCTTCCATCACGGGATCTCCCCACGACTTTCCGTCATCCGAGTGATGGATCGCATAGCCTTCGATCTGTCCATTGCCATTGCCTCCCGACCAGGTGGCATAGGACAAGCCCTCAATTTCCACTCCGCGTGGGTTCTCCAAAATCACGAAGTGCGGTGGTTTGGCCAGGGTTGGTTTGAACCGGGAATGCCAGAACGTTCGATTGGAACCGTCCTCCATTTTCTCTTTCTCCATTCCCTGTTGGAAACTGCTCACCGATAGCTTGCCCCCGATCTTCTGGAGCTTGGTTTGAAATCCCTGGCGATCGATCACTTGCCGGGGCGGGGTCTCCATCGGCAGGTCCCCAAAGACCTTCCCGTAAGAAATTGGCGGCCATTGGTCGAACACCGGACCCCGGGCTTTCAACTGTTTAATGTAAGCTCCCTGCTGAGGGTCTTTCCTGCGAAAGGTATGTTTGGAATAGCAATGAACCGAAACGTTCTCTCCCGGATTGAGAAAGACACGAATCGTGTGCGACTTGAGATCCTTGTTTCCCAGCGAGATCACCTCAAGTAATCGCTGCGGTTGTGGCCGGTCATCGGCATAGTAATACTTCCCGGCATAAACTTGAAGACTGACGTCATCTTCAAACTCCGCCACTTTCATGGCATCGAAGGTCAGGTCATACCACCCTGCAACGGGCGGATCAAAATTATCGTAGAAGAAGGAATAGCTGTTTCCGTTATTCGCCCGCGTCCACGAGAACAGGATGCCCTCTTGATAGGGGCGATGGTAAATGTTGTAGGTCTCGTGGCTGTCTTTGACCTTGTTCGTTACCCAGGTTTTCTCCGCCGGGAATCCCTTGTCCGGAAAGGCATGATCAAGGACTTCATCCGCCACCGAAAAGTATGCTCCGAGCATTTCCTGACTCAGTTTGATTCTCCGGTCCGAATCGAAATCATGGGTGCCGCGATCCTCCGGAATCGTGCCGGCCAGATCCAAATTCGTCCCGAGCAGGTCGTTGATGGCATGAACAAACTCATGCCTACTGATCCTGCGAAATGAATCCGGGGCGCTCTCCTTCTGCCGTTTGGCCAACCAATCCAGAACGACTCCCTTCTCTTCAGAAGATGGCTGCTCCTTATTGGCAGGAGGCATCTTTCCCGTCACCAGATTTTCAAACATGAGCGCGCCATCGAAGTCCTCCCTCGTCAACAACTCGCTCAGATTGAGCTCCCCTTTTTCAGTGCCCTCTTCATGACAGTCAAAGCAATAGTGCTCCAGAATTTCGGTCGCCTGATCCTCGTCCGCCCCGGCGTGGGAGCCCAAGACGGTTAGGACGCATAGGGAAACAAACCCTACCGTCATGCGCTTAGTCATCCATCGATTCATCAGTCTTCTTTCCATTAAATAATTAATCCGGGCGGCCCTTAATCATGCCTGGCCGCACGGGGCTATTTCCCCTTTCCTGAC
>CALFSW010000014.1 GCA_937916505.1 uncultured Verrucomicrobiales bacterium | reverse complement strand
GGCGTAGAGGGAGTAATACTCCTTCGTCGAAATCGGATCGTATTTATGATCGTGACAACGCGCACAGTCGAAGGTCAGCCCGAGGAACAGCGTTCCCGCCGTGGTCGTCTTGTCATTGACGGACATCACCCGGTATTCTTCACCGATCACGCCCCCCTCAATCGTGAACCCGTGGTTTCGGTTGAAGCCGGTCGCGATCTTCTGCTCCTGCGTGGCCTTCGGCAAGAGGTCACCCGCCAACTGCTCGGTGACAAACCGGTCGTAGGGCATGTTCTGACGGAAGGCCCCGATCACCCAGTCCCGCCACGGCCACATCGTCCGGAGGTTGTCGAACTGATACCCGTTGCTGTCCGCATAGCGCGCATTGTCCAGCCAGATCGCAGCCATGCGTTCGGCGTAATCGACACTCCCCAGCAAGCGATTCACCACCGTCTCGAAGGCCTTCGCCGAAGGGTCGGCCAAAAATGAATCCAGTTCCTCAAGCGACGGAGGTAAGCCCGTGAGGTCCAGCGTGACCCGACGCAACCAAATCGCTCGATCGGCCTCCTGCGCAGGCTTGATCCCACGCTTCGCCAAGGCAGCCCGCACGAAATGATCAATCTCCTTCCCCGCCACCCTACCCGGAAGCACAGGCTTGCTGATCGGCTCGAAGGACCAATGCGTATCGTATTCGGCACCCTGATTGATCCAGCGCACGAGGGTCTTTCGTTGCTGCGCGCTGAGTGGCTTCTTGAACTTGGGAGGTGGCATCACCTCGTCCTCATCGTCGCTGAGAATGAGTGCCACCAATTCGCTCGCCTCCGAATCGCCCGGCACGATGGCCGCGTAGCCCTTGCGATCGACGATGGCATTGTCGCGCTGGTCCAGACGAAGCTTTGCCTCCCGAGATTCCGCGTCCGGGCCGTGACAGGTGAAGCAATGCTCCGCCAGAATCGGCTGCACCTCACGGCCAAAATCAACCTTCTCCTCCTCCGCAAAACAAGGAAGCACCGCGATCAGCAACAGCGTCATGCCCAGGCAGAATTTCCGCAGCCCGCTCGTCCGATCATTAATCACCTTCATCTCCTGTTGATTCCAACTCATGTTAAGAAATTTATCAACTCCTTCAATACGCACTCCCCGACCAAGAGAATGGAATGCGCAACCGTAGGAAGTAGCGAGCGATGGGGAGCGGACTCCGGATCAATCAGGACGGGACTCGGACCACCGCCATCTGGAACCACCGGCCACGGCGACACCTCATTTTAGGTGAACTGCTGAACCAACCTTCCGAAGGAATCCAAGAGTGTGATCTGCTCGCCGTCGTTGCTGAGCTTTGTCCCACTGCCATCGTATTCTCCGATCGCGATCCGCATCCCGACCGTGTTGTAATTGATTGCAAATGCGCTCTGACTTCACACTACCACACTCCGCTCGCCCGGTCCAAGTCGCGGCCCACCTACGTGCCGAGCTGGTCCGCGGGGCGCTGAATCCTCCAGCCGAGCTGTCCCTCTATTCGTATCTCATCACGCTAGGATTTCTTTCACGATCTTGGTCGGCTCCACGCCGGTTGGCGTATGGTTGAGACCTTGAAATTTGAAGGTGAAGCGTTTGTCGTCGATGCCCAAGGTGTGGAGGATGGTCGCGTTCAGGTCACGGATGTGCACAGGATCTTTGACGATGTTGTAGCAGAAATCATCGGTCTCACCGTGCATGCGGCCCGCGGCGACTCCGCCACCAGCCATCCACATGCTGAAGCAGCGCCCGTGGTGGTCACGCCCGGAATTGAGACCACCCTGACTATAGACACTTCGCCCGAACTCCCCTCCCCAGACGACAAGCGTGTCACGGAGCATGCCGCGTTGCTTGAGGTCCATCACCAGTGCCGCCGACGCCTGATCGGTGTCTTTGCATTGAGCGGTCAGGTGGGGCACCAGTGAGTTATGCTGATCCCATCCACGGTGGAAAAGCTGGATATAGCGCACGTCGCGCTCGGCCATACGGCGGGCCAGCAGGCAGTTGTAAGCGTAGGTGCCGGGAATACGGGCATCCTCACCATAGAGCTTGAAGGTGCTTTCCGGTTCTTTCGACAGATCCGTGATCTCCGGAGCCGAGGCCTGCATACGATAGGCCATGTCGTATTGGTAATTCCGCGTGGCAATTTCCGGGTCACCGGTCTGATCGAGACGCATCGCATTGAGCGCCGCGATATCGTCCAGCATCTTCCGACGACTTACGCGATCGATCCCAGCGGGGTCATCCAGATAGAGAATTGGCGCACCACCGCCACGGAGTTGCACCCCCTGGTGGCTGGATGGAATGAAGCCACTTCCCCAGAGTCGGGAAAAGATCGGCTGTCCGGGGTTCTTGCCGTTGCCTTGGGAGAGCATCACGATGTAGCCGGGCATATCGCGATTGTGACTGCCGAGCCCGTAGTCACACCAGGCACCCAAACTGGGAAGACCGGGAATCTGCGAGCCCGTATTGATAAAGGTGATGCCCGGATCGTGGTTGATGGCCTCTGTGTGGACCGATTTGATCAGGCTAATCTCATCCGCGATCTTACAGGTATGGGGCAGCAGATCGCCGATCGTCACCCCACTCTGTCCGCGCGGTGCGACTTTTGAGATGGGTGCATTGACGAGGAATTGCTTTTGCCCCGCAGTCATGCCCGTCACCCGCTGGTCACCACGGATACTGTCGGGTAGTTCGGTGCCGTGGTGCTTCTGGAGGATGGGCTTGTAGTCGAAGAGATCGACATGCGATGGCCCCCCTGACTGGAAAAGGTAGATCACCCGTTTTGCTGTCGGCTTGTGGTGCGGCAAGCTCTGTAGTCCGATCGGCCGTTCTCCGGCCAGGGCTCGCATGGACGGCATGCCCATAAAGGTCATGGTGCCTGCCCCTGCTCCAAGGAATCCGCGTCTGGAAATGGAATGCCTGCTCATGCTTATTGCTTGGTGATGGTTTCGTTGAGATTAAGAATGGCCGAGGCGACCATGGTGTGCGCAGCGAGATCAGCGAGATCGCTCGAAGCGAGTGAGAGTGCTGGATTCTCCAGTAAATCGATGGTCGCCTGTTCGTTCCGGGCAAAGCGCTGCTTTTCACGCTCATGCATGGCGCTCAGGATCTGCAACTCTTGCGCACTCGGTGTGCGTGCCGTTGCGAGGCGGAAGGCGTGGGCGATGCGTTCCCGGGTGCTACTGCCTCCAGCTGAGGTCATGCGTAGCGCAAGCGCACGCGCAGCCTTCAGATACTGCGGGTCATTGAGCAGCACCAGCGCTTGCAGCGGTGTGTTCGTCTGCATGCGGCGCACCGTGCAAGTCTCACGCGTCGGTGCGTCAAAGATCGCCAATCCGGGTGGCGGTGAGGTGCGCTTCCAAAAGCTGTACATGCTGCGCCTCTGCGCCTCTTTCCCGGCATCCGGAAAATAGGCCTGTGCCGTGAATGCTCCGTAGCCGAAGTGGCTGATTTGCCTCCAGAGACCAGCTGGTTGCTCCGGGTAAACGCTCGGACCACCGATCTGTGGATTGAGCAAGCCGCTGATGCTGAGAACATTGTCCCTGACCAGTTCGGCGGAAAGGCGGACGCGTGGAGCACGGGCGAGCATGCGGTTGCCGGGGTCGGCGTCCAGAAGCTCCGGAGAAATGTCCGAGCGCTGACGGTAAGTCTGCGACATCACGATTTCCTTGAGCAGGTTCCTGAGATCCCAGCCGCCCTCGCGGAATCGCACCGCGAGGGTGTCGATCAACTCCGGGTGTGAGGGCCATTCACCTTGTGATCCAAAGTCCTCACTGGTGCGCACCAGGCCGGCACCGAAGATCATCTGCCAATAGCGGTTGACCGTGACCCGTGCGGTGAGGGGCTGCTGAGCGCTGGTTAACCAGTTTGCGAGGGCGAGACGATCGGAGGGTTTGTCGTCCGGCAACTGTGCGAACAATCCGGGCACGCCGGCGGAGACCTCTTCGCCGGGATTATTGTATTCACCACGGATGAGCAGGTGGGTCTTTCGTTTACCGGGATGATCCATCACCATCACGCTGGTGACCTCGCTGGTCTTGAGCTGTTTTTCAATGATGCCCAGCTCGATTCCCAGAGCTTTGGCGAGTCGCTTCGTCAGGGTCGGCGCCTTCTTGAGGTATTCATCGGTCAGGCGTTTCTTCTCATCGTCGCTTCGTGCTTCGGGCGCCATCTGCAGAATTTTAACCAGGCCCTGGTCTGCTCCTTGGGCGGCCTTCCCGGTGTTGAGATTTCCCCATGGGGCCATGCCGTGCTTTCCGAGAGAGACGACATTTTCCCAGCCGCCTTCGCTGGCGAATGCCTTGATGAGATCGTCGCCTTTCGACGCCTTCCACTGCCAGTCCGCGGCACTGTTGATGTATTCGATTTCACCCCCTTTGTAGTTGAGTTGGATCACCGCGATGAAACCCGCCTGCCCTCCGGCATTGCGCGCATCCGCAGCGATGGTGTTCCGACCCTGTTTGAGTTCCTCGGTGATCTCCACCGTTTTCGGCTCCATCCATGGATCGACATGGCTGAGCTTCTTGCCGTTCACATAGAGGTTCGCACTATTGTCGCAGGTGAAGAAAACCTGGGCCGAGTCGAGGCCCTCCCTGATCGCAAGGTCTTTCCGCACCAGCATGCGATCCGTGGCACTCGCTTTGTCTGCCCAGACCCATTCGGGGGGGTGCTTGGCTGGTGGGAATACAAAGCCGCTGCTCTTCTCGGCAGGATTGGGGTTGGACGTATCAGCCTTGGCCAGAATATCAGCTTTCCATGCCGCGTAGTGATCCGATTCCTCATGGATGAGGTCGTTGCGCAGTTGCTTAATGCGTCCCGCCCGTTGCTTGAGCGAATCCCCGATACCTGAAATCTCGTGCAGCGGTGACTTCACTTGAATGAAGGGAGCGGTGTTACCGTTCGTCGCGCCCTTTCCATTCTCCGTGGCAGAGTTAAAAAAGGCGTAGAAACGGTAGTAGTCTTCTTGGCTGATCGGGTCGTACTTGTGATCGTGGCACTGTGCGCACTTTACCGTCAGGCCCATGAAAGTGGAGGAGACCGTATCGATCTTATCTGCAATGTAGGACACCCGGTATTCCTCGGCAATCGTGCCGCCCTCGTGGGTGTTCATGCTGTTACGAAGAAAGCCTGTGGCCATTTTCTGTTCAGGCGTCGCATTCGGCATGAGGTCCCCGGCGAGTTGCTCGATGATGAATTCATCGTAGGGCTTGTTCACCATGAAGGCGTGGATGACCCAATCCCGCCAACCCCACATCTCGCGATGGTCATCGATCGAGTATCCGTTCGTATCCGAGTAGCGGGCGACATCCAGCCAGTCGAGAGCCAGTCGTTCGGCACTCTGAGGTGAGGCGAGCATGCCATCGACCAGCTGTTCCCAAGCATCGGGCGATGCGTCTGATAGAAAGGTATCGATTTCTTGAAGTGTCGGTGGAATGCCACGCAGATCGAGTGAGAGTCGGCGGATGAGCGCTTCCTTGCCGGCTCCCGGTGAGGGCTCGATTCCTGCCATCTTGAGCTCCTGCTGAATCTCTTCATCGATCACTTCGCGCAGAGCTTTCTTGGATGTGCTTTTGGGTGGCACGAATGACCAATGTTCCTGGTATTCCGCGCCTTCCTTGATCCATTGCTTGAGGGTGGCGATCTGTTCCTTGGTGATCTTCCGGTGGCTCTCAGGAGGTGGCATGATCTCGTCCGGGGCATCCTCCAGGATGCGGTAGATGATTTCGCTGCCCTCCGGGTCACCCGGAACGACAGCGTCCATCTTCAGCGCGCCCTTGCGGGTATCCAGCCGCAGCTTGGCCTCACGTTTATGCTTATCCGGCCCGTGACAAAGAAAACAGTTCTCCGACAGGATAGGCCGGATGTCGCGATTGAACTCCAACTCCCCGGCCCAGGCAGGAGAGACCCCGAGAAGCAGCACGAGGTTGTAGATTCTGAGATGACGGAGATCCATGAACCGACATTATACGTCTATTTATGAGGCATCATATCGGACATTTTGACTTTTAAATGGTAGAAAACCAGCATGAGCACGACCAAGGCCGACTACCTCAGGAACCTCGATGCGAGTAGCTATCTGAGAGAAATGTTCAACGATAACCCGGAACTCTGCTTTTTCGCCAAGGACCGGGATTTTAGCTTCACGATGTGCCACCGCACCCTGCTGGCCAAACTCGGCATTGCCCGCGAGTCGGAGATTATCGGTCTCACCGACCATGAGATCTTTGAGCGAACCATGGCCGACAAGTATTGGATGGAAGACTCGGCGGCCCCCGCACAGATCCCAGCGGGCGGTATTATCGCACTGGGCTCCTACCTTGGGTCGTAACGATCAAGCGGTGTTCAGGATAGGGATGCATCACTCGCAGACGCGGCATCCAGTGACGCACGATCCGATGATAAAACCTTGCCCGGTCACAGTTACTTTTATGACTGCGCCTTCGCAGGCTCTTCCACCACATCCTCAGCACCGCCCGGGAGCCGACAACATCTCGCCAAGGCGATGCTGTCGGTGTGGCCTTCCGCTCGCCAATAGGGCGTCGGCCTCCCGCAGGAATTTTCGCGGCTCAATCACCCGGCCTGCTGGTTCCCCTGTTAACGCTTCAAGTGTGCCCTCACGGACACACTCACATGACTCGGGGTCAGCGTGAGTGGCTAATTTTTCACTGTGGGACTCTTTCATTCCTTGCTTCTCACCGGCTTTTAACGGCGCTATCAATGGCACTCGGTTAAGAGGGGGCTTCGCAGCATGTCTGCCGGGAAATGAACATGACCGGGACGGATCATGCCACTATCCGAGTGCCATTCACGCTAG
>CALFSW010000013.1 GCA_937916505.1 uncultured Verrucomicrobiales bacterium | reverse complement strand
CTAGGAAGGAGACAATCGCAGGAGATGATCGTTCCTTCGTTCGGATTGGACTCGATCCTCAACTCCCCACCCAGGGCGCGGGCACGGGAACGCATGGATTGCAGTCCGACACCGGGATTTTCAGTCTGGACCGGCCCCATCCCTTCACCATCATCAGCGATGGTCAGGCGCAACCCTCCGTCGATCCTGCTCAGAACGATCGTGACCTTGTCAGCACCCGCGTGCTTGGCGGCGTTACTCACCGCCTCCTGGGCGACCCGGTAGAAATGCATGCCTTGTTCCGGGTCAGCGATGAGAATGTCATCCGGATCGAGAAAGACGACGGGCAACCCGGTCAGGCAGCCACTGGATTGAGCTAGTTCCTCAAGTGCAATGGATAAACCGGGGCCATCCATTGGAGCGGAGCACAAACCCCGCGCGAGATCCTGAGCAAGCAATGCTGCGGTCGTCGCCATACCCCGGATTTTCCCCGCCTTCTCAGCCTCCGGCAAGTGAAGCTTCGACAATTCATTCTCCAAAAATGTTGCTGCGTATCCGATCGCTACGAGATGGGGTCCCAAGCTGTCGTGGAGATCACGCCCGATCCGTTGTTGTTCCTGCTCACTTTTCAGCAGGACATCCTGTTCGAGATTGTGCGTGCGCTGGAGCATCTCGATATTGGTCCGGTTAAGATTCTGGTGGGATTTCGCGGCGGCAACCGCCACCACCAGAATGGAAAAGTAAAACCACCATCCAAACACCGCCAGCGCGAAGGTCCCACTCGTCTGATAGGGATTGTCCTCGATGCGCGCCAGCCAGGACATCACGGAGCAAAGCAAGGCAAACACCAATCCCCAGCGCCAATTCATTTTCCATGCCACCCCTGCGATGGGCAATGCATAGGGGGCTGAAAAATTCCATTCCCAGCCAGTGGCGGAGTCAAACCACCCGATCAAGCCCACAAGGGCCAGCGCTTCGAGCAACACGAGCCATCGTGGCTGATACCGGAACATCGTGGGGAAAGAGGGCACTCAGACAGGGACTCAGAATTGGCGCACCACATTTCACGGGAAATGCTCGAAAGCGGCTCGCCGGAGTAACGTCTTATTACAGAGCCGCGGAAAGGAGAATCTCCCGAAAGTCTTTAGCAGGAGATCTACTCACCAGGACATGCTTCCGGGAGATGATCGAAATAACGGTTAAGCGATTGGAACACCACCACCATGTGCAACCGGATTGGTGATCATCCCGACCCCATGCTCTCCGGATGTCCAGAACGTCCTTAACGAGCGGCCATCATGGCACTGCGATTTCAACCGCATCTCGCCGACGGACCCAATGACTTCAACCTTGAAGTTTGGATATCGGAAGCGTTCCGTATTTTTTGGCTTTAGTGAGCTCGGTGAATGATCCTGGCATCTCCCGACCAGAGAAATCACCAGAGCGGGATTTGCTCGTCTTCGGGATTTTCTTTACGCGCAGGCGCGGTGATGAGATCGAGGTCGAGAATGAGTTCGAGCGAGGCCTTTTCCTCCTCCTCCAGAATTTCCCGAAGGTGTTCGCGCCACATTTCGGCATCACCACCCTGCTTCTTGGTAAGCACTTCCGCCCACTGACTCAGGGCGCCGCTGGGCTGGGCACGTTTACGCAGCTTGGCGAGCCAGGATTCATAGGTTTTCATTGAGTTGAGGGTCTGTAACAGTCAATTCGAAGGGCAAGGGGATTCCGAGTCTTTTCCGAAATGGAGATCCCGTAAAGAACGCTCCGTTCGGCTCTTGCCAGAATGGTAAAAAACGAGAGGATTACCCAAATGCGATACGAATCCATCGATCCACAGTTTTTCGTCCGAAATCGTGAGAACCTGCTCGGGAAATTGAAGCCCAACAGTTTGGTGATCATTCATGCCAATGACATCATGCCGACGAATGCTGACGGGACGATGAATTTTCGGCAGAACAATGATCTCTTTTATCTGACCGGAGTCGATCAGGAGGAAACGGTGATTGTTCTTTGTCCGGATGCGCCTGCAGAAGCAGATCGCGAGATTCTTTTTGTGCGAGAGACTTCGGAGCTGATTTCAATCTGGGAGGGCGACAAGCTCAGCAAGGAGCAGGCCACCGGGGTTTCGGGAATCAAAAATGTGCAGTGGGTTGATGGCTTCGAAGCGGCCTTGCATCGTCTCGCGCCCCAGGCGGAGAACATCTACCTTCACACCAACGAGCACATTCGGGCGAATACCATTGTGGAAACCCGCAATCGCCGTTTCATCAGCCATTGTCAGGAGCGCTACCCCCTTCATCGCTACGAGCGTGTGGCTCCTCTTTTGCAAGAGTTGCGCATGGTGAAGGATGTTGAGGAGATCCGCTTCCTGCAGAAGGCCGTTGATATTACCGAAGCCGGATTTCGTCGTGTTTTGAAATATCTCAAGCCCGGAGTGGGTGAGTGGGAACTGGAGGCCGAGTATCTCCACGAGTTTGTACGTCGTAAGTCCCGCGGTTTTGCCTACGCCCCGATTATCGGTGCTGGCAAGAACGCTTGTGTCCTTCACTACCTCGAAAACGACGGGATTTGCGAAGACGGTCAAATGGTCCTCATGGACGTTGGCGCTGAATATGCCAATTGGAATGCTGATATGACCCGGACGGTTCCCGTGAATGGAAAGTTTACTCCTCGTCAGAAGGACGTCTATGAAGCCGTTCTTCGCGTCATGTGGGCGGCCAATGATATTCTCCGTCCCGGTTTGACTCCGGTTGAGTATCAAAAACAAGTCATCGAGATCATGGAAAAGGAGCTCATTGGGCTCGGATTGATTGATGCCGGGGAGGCCAAAAAGCAGGATGATTCAAAGGCTTTGGTGAAGAAATATTTCATGCACGGAACCTCCCACCATCTTGGGCTGGACGTGCACGATGTGAGTCCTCCAAATGCTCCCTTTGGGGTGGGGCAGGTTTTCACCATTGAGCCCGGAATTTACATCCGTGAAGAGAATCTCGGCGTTCGAATCGAAAACGATATCATCATCGGCGAAGAGGAAAACATCGATATGTTTGCGAGCTTCCCAACGACGGTGGAGGAAATTGAAGCCGCGATGGCCGAGTAGTTTGGAGCGGATCATGGAGAAGACCACCAGCAGATCGATGACCGCGATCCTGCTGGTGTCGGGGGAGGTTCTCATCATCGATGCGAAGGCCCGGAGGGGAAGGGATGGACGCCTGGGATTGAGATTCGGTGAACCTTATCTCCGGGCGAGAGCAGATGCGAAGGAGCTGCTGGAGAGCATCGAGAATGTTCCGGAATAATTCTTAAAAACCTGATCAGAGCAAGAGGGCTTTCAAGTCGTTCTCCAGACGGTCCATGGCATTCTGGCTGGTGAGTTTTTCGCCTTCCCGGGTGCTGACATAGATGGAGTCGAGAGCGGCTCCTTTCTCCGTGCAAATCCTTGAATGGACCGTGACCAAGCCGTGGTCGTTGACGGTTTTCAGGACGTCATGAAGGAGGCCAATGCGGTCAAGGGCCTGGAGTTCAATCACGGTAAAGTGAGGGTCGAGATCGTTACTGATCCAGGCCCGAACCGGGAATTGGACGATTTGTTCGGTTTCCGGATTCAGGAAGTTCACCTTCTTCTTGAGATACTTTGCCGGTTCGTAATCCTCTTTCTGATTGATTTCATAGAGGGTGGCGACGACCGCTTTTTGTTTGCTGACACTGGTGATCGCCTTGAGATTGTCATTGTTGACCCGAAAGAGGTCAAGGGTGACTCCGTCGGGCCGTGTGTAAACGTCGGCAGAGAGGATGTTGAGCTGGTGAGAGGCGAGTGCGCAGCAGATTTTCTCAAGAAAGCGGTGCGAATCGTGGCTCGCAATGATGAGTTCACTGTAGCCGAACTTGGGGCGGTCGATCCACTGAACGGCGCATTCGAAAGGGGTATCAGGACGTCGCCCGCGGCGATCAATATATTGCCAGATTGCGACGATATGCTTGGAGATGCTCTTTTGGCTGCGGTAGCGAAAATAGCGTTTCGGCATAAGCTTGGAGTGCTCGTCGAAAATTTCGTGATATTTCTCCTTCAGCCCGGATTTGATCTCAGCAAGGGTTTCCCGGACTTCATTGTTGATTTCTTCCTTGCCCGCGGTTTTTCCCTCCAGAATGTATTCGCGGGTATTACGGTAGAGCTGAAGAATGAGGGTCTCCTTCCATGGGGACCAGGCTTCTTCGTTGGTCCCGTTTGAGTCTGCATAGGTGAAGAGGAGGAGGGCATCAAGCCGGTGCCGATCCTGCATCAGGCCGGCGAATTCCTGGATGACCTCGGGGTCATCGATGTTCTTTTTCGTTGCGAAGCGCCACAGGGTGAGGTGGTGATCGACAAGGAACATGATGAGGGAACGTCGACCGCCGGTGATTTGGAGGCGTTTGCAAAGTCGGGCAGCAAGGATGGAAGATCCATCAATGTGTTCGCGGACGTTTTCGGCGCGCCCGGTGTCGTGAAGGATGAGTGCGATGAAAAGGGCGTAGGGATCGGGGTGTTTGAGGTAGAGATCCCGATAGAGTTCGTGACGTGGATTGTCGTCATCGACGAGGTTGTCGAGTTGATCAATACAGCGGAGAGTATGTTCGTCGGCGGTGTAGCGGTGAAAGAACTCGTGTTGGACGAGGCAATCCAGTGCTCCAAACTCCGGAAGGTAGCGGCCGAGCACTCCGCAGCGGTGCATCTGGCGGAGAATGCGGGCAACCTGGCCTTTGCGTTCCAGGATTTCGCGAAAAGCATCACGGTTTTTCACCCTAAGGCGGAACGATTTGTCGATGAGGTCCCAGTTGGACTTAATGAGCTTTCGAAGAGAGGGGGAGGGGCGGACGTCGTATTTTTGGCAATAAGCAAAAAGGCGAATGAGGCGGTTCGGATTTTCCTCGAAGATGTCTTTGCGGCGGGGGAACAGGCGTCCGTTGCGGATGGTGTAGTCGTCGAGTGCCTTGGGCTTCTTCTTAATGAGCCCGAAGGTGAGTTTTGAGCGAAGCCCGAAGCTTTGTTGCTCGGTGTGCTGGAGTTCAAAGATTTCGAAGACCGATTTGGTATGGTTATGGACGTTACGAGCGTGTGTGTAATAGTCCCGCATGAAGGATTCAATGCGCCGTAGAATGGACTTTTCAGGGTAGCCGAATTCATCGGCAATAACGCCCTGAAACCGGAGGGTCAGGATGTCGTTTCCCTTATCGTGATAATGGAGGGCGTTGCGGACGCGGTGAAGAAAGTTGAAGGCGTCCTTGAGCTCTCGTCTTGCCAGTCGACTGAGGATGCGGCGGGAGACGAGTTCAGTCATCGAGCGGGTTCCGGCCTCGGCATCGATGATCCATTCGAGGTTATGGTAGTCGCGGAGAGTGCCGGGGCTTTCCTTAATGTTGGGTTCCTGAAGAAAGACGGTGTGTGACCACTTGGCGTGACGGGAGCTGATATCAAGACTGCGTTCCTGGAAGAAGATCTCTTTGTCTTTTTCGATGCATGTTTTCCGAAAGCGCGTTTGGAAGTTCTCGAAGAGTTCACTTGAACCGGCGATGAGTCGGGCATCAAAGAGGGCAGTGCGTGATTGAGGCTCATTTTTAGCCTCATTGATGCTTTCGGCGGTGGAGCGGGTGGAGGGGAGAAACTTGAAGCCCAGATCCCAAATGAGATGCTGCATGTCCCGAATTATTTCCGAGATGCGTTTTGAAACTTTTTGGGATGGGTCGGAAGTGAGAAAGAGAAGGTCAACATCCGATCCGGGATTCATCATGCCGCGGCCGTAGCCTCCATTTGCGACAAGAGAGAGAGTCGTGAGAACTTCGTCCTTGATAAGAAATGAGCGGTAGATCGCGATGATCAACTCGTCAATCATTGCCGAACGAACCTCGGCATGGGTGATGCCTGCCTCTCCGGCGAGATGACGCCGGTGAAGCCCTTCGTTTGCGCGGGCAAGGCGGGACTTCAAAAAAACGAGCCGCTCTTTAGGAGACAGCTCGCGGAGTTGGTGGTGATTGAGATTGAGTGACACTTAGGAAATCGGAGTTACCAGCGGGTAGCATTAGCACGATCCCTGCCACCTTTCCTGGCATAATAGCTGCGGCCCGCACGGATTGTATCGAGGGAGCCCCGGATGATTTTCACCCCTGCTCCGACCCCAACGCGACGGTAGAGGTCGATGACATCTTTCGATTTCATGCGAATGCAGCCGTAGGAAGCGGGGCGACCGATCTTATACTCGGCAGGGGTTCCGTGGATGTAGACGCAGCGTCCGAAGGTATTTCGATTGTGGCGCTCACGTCCGCTGAGCCAGAGGATACGGGTGACGATGGGATCACGGCCCGGAGTATTCGGCTTCACGATCGCGCCGGTGCGGCGGCGGCTTTTAAAAACGGCTCCTTTGGGGGCTCCTCCACCGATCTTTTTGGCCACGACGTGGTTGCCGAGAGGAGTCCGATTACTCCCGCGCTGGCTCCCAAGGCCGAACTTTGAAGTCGAGACAGGGTAGGCTTTGACCGGTTTTCCCTCTTTAACCAGAAGCATCTTTTGATCCCTCACGCTGACAACCATTTGGTTGTCGCTGTCGACGGAAGATCCGCAGCTGGTGAAGAGGAGGGGAAGACAGAGGGAAAATAACAGGGCAACCGGTTTGAGAGAGCGCATGGTGTCTGAGCGAGGTCGAAGGATGTCTTAATTCTTCTTCGAACGGAAAGGCACAAGCTGGAGGAGATTCGCCATCTGTCCCAAAGAAGTTAAGGATGTGTAAAAGAATCCGACCGGGAAGGGAAGCAACAAGATTGCGGATGGCCAATTTCCTGAAAATGCGGCTTCTAAAACCACGAAGAGGAAAAAGATACCGAAAAGAAGTTCTACGACCGGGGTGAGGCTCTTGATGGCCTTGTAGCGGCTTTTTTTGATTTCCATCTTCTGTTTCCCCTCGATGCCATACTTGGGAGTACGGACAAAGCCGGATTCGTGACCGAGCATGGCCTCAATCACCGCTTTGGCGTTGTTGACGGCCATGCCAATTCCGAGAGCTAGTAAGAGGGGCAGGTAGCAGATTTCCTTCAACCAGGTTTTGGGATTAAGGGATCTCTGAGCGACCGCATAGAAGAATACGATGGAGATGGAGGAGAAGAAAAAGATGGGCACGTTGACGAGCAAGTTCCCCCACTGCCCGAGATCAGGACCCCACTGATTCTTGGGGAAGATGAGAATACAGAGCGCGATCAGAGCAAGGTAGGCGTAGTTTGCGGTAAGATGCGCGGTGGCCTCCAGTTTGACAGCGAGGGGGAATTTGCTTTTCCAGATGGAAGGGAGGCATTTTTTACAGCACTGAATGGAACCCTTGGTCCACCGGTGCTGCTGGTTTTTGAATCCGGCCATGTCGACGGGAAGCTCTGCGGGAGTTTCGACTTCTTTGAGAAAGATGAATTTCCATCCCTTGAGTTGCGCCCGGTAGCTGAGGTCCATGTCCTCGGTGAGGGTGTCGTGTTCCCAACCGCCAGCGTCTTCGATGGCCGACTTGCGCCAAATTCCACCGGTACCGTTGAAGGTAAAAAAGCGACCCGAGCGGTTTCGAGCGGTCTGCTCAAGCTCGAGGTGACCGTCGAGGAAGAGGGCCTGAACACGGGTGAGGGCGTTGTAATTACGATTGAGATGTCCCCAGCGGGTCTGGACCAAAGCGATCTTGTCGTTGGTGAAGTGGTGGATGGTCTCTTGAAGGAGGTCGGGATTAGGGACGAAATCGGCGTCAAGGATCAGGATGTAGTCACCTTTGGCTGATTCCATGCCGTTTTCCAGTGCGCCAGCCTTAAAACCGGTGCGATCGGTGCGGTGGATGCATTCCGCATCGAAGCCTTTGTCGCGAAGCCGGGCCGCACCAGCGCGGGAGATTTCGACGGTTTCATCGGTGGAGTCGTCGAGAATTTGAATCTGGAGTTTGTCCTGAGGATAGTCGAGGGCTGCGACCGAACCGAGGAGTCGGTCCACTACATGCATTTCGTTGAAGACGGGCAACTGAATGGTGACGAGGGGCATCTCCTCGAACTCGCTGTCAGGCATCGGGCGCTTGCGGCCGTGCTTGAAGTAAAGATAAAGAATGGTCAGGCGGTGGCAGCCATAGCCGGCAAGACAGAGGAGGACGGTCGTATAAAGGCCGAACCAAATCCAGGCAGAGACATCATTAGTCATAATATTATGGGATATGGGAGATGGGAAAAGGGAGGCAGTCGGGGAGTTTCGGTAATCGTCCGCCCCGCTGGGTTGCCAAGTATCTGCGTTATTGTCAAGACATTGGCTAGATCGACATTTATAACGGGATTGGGGCGAAAATCATTCAGATGACGAAGGGCGATTGGCTTGAGGATGGTTAGATGGGGCGAGCTTGCTGGAGGAGTT
>CALFSW010000012.1 GCA_937916505.1 uncultured Verrucomicrobiales bacterium | reverse complement strand
CCCAGTAGGTGCCGACGACGTCACCAGTGTGATAGGAGAGTAAGCCGTAAGAGGGATTTTTTGGGTCGGCGCGGTTTCCTTGACAAATGGGCGAATTGAAGAAGATGAGGTCGTTGAGGGTATGGGCTAGTGTTTTGTAGGAGGCTTTGCGGTGGAGGGCAACGCCGCAGCCGAGCCCCATGGCAGCTTCGAGGTTGCAGTCGGTGCGGGCGCTTCTGCTCACGGCCTGAGAGCCATCGACGAAGATGCGTTTGGAGATGTAGCACTCGCCAATGCCGAGCGAGCCGTCGCCGACAGGCCAGTCGGGGTCGATACCGGTTGGACCCTCTTGGGCTGGCCAGTCTTTGTGGATAAGCAGGCGGGACTTTTGGTAGTAGTCGACCCCGCGTCGGACGGCTTTGTCGAGGGCGTCGGCGGGCAGGGGCTGGTCCGGGCCGTACATGGGGCGGACCGTCGGGGTCCATTTCAGCGGGGGAATGGTTTTTTCCGGGGCCAAGTATTTCAGGATGCGTTGCCAAATGGGGCCCCAAGCCTCGGTGGGGGCGTAGCGGCCGGTCACGAACTGGCTTAGCTTGGTGGTGGCGACGAGCATGTTGCCGGCTGGGTGCTCGAAGAGGAGCGGATGAGCGGCTTCGGTGACGCCATACACGGCGTTGTCATATCCTTCGACCTGGGTGAACACCAGGTGCGGCTGGTCGGTCTCGACGGGCAAATAATGGCAGTCGTGGACCATGACGATGCGCATTTTCTTGAGCTCGGGCTCGAAGAAATCGGAGGCCAGGACGGTGCGCTCGATGACGGAGCCGTAATGGCCCGTTTTCTGATAGGCAGGCTCACCCAGCTCGATGTCTTTGAGGGCGGCAGGGTATTCGATGTAGAGCCGGAGGCTCTTCTTCGAGGCTAGCCCGGCGTCGGCCTGGGCGAGGATGGTTCTCTGGGCGGGATAGCCGTCGGCAAGCAAGAGGACCGCGCTGTCGCGGGGAGCGGCTTGGATGGCCTGTGCGGGGGTGTCGAAGCGTTGGCAGGAAGCCGAGGCGGCCTTTAGGACCTGAAAGAGGTCGTTGTTGGCCCGGCAGGCGAGGGTCCAGGCAATCGAATCGGCCGGGGGGGGCTGGGACCGGGCGTTGATTGACAGTACCGAGAGCAACAGGAGGCTGGTAAAGGTCAGGCGCTTCATGAGAGGTTTTTTCTGCCCTTGGGGCAACGTTCTTGTTCTTTCCCGCATTTCTCACACGGGCTGCTAGAATTTGCTTTTGGGGTTGAGCGCTTGAGGGCGGCGTTGAAGGGATCTTAGAGGGGGTTGCGGGGGAAGAGGGGCAGGAATTGAGCCGAGATGATTGAGCCCGGGAATGGTGAGACGGAGGATCAGGCGAAAAAGGCAGCAGCCGGCGTTCATAGGGCGTTTCAAGACGGAAATTAGTAACCCGAAATGGTAGTCCTCCTTCCCGCCATGCCAAGGATTAGTTTGGAGGCGCAACACGGCTTGGCCCTCTTCGGGTAGGGAAGGAATCTTCGAGAACCAGATCTGCCCTTGCCAAGCATTGTGGAAAAGCCAGCGCAAGCGACATTGCCAATGTGGAAGCAAACCTGCATGATCTTAATCAATAATAAACCGGACACTGACGTTGCTCTAACTGCGCCTCCTGCGTGGTGACCTGTGCGGAAAAATCGCCCGCCGGGATCTGCGAGGGGGGCACTGAGTGATCAGTGTCCCTACCTTAATGCGCATAGGGAAAAAAGATCATGAGCAAACTTACTATATTCTACATCTTGATTTCCCTTGGTGTGACAGCGACTCAGGGGAGTCGATAGTTACGCCCTGCGGCGCGAAGAGTAAGGTCGGCCGGGATCAAACGGCAAGGGTTGGAGATCAAAATCACTGAGCCTGGGATCGCTCTGGAAAATGAAGGAAAGGTGGAATGCCGAAAGCGGTTAGGCGGATTGCTGCGCTACTACTACCGGGAGGCCACATGATCCCGGACGATTCGAGTTTCCGGACACTACGGGGCTGGATGTCCGGGGACTTTCGACACGGAGAGCCGGATCGGCGATGGCCGGGTCGGCTGAGATCGGGGGGCTGGGGACGTCGTCCGGCGCTGAATTAGCAGCGTTTTCGGGTTCGGCTGGGTATTTTGACCTTACGGGCCCGGCTTTCCCTTGATCAGCGCCTCGGCTTCGCGCAGGAGGGCTTGTTCGAGCGTTTTTATATAATATACCAGCGTAGGGGGAGGGGATGGTCTTCAAGGGCCATCCATTTTCTGGCTTGGGTGAGCGTAATGTTGGCTTCCGCCGGTTGGTGGAGTTGGTGTTGACTCATCGCGACCGTCAGCATTGCCCAAGGGGCGGCGACTTCCAGTTTTATTGCGGGTTTTTTCAAAAACTCAGTCGCCTGCTTGAGGGCCTGCGTGTAGTTGCCGCGTCGATATTCCCCCAGGATCAGCGCGACCGGCGCATAGCCTTGAACAGCGAAGCCAGGGCCGGGACCGTCAGCGGCCACCCGTTCAGCCAGGCGCAGGCCGGCACTGAGTTCGTTCGGCGCCGCCGGAAGCACAGTGCAGAGGATCGCCGCGATGGCCGCCGGTCCCAGAAACGGCGTGTCGCTGAAACGCGTCAGCACATCGCGCCGAAACTTGCGGAAGGTTTCGCGATCCCCGTCGTGAACGGCGATCGCGGCCAGGGCCAGCCAGGCCATGCCCACGTCGGGAGCCAGTTCCGCAGTCGCCAGGCGCGCGTTTGTTACGCGCATTCGCTCGGACATTTCTGAAAGAATTTGCTTTCTGAGTGGATCGCTTAAGGGCGTCGTCTAAGGGATCGGAGAGGGGGAGGGGTTGTGAAGCTTCATGGGACTGTCCTCAATCCAGGGCGTGTGGAGATTGTCGCTACAATTCTGTGCTGATGAAAATCCCGAGTGTGAGTCCCGTGAGGGAGCTCCATTCCAAACCTGTTAAAGTTTGTAACAGGAAGCAGTTTCCGTTTGGCTTAGCCTATTGCCAATCAGCATCGAAAATGAAGATTCAACATCAAAGCAAAACGAAGCTCATCCTGGGCGGTGTCGCTGGAACACTTCGATGGATGATCGCTCTCGTCTTGATTGGTGGCGGGATGATCGCGGCTTTCGTTTCGTTTGGCTGGATTCTGTGGAAGGAAGAAGGGGCCGGGATGTCTTTATTGCCGATCGGAATCGGAACATTGATTGGTCTGGCGTTGTTTGGAGTGGGTGTTGTCCAGCTCTTTTCCCGGGAACGACTCGTCCTGGATCGTTCAACGGGGCGGGGCACGTACGAGTCCAATTCGCCGTTGGTTACCACTGAGAAACCGTTCAAATTCAAAATTGAAAATGTAAATTCCGTGGTGATCACCATTGAGACGGTTGAAACCAACGTTTCGGTGGATGTTCCTGGTGTCAGCGAAGTAAAAGTCTGCAAGGCGGTAATGAGGGTCAATAAACCGCGGCGGGCGGTTACTCTGGATGAAACGCAGAATGGGAGAACTCAACGCGTATCCGCAGTGGCCGAACAGGTCGCAGGGTTTCTGGGGAAGACGGTCTTCCAACCTGATTCCGGCGTGGGCGGAGAGCGCCAACCACGGTAGGTATTGAGGTCTGACTTTATCAAGCATGGTTGCAAGTTCGCCTGGAGTTATTGTGGACGGTGCAAACCTCATTACAATTGGGATGGTAGTCTTCTCTGCCGTCGTCTTTCCCTCTGGTGAAAATCCTTGATCTCTTGCCCAGCGAAACATGGTGATGACCGATGCTCGCACATTTTGCCTGGTTCTTGGAGCCCATTCCGAATCGGAAAGCCAAGTGTCAATCTGACCTGGAGCGATTTCAGAAAGCTGAAGGGATCCAAATTTTTTAACACACGCTCCGCACCGGGTTTGGAGAAAAATCACATGGTGCAGGGAGTCTCCGGCAGTAGCTCGTTTCACCTCCATGAGCTGATCGAAGGTCTCGCGGACGTTAACACTTTGTCGCGATTTCTCAGCTTTCAATCTCTCGATGAGTTCCCTGTCCGGGTTAAGATCGAGGAACGCATGGCAGAGGTTCGCCTGCTCTTGAGAGTGCGATCCAAGGTCAAATGTTTGGTTGTGCGTCTGCCGGGCTTTATTTCGCGCCTCGAGTATTCCGTCTGCAAGTTTCGCCCTGGTTGTGAACTTCCGTTTCCCGTTCATGTCTCTCCATGCGAATCTCCAATGCGTTTTTCCGCTTCAGTGGATCCAAAGGTAAACCGTGAAGCTGACGTTTACGAACTTGCTGGTCTCTGTCTCTGCGCTCACTGACCGCGCGAATATCAACACCCCTTGGTCTAGTTGAGAGTAACCCGCATCCTGAGAAACACCGTATTGCCATCCTTCGGCAAAACCGATTGGTAGACCAAGGTTGTGCTGCCATCCAGATTGTCGATCTCGTCAACCAAGGCCATTGTTTCGGTTGCCGAAACCCAGACTTCAAGATTCGAAGATTGCTCGAGGATGAAAGTGACGTCTTCGGCGAGAGGATTTTTGCGAAATAAGAAGGTCGGGAATTCGCTGACTTTCAATTGGCTGCCATGGGCATCAGCTGGATCGGGGCTCGTTGGGTCGGTGCCCATTGCATACTCGATCAGAGCTGCGCGGCCGTCGAAGTCGTTGTCCGATCCGGGTTCGGGATTTCCGAATGCACTCGCCCAAGTGATGAAGTTTAAGTCGTCACCAGTGCCAGGTGTGCCGCCGGGGGCCGGGCTGAGTTCCCAGTTCGCTGCCTGGCTATGGTCGGGATTGCTCTCAGGATCTGCCAGCACCAGGCTGAAGCCTCCAACACCCGGCGTTACCGGCCATGGGGCTTTGTTGTCGTATGAAAAATCCCGTAAAACGTTCCCTCCAAAGGTAGTAACGACAAGTCGTTCGCCTTCGTTCTTCAGCTTCGTGTCATCTTGAAATTCGCCGACAATCCGATCAGAAAGTGTGGTGCCGTATCGGAATTCAAACGCGGCCCGGTTTCTAACGAGCAGCACACGTGCTCCAGGTTGCAGCAGGCTGATCGGACTATCGTTGAAGTCAAACTCGACCCCGTCGGTAAAGTGCATGCCAATGAGCGCAACCGGGGTGTCACTGATATTCAAAAACTCAAGATACTCAAACTCTTCCCGCTGATCGAACCCGGCGGCGATCTCTTTCTCACTTGGAAGAGGCGGGCGATACATGATCTCGGAGATGACGAGATTCGAGCGATCAGCCAAGTCGTCCGAGATGATGAGAGCGATCTTCTCGGGAGCACTCCACTGCAAACCGTCAAACGTGCGGGCCGTGATGACCTGCGTGCCATCCACGATCGCAGGAGTGGGGGCAATGTTGTGATTTACGGACAAGGTTGAGCGCACCAGAAAATCGGATCCACCTGCGGAACTGTTCAGGCCATGGAGGGCAATGACATTTGAACCGTCGCGCATATGATCTTTAAACGGCGTGAGGTCGATCACGATCGGAGCGGTTAAAATCGCAGTGTCGCCACCCGGGTGACTTTTCCCTCCATCTGTCGTGCTATTCCAGAGGAGTGGTGAGGGTTTGAGAAGAGAACCGACTTCCGTGCCATTGAGATAGGCAACGAATCCATCGTCGGCCCAAACCGTCAACGTGAGCGAGTTGAGGTTTTCGGTATTATCAAAGTCAAACGGGAGGCGGAGGTAGCAGCTGGCATTTACCGACTTCATCTCTTCCTTAATACTAGTCGAAATGAGTTCTGAAATCCCTCCGAACGATTCAAAGCCCACCCCGTTGATTGCCGTTTTCCAGGTCGAGTCGTCGAAAACATCGGGAGCCTCGGTCCATGTCAGGCCGAGGGAATCATCGGAGGGGACGAGATAGCGTCCCGCCGCATCGACATCGACTAAAATCTCCTCTACCGGGCCTCCTAGAAAAGGGATCGATTTATCGTTCGGAGAGCCGCCAGGCGCGCGTGGATCTGATCCGTCCACCGTGTAAAAAATCTGCCCATCAGGCGAGTCCATTACCAATTGAAATCCTTGCGCAATCACCCCGCCCGGAGTGTTAAATGCCGGGGGCTTAAGATACTGCGAGTCGACCCATTCGGTCCGCGCCACCAGCCAGTTTCTCATATGCGAAACTTCCGCCTCCCACCCGCTCAGGCCTGGCTCGGCGAAGTTACCACCATTCGGCGGGTATTGTGTCCAGCGATCGAAATTACGCGCTTGGGATTCGCGGATCTCACCCGCCATCGAATCAATGATCGTATGCAGATTTTCAATCGAGAACTCACTCTTACGCAGCTCAAACCATCGGTCGGTATGGCGTTGCCGGATCTCCGGATAGTTCGCTTGTGTTGGATCCTGGGTTGGCCCCAGGAGATTGCCATACCAGGGGAAACGGGTGTCGAACCACGTCTTACTGGAAACAGTCCCAACCGCATTGACTACGCCCTCCCAGGCGAGCGGATTATTGTCGCGCACGTCCTCGCAGCCGAGAGCACGGTCGTAGTCCCACACTGGTCCGCTGACGATCTTGCCGTTCCGATCTTTGTGGAAAAATGCGCTATGTCGACCCCAGTCGATATTCATCACCATGATATTCAGCCAATGGTGGTCGATCCATGAATCGACATCGATGTAATCGGAAAAATGCAAGCCGGTCGTGGTATTGATTCCTTCCGGATCGTTGATAAGTGCCCTGTTGACTTCGTTGAGATGATTGGTGAGCCATGACCTCTGGATTCCCGAAGCCTCTCCACCATCGGGATCGACAAGGGTAATCTGCCCCATCCCGCTAACGTTGATTGTGGGTTCACCGGGATCCGGACGGTCGTTTTTGAAAATGTAACCACCGGTGATTTCCGGAGCGGTATTCTCCCAGGGCTTGATGCGGGCTATATCAACACGGTCGGGGTCCATCTCGATTTTTTCAATGAGTGAATAGACACCAAAATAATCATTGTCGGAAATTGCGGCACCGCTGGTGTCGGCGAAAACTTCGACAAACTTGGTGCGCGGGGCATAGCGGCCGACTTGTCGACTAACCTCATAAACGAAGGGATTACGCATGAGAGCGAGGTCCCACTCATAGCGGGCATTCAGGATCCAATCTGCCTCGATTGGCATTCCAAACGGTTCGATATTGCGGTCCTCGTCATCGCCGTCGCCCCAGGTTTCGACCGACAACGACCACTTCGGCCATCCGCCCGAACTGGAGCCACGTCGACGCACACCGGCCCGGGTCGTGAGCGCAGGGCTTTGCGTCAGCATGGTGCGCCCGGTTTCTGGATCGGGTTCAAAAAAGAACATGTAAGCGGTTTTCCGCGTCGTGGCCCCCGTTCCCGGAGGCGCACCAGTGCCAAGCGTCGAAAGAACGACCACCGGGAGATCGGAGGAAAATGCCGGAACGTTCCCGGACATTTTCAAATACGTTTCTGTCTTCACCCCGCCATCAAGAGAGCCGTTTTTAAACGCCCGTGCCCGAATTTGAGTACTCTCCGTGATCTCGATCGGCCCGAAATAGGCAGGAGACGGATTGCCAATCGCATTCGTAGGGACGCTCAAGTCAGTCGTGTATCGAATCACCACGTCAGGCGTGGCGTTCCTCAATTCAACATGAAAGTTCTCGGTGAAAAGGCCGCCGGGCACGGAAAAAACGACCTCTCCGGGCGGTCCATTACTAACCGTGCTATTTGGCGCGCCGGGGGTGGGCACTTTAAAGTAGCCTTCCTGCAAACCGCCGGATGTGTCTCTCACATCCGCCAGCAACTCGGCATCGATCACAAAGTCAGAGCTATTGGCACTGCTGTTCATTCCCTGGATGGCAAGGACGTTCTCGCCATCAATCACGGCTGCCCGGTGTGCGCTAACATCGATCACAATCGCACTATCGAGTGCTACCTGATCGCTGCGGCTGCCGGTCGCTGTGGAATTCCACTGCAAATTGGGCGGACTCTGGAAGCTACCAATCTCCACGCCATTGAGAAACGCGACAAATCCGTCATCGATGTGAACACTCAACTGCATTGAAATGATTTGCCTGTCCTTCGAATCAAACTGAAACGGAAAGCGGAAATATCCACTGCCATTTACCGATTTCATCGCACCCCCAATATTCGTTGTGATCATTGGTTCCAAAGTTCCTCCCGCCGTTTCAAACCCGAGGCCGGCGATTCCACTGGTCCATGCTGAATCATCAAACTCGGCGGGCGCTTGTTTCCATGAATCACCGAGCGAGTCGTCCGTCGCTATGAAATACTTTGATTCGCCGTCACGCGCGAACAGGATCTCCCTAACTGCTCCCCCGGCAACTCCGATGCCATACGAGAAGCCTTCAAATTGCTCCGGATACACAGGCGTGAACTCGCTGACAATCGTCGCACCATCAGGCGCGATCAATGCCAAATAGTCCCCACCTCGGTCCAAGGTGAAACTGGTGTGCAATTCCCCCGGTGTCGGAGTGGTCGCCGTTTTCCCGGATGCCAAAACTACCAGTGATGTTCCAGCTTCAACCTCTGCCGCAGGAAATGCCCACTTTCTCAAATTCGTTGCGTTGTTGGTTAAAAAATATCCCTCCAGTGAAACAGCCTCGGCACCTGAATTGCTAATCTCAATCCAGTCGGACGGCGCCCCATCCTCGTCAGGAAAGCTCGGATCAGCCACTGCCATGAATTCGGTGATCTGTAGATCCGCAAATGCCCTCGATGCCACTGAGCCAGTGACACTCACGCAAACTAGAAAAAAATTTGAGAGAAAGGATAGGAAATAGGGGCCGGATTTCATGAGATTTTTTTTGCTGCGAGAATAAAGGGTCCAAAAATGAAGATCAATCCGGACTCTCGCCATTCAGCGAAAGGAAGGGAAGCTTCCTTTTGCTGATGGAAATCTTATGATTGGGTGGGTCGCTGTTGCGATGTGCAAAATCATAAACTCAACAGGCCCCTCCCACCAAAAGCAAACACCTGCAGTAATGCTGGTCGACACTGGCCCTCCTACGCACGCGAGCGCGGGGAGGTTGTGCCACTACCACTTCATTTGACTGGAAGATGGTCGTGTCTTCCGTTCACCCACTTAGTTTTTTGCCGCTTCACCGAGGTATTCCCGCGCAATGAATTCTCCCAGTCGTACGATTCCTCCGGTGGTGATCACAAGTTTTTTTTCCTGCTCCGGAAGGTTGAATGCTCTGAGGTGAATGAAATGTGGATCGGCTGCCGCTGTTTCCTTCATCGAGGTGACGACATCGATGGCATTGACTCGCTCGTCATCGGTGGGGGGCTGTTGGCTCACGAACCATTTGAGTGAGGGCCGCTTCAAATCGATTCGACTTTGGGCGATCATTGCTTGCAGCCACCCGGCCGCTTTCTGACGATGAGGTCCGAATGACATGTCGTTCTCGCCGACATGATAGAAGATGCCGACGAGCTCGACTTCATGTCCCTTGTCCTCGAGTTCTTTGAGGGACTCTTTGATGAAGGCCCGGAACTTCGGATACAGGTTCCGCGATTTGGCGATGCTGCCTTTGGGGGTCCAGTCGATGATCTGTGAGCCGCTGTGCGTGAATTTTGCGATCGCGACATTCTCGACTCCGTGATTTGCAAGGGTCATTCCAAAGCTCAGTTCGGGGCCGAAGGTATCGTAGGCCCCGGCCGGGCCGAGTGGTTCCCATCCCTTCGACACCTTGAAGCCACCTCCAAGGTTGTATTTGTAGGCGATGCGGGGGTTGTCTTTGAGGAGAGCTGCTCCTCCCTCCAGCGTTCCAAGTTCCTGGATGAAGGCCCGCTCGCCCTCCATGTTACGATGGCCTGCGAGGACAAAAAGCTTGATGGGGTTGCTCTTTTGGTAGGGCCATGTCTTGAGGGGACGCGGATCGGTGGTCTCCCTGGCGATAGTGCGCAAATAGGCTTCCGCGTAGTTCTCGCCGTGTTCCAGTTGGCCGAGGGTTCCGTAGTGGTAGTGGAGGCCCACGCCACTGCCGATTTCGACTCCAACATGGGAAGTCGGAATGTATTCGGCCAAGGGATCGAGGTCTGTGACCGCTCGTTGTCCTTTGCTGATCGCATCCATTCGAGGTCGCAAATCCATGCCCCAAATTGTCTTGGTAGAGAGTTCCCCGATGTAAAACCTGAGGTCGGGCGTTTTGAGATCGCGCCGCCAAGTGGCGAGGAATTTCTTAAGGTTCTTGCCGTAGTTTGGCATGTAGTCCTCGTTGAACATGTCATTTTCGCCCTGATGCCACATGAAGCCCTCCAGTCGGTAGGGGATCTTTTGTTTGTCCAGTTCGGCCAGCGAGGACTTGATCACTTCCACGGCCAGCGGATACATCTTGAAGCCGCTGGGTTCGTCTGGATTCCAGTCGCCACCCAGGTGCGTTCCTCCCGCCGCAACCTTGATGATCGCAATCGGGTCATCGAGCGATCGGCTGACTTTTCGGGCGAAGCTTAGCTCGGGTCCCACCGTGTTGTTGACTGCCTGGAGATCGACCCATCCCTCCGAGCGGGTTTTGTCTTCCCGGCCGAGGCAGTAGGAAAATTTCACCTTCGATTGGGGGGCTTCCAATCCTGCGAAGGGAGGAAACCGTTTGATGTCCTCCACCTTCGAATCGGAGCCAACCATGTTGGACTGGCCGGCGAAGATGAAGACGCGGAGGGTTTTTTGGTCTTGAGCGTGCAGAGGAGCAGGGATCATCAAGGCCGTCACGATAGCGAATATCGAGAACGTGGAGCGGATTGGGTTCATGGAAATGAGTAAGGACTAGTTGTCTGGGAGAGAGTTGAGGGGGAGGGAATTTCAGAAAGTCTTGCCAAACTGGATAGGGATCTCAGGAATAGTTTTCCGGATCCTTGATGTCGCTGAATTGAAATGCGTTGTCCCAGTGAAAATCCATAATCTCTCTGGCTTCGTAAAGCGTCGGGATCGATAAGGTTCCATCGGAATCCTCCAGGATCAGGGATTTCTTGCTTCCACCGTTTGTGACCCCTTCGAATTTTATGAGTTTGTTGACGGGTCCATCTATATCAAAGTCGATCACCGTTCCGTGTTTCTCTTTCATCCAATCCTGGATCGTTTTGTCGAGAGTTTCCCGGGTCATCTTCTTGTCGGAGTTGACCAGCATGTGATAGAAGACGAGCATTGCTTCCTTGGCGTCCTCGTCTGCGCCATCAGCGATGATTCGATTGAACACGGCTTTGTTCATGGCAAGATTGCGAAAAAACAAATGCTCGGAAACCTCCTTGAGAAATTCGATCCGCTTGTTCTTTACGATATTATACTGTTTGAATCCAAAAGCTCCGACGGTCACCAGGACTGCCAATAACGCGGTTGCAAGTTTCATCATGTCATGGGTCTGGTTTCCATCAACTCCGAAAAGTTTGACTCCAAATACGGCAAAGGCAATGACTCCGGCGACTAATCCAATCTTTAACCCGATCTTGGCAACAGTGCCGATGCCAACCACAATCGCCGGAACCCCAATCAGGACCCGATCCTTCATGTTCATCGAGACCCTGACATTGGGGAAGAGGATTTCGAGGTCCGGCTTGGGGACGTCCTTGTATAAATAGATGTATACTTTTCCAGGCGCATACGGAAGCGTGGCTTTCTTTCTTCGCTTGAGTTGCTTATCGGTGAGTTCGTCGTCTCCCTTAAACTCCATCAAGAGAAGAACCCGTCGCCAAATCTCGATTGGCTCTTGATATTTCTTGAATCTCCAGTTTCGCTTCTTTGCTGTCGTGACGTCACTGCCGCGACCATAACATTCGACGTGTCCAAATTCATGGAGATCAACATTTGTTTCCAAGCTGATGAGGCCGCGCTCCTGAAACGATTTTTCGATTTCCTCGTTTCCCAGTTTCCGGTAGTTGGCATTTTGGGCGACTTCCCGAAAGGTGGCGATGACGCGTTGTTCCGCCGCTGCGAGTTCCTCCTTGCTGCAGTCCCGAAGTTTCATTTCAGTATCGGGATTAAAGTAGGCGTAATCCTTGTCGAGGCTGTCCACTGATTGATGCGAAAGAAAATTTCCGACAGCTGAGAGAAAAGAACAAAATTCCCGGAAATCCTGGAGTTGAGACCGGGGGAGTCGGTTCTCCTCGAGACAGATTTCCACCAAATCGTCGTAGAGGAAGGGAATAAAGGCTTCCGGCTCCGGCGATTGTGGTTCGGTATTCTCCATGTAAAGGGCAAGGTGAGGGTCTAGGTTTAAAAAATCGGAGGTTTGACTTAAAAAACAAGGTATCTTTCAGATTGCCCTTCGAAAGTATTAAATAGTCCGGGAGGTCAAGTGCCTCTTCTTTGTTCATTGTATTGAATTTGGGGTCGAGGTCGTAGAAGGCTCCGGGGAATGGGGGGCATGGCTTGGGTTGGACGACCGTAGTTTCCGGGGGGGGCGATCCTGCTTTACCGGTATCGATCAGGCAATTAGCCTCATGCACGAGTTCGGCGATGTCGAACAGGCCAAGCGGCTTGATGACCTGAGTCGTGCCTCTGAACCAACCTACGGTGCGATCCCCGACGCTGAGAAGGAACTCGGAGTCGCGGAGGAGAGTCTCGCCGTGGTCCAGCAGTCCTCCTCCAAGTCCTCGACGATGGCCGTATCACCCAATGGCCAGGTCCGCACCGTGGACTTCCGAAACACCGTCATCATTATGACTTCAAACATCGGCAGCCAAGACACCTTCGGGGAGGAAAACGCCGAAGAGATTGAAACGAAAGTCACCGAATCCCTTCGAGATCACTTCCGCCCCGAGTTCCTCAACCGCATCGATGAGACCGTCATCTTCGACCGTCTCACCGCTAAAGACCTCAAGCCCTTCGTCATCCTCCAGCTTGGACGAGTCCGTCAACGCCTCGCCAAACAAAGACTCGGTCTCGCCCTTGCCGAAGAAGCAAAAGCCTTCCTCGGCAAAAAAGGTTACGACCCTGTCTAGCTACGGCGCCAGACCTCTCAAGCGCGTCATCCAACACGAACTCCTTGATCCCCTCAGCCTCGATGTCCTCGAAGGAAAATTCATCGATGGCGATGCTATCTAAGTGGCCCTTGAAGGAGATCAGCTCACCTTTTCCAAGGAGTCTCAAACACTCGCGGAAACTTCGTGAAAAGGAGAATCCGCTTAAAGAATCGTCACCTGCACGCTGCTCTCGATAATTCCAGCGGCGATGGCGTAGCGCGTCAGGCCGGCGGTGTCGTGGATGTCGAGCTTGTCCATGAGGCTTTGGCGATGCTTCTCGAC
>CALFSW010000011.1 GCA_937916505.1 uncultured Verrucomicrobiales bacterium | reverse complement strand
AATTTTTAACAATTCAAAACCAGGGTCTTGGTTCGATGTTCGCCAGACTGCTAGTCCAACCGACATGCTACTCCTTTAGATCTGCGCCGAGGTGTTTCTGAAGCAGTTTTTTGGTGGCGAGGGCGCCTTCCTTTTCACCCAGAGGGCCAACAGGAACGCGCTCGCGGGCAGGGCCGCCCGAACCCCGATGGGGACCCTCGTATTCGACCTCGATCCAGCCCCGATAGCCGGAGTCCTTGATCATCTTGAGCATGCGCCCGTAATCGGAATAGCACTCTTCTCCGTTGGCATCGAAATCGTGGGACTTGGCACAGATTCCTTTCGCAAATGGTAGCATGGCCGCGACTCCGGCATAACGATCATGGAATGTGCCACTCGCCCGGTCCTTCTGAAAATTGCCAAAATCAGGCAAGGTTCCGCAGCGAGAATGATCCACCTGTTTGACGACAGAGGCGATCCATCCGCCGTCGGTTCGGAGACCTTCTCCGTGGTTTTCGAACAGGAGGTCGAGCTTGAGTTTTTCGGCGTGTTTAAGGAGTTGGGATGTCCCGTCGGCCAGCAGCCGGGCCTGCTCCTCCGCGGCCAGGCCGGGATCGCTGATTGGGTTGAGACGAACACCGCTACAACCCAGGGCGGCTGCGGTTTCTAACCAGGGGACATACTTTAGGACATTGGCCTTGCGTTTCCCCGCATCGACAGCGCCCAGAGCGTCATGAAGGTCCACGAGAATGAGCAGGTTTTGAACTCCTGCATGGGCGGCGCGACGATTCAGTTCGGCGATCTTTTTGGGGTTGGCGTGATCGTTTCCGAGCAGGATTCCACTGTAGTCAATGCCTTCAAACCCCAGTTCGCCGGCCATGGTGGGAAACTCGAGGGGATCGCGTTTCACGACGCCGGGAGCTCCTCGATATGCGCGGTGAAACGTCCATTGGCCGAGTGAAAGTTGAAAGCGCGGTCCTTTTTCGTCGGCGGCATAGGCGTTGAAGGGCAGAGTGGCTGCCGCGGCGAGGGTGGAGCCGGAGTTCCGAAGGAAGCGACGGCGATTCAGCTTGCTGGTCCTCATGTCGTGGGGATCGGTGTTGTTCACGGGTTATTATTTTGAAGACTCTGTGGACTTTGTTTTTTCCCCATCGGCCAAGAGGTGTTTGCGCATGAATGCGCTTGCCCGGTTCACTGCAGCCGGATGACCGGCCCCTGCAATTCCGTGGTTGCCACCTTTCACGATGAACAGCTCCGTCGATACTTTTGCCTTCTCCAAGGCGGTATCAAGGACCCTGGCGTGCTCGATTGGGACGATCTTGTCAGCGTCGCCATGGACGATCAGGATTGGAGGATCGTCCGGGGAAACAAACTGCAGCGGCGAAACGTCTTTTTTCTTTTCCGGTGACATTTTGTCAGCCGGAGTGCCCGGTTCGTAGCCCAGGAGTTGGCGATAGGCCGGGTGGTCGTGCTTGACGGTGCCCAGCAATCCCCAGTCCGTTGGGCCGGCGAAGGGGATTGCAAATGAAACGCGCGAGGACTGCCGCTCAACGGGATCTTTGGATGTTGGTTTCGCCTCATCATTCTGAAGGGCGATGTATGCCGAGAGGTGCCCGCCAGCCGATCCTCCGGTGACACCGATGCGATCCGGGTCGAGATTCCATTCTTTGGCATTCTGTCGAAGAAATTGGATGGCTCGCGCGCAGTCATCAACCTGGGCGGGGTGGGGGGCGACGTCGGTAAAGCGATACTCGACCGAGACCAGAGCAAGCCAGCCGTCGGCGTTCGCTTTGGTCAAAAACCGGGGAATGTCTTTCTTCGAGCCGCCTCGCCAGCCACCACCATGAATGAAAACCATGACCGGCGCCGGTTTGTCTGTTTTTTTTGCCGGATAGAAATCGAGGATCTGACTTGCGTGCTCATCGTCGTAGGCGATGTCCTTGCGGACCGAGTCCTGGGCGAGGGAGGCCTGTCCGATGAGGAGAGAGGCTGAGAGAATGAAGGTGATGGTCTGGTTCATATCGCTGATTTGGGCTCGTGTTGATTTGGGGTGTTGTCTCAGGTTAATCCCCGAGCGCGATTTTGAAGACGGGATTCCCCATTGAAGAGGTCCACCTTGCATGCCGGTGTTTCCTGGAGGGCGTGTTCTTCATGGAGAATTGTGATTACAGTTCCCAACCCTTTCGGCGGGTCCGCGCGATCATGGCGGCTGCTTCTGGAATATTGGTGACGGTGCCCGTCTTGCCATCATAGTCGAGGGACTGGCCCAAGCGGACCGCAACGTTCCCGAGCAACATTGATTCTGTCAGCCCGGAAGCAAAATCAAAATTGCTCAGGGTTGGGTTGCCGCCTTGAATCGCTTCGATCCATTCGCGCATTTGATTTGGGTCGGTCTCTGTTCCCAGCCGGGGGATCGAAAGCTCAGGAACCTTGACGTTGGTAATCCCATCAAGCTTCCGGGTGTTTCCGGAATCTCCCGAAGAGTAGAGGCGACCTTTGTCTCCAATCAGGAGAGATCCGCTTGGGGTCGGAGTCTGCCCACCGGGAAGCTTCAGTTTTGGAAGGTTGCGTTTTCCGTTCTCTGCGCCCTCATACCACACCAGTTTGACCGGAGGACGATTTCCCTGGGCCGGAAACTCATAGGTGACGGTGGCCCAAGCTGGATAGGTTTCGGGATTCACCTTGGAACTCTCTGCGGAAACCCGGGTCGGGAGGCCGAGTTCGAGTGCCATGAAGGGCATGGCCGCGGTGTGGCATGCCATGTCACCCAGCGCTCCGGTGCCGAAATCCCACCAGCCACGCCAGTCGTGGGGAAGATAGGCCGGATGATAGGGGCGCTGAGGAGCGGCGTTCAGCCAGAGATCCCACTTGATGTGTTCCGGAACCGGAGGGCGGTCTGTCGGACGGCTGGTTAAATCCGGCGCTTGCTTCCAGTACATCTCTCCCTTCTCCCAGTTCCGGAAGGGCCGGTTGGTCCACACGTGAACTTCGCGCACGGTGCCAATTGCTCCGCTGCGAATCAATTCGACGTTGGCACGGAAGCCATCGTGCGAAGTTCCCTGATTTCCCATTTGGGTGATCACCTTGAACTTCCGTGCTGTTTCGCGCATCAGTCGCGCTTCGGATACCGAATGCGTCAATGGTTTTTGGCAGTAGACGTGTTTTCCCAGCCGCATTGCCATGACACTGGCTGCGGCGTGCGCGTGATCAGCAGTGCTAACCGTCACCGCATCGATCTTGTCGCCCATGACCCTCAGGAGCTCGCGATAGTCATGGAATGTTTTCGCGTTGGGATATTTCCTGGCTTTCTCTTTCAGTCGATTGTCGTCGATGTCGCAAAGTGCGACGATCTCACCGTATTTCGCCGCGTTATCGGTGTCGCTTGATCCTTTTCCGCCCACCCCGATGCAGGCAATTTTTACAGGTTGTTTTAGCGACTCTGCTTGGGAGACAGAGGTCCAAAGTCCGGCGGTTGTGGTGGCTGCGGCCGTTTGAATGAAGCGGCGTCTATTGGGGTTGTTTTGCATGGCTGATTAATACAAAACGTTCTGATGGCCCGGGTTTTCTCAACTGTTTTGATTCCCAGGTCCATGGCAGTAGCGTGCGAGGCGATTCGATTTGGGGTTTGAACGGAGCTCGTTATTGGGCATGGTTGTTTTCTTTCAACCGAGTCAATCATGTTACGAAAATTCATCCCCGCCTTCGTGTTTCCGATTCTATTTTCTTGCGAAAACGCATCGGCACAAAAACTAATACCTGACATTCCCTACGTGGAATCCGGACACAAGCGCCAGGTGCTCGATATCTACATGCCCGATGACTCGGAAGGGAAGAGCCTGCCCGTCATGTTCTGGATTCACGGCGGAGGGTGGCAAGTCGGCGATAAGAGCGATGTTGGGCTCAAGCCCAAGGTATTGACCCAGCGAGGCTTCATCTTCGTGTCCACCAATTATCGCCTCCTGCCCGAAGTGACAATGGATGATCTGATTCGCGATGTTGCCAAATCACTGGGCTGGGTGCATCGCAACATCGCGAAGCATGGAGGAGATCCAAAGCGGATCTTCGTAGGTGGACATTCTGCGGGAGCGCAGCTTGCCGCATTGATTTGTACTGATGACCGCTACTTGAAAGAGGAGGGGGTCACCTTTGACGTCCTCAAGGGGTGCGTACCAGTCGATGGCGACACCTACGATATTCCCAAGATCATCATGACTGCGGAGCACCGGCAGGCGCTTTATGGAGGAAAGATGTATATTTTCGGACATCGACAAAAATTTGGGAACGATCCGGAGAAGCATGTCGACTTTTCTGCGGTGACCCATGTGGAAAAGGGCAAGGGGATTCCTCCATTTCTACTCCTCTACTTTCCCGGTAATCCCGACACCAGAGCGCAGGCGGAGATTTTCGCGACCAAGTTGAATGCGGCGGAGATTCCCGTCAGGGCTTTTGGTAAGAGCGATACCAATCACAGTCGCCTGAACAATGATCTCGGCAAATCCGACGATGCGGCGACCGAAGCGTTCTACAAGTTCCTCGATCCACTCATGGGAAAGTGAGTCACCTCTGACTTCTTGCGTTGCGAAGATACTTCTTATCCCGTTCTTCCTGGAAATGATGTTCTTCGCTCTTGTATCCGGTTTGATCGCATGATCATTATTTCGAATTGCCAATGGCGTATAGGAAATTCCGGCCCTTGAGAATGATTCGGTCGTTCGCGATGGCAGGAGCCGCTACCGAAGGATCGCCGAGGTCGGATTCGCCGAGAATCTTCAATTCGGCTGTCGCTTGAATTACTACTGATTTTCCGGCCGAGGCAAAATAGATCCGGCCTTCCGGTGTCACGATCGGACTCACCGAAGGGTTGGCGTTTGGAAATTTGACTTGGAAAAGCTCCTCGCCGTTTGTGATGCGAAAACAGCGTAGCCAGCCGCCCGAATGAACACGGAAAACGAGGTCCTCGAAGGCCACCGGCGAAGAAAGCCCCTCCGACATCGGGCGGATCTTGGTTTTGGGTTGGGTCGTTGCAAGATCGTCCAAGCCATTCGGATCGACGATGATTCCAGGTTGTCCGCCTCTCCCTCCGATTGCAAAAACGAGCCCTCGGGTCATAACGGGAGAGGACACGGGCCAGATGGAGCGTCCCCATTTGCATGACCAAAGGGTTTCGCCACTTTCCGGGGAGAGACCTTGCAGGGCATGGGTGGCGGAGAAGAGCATTTGGGGCTTGCAGCCCGCGTTGATGAGCACGGGAGTGCTGTGGCTGAAGTCAGTCTCCGGGCGCTTCTGTTCCCAGCGCTGCTTTCCGGTCGCACAATCCCAGGCGATGATGGATGAAGCCGGAGAGCGCTTGTCCAAGGCCATGATGACTGTGTCGTTGAAGACAACAGGGCTGGTGGCGAGAGCGACATCGAATTTCTCGTGATCGGGGATGACTTGCGACCAAAGCCGCTTCCCGTTGAGGTCCAGAGCGTGAATGATGGAGGAACCGAAGACGGCAAAGATCCGTCCGTTTGCTGCGACCGGAGTTGATACGGCGTAGCCTCCGCGAAGATCATTCATGACCCACGGGCCTGGCTCGACGACGCGATCCCAAAGTTGTTTTCCGCTCGTGGCGGAGTAGCAGCTCACGTGGTGTTCGGGCTGGGTCTTTGCTCGGTCATCTCCAGCTTTCCAGTGCGCGGTCGTGACGATCACCCGGTCTCCGATCACGATGGGGCCACTTTGATTGTGGTCTGGTTCGCCTTTGAGGAGGGTTGGGGGCAGGGGGGATTTCCAAAGGACCGCTTTGGACTCGGGACCGCCCCATTCCAGAGGTAGATTTTTTTCCGAGCTCACTCCCATTCCAGTCGGACCTCGGAATCCAGGCCAATCTTCCGCGAGCAGAGGTGACCCCGCAACAGTCATGATGACACAGGCCAAGAGGACGATGCCATGCATCGGAAAATCGATTGATCGCATTGTTTGCATACTTGCTGATGAATGAAAAAGTTGCAGCGATTCAACACGGCCATCACGTCGTAGTTGAAGACAAACGTCAGCGGGTCACGATTCGCGGTGCATGGAGGAAAAGTTACCGCGCTCCGATTTCACCTTCCCGACCTTTCCTCTCGACAACGCACGAGATTGGATCGAACTCAGCATTCCCATCAACGAAGACGAACTGCGACGCTTATACAGAGTTACGATTTCCCCTAAACAAGATCGCCCAAGAAGGTTCCCCCGGGAGAATAGATTTTCGCAGCTCCCCGGCACTGATGCTACTGATTGAGAATGGCCTTGATCCGGAAGAAGTTTCTGGCCTCATTTTCTTGTGAAATGGTCCAGGTTTCTTGCTGAAGCCCGGTGCCGGTGTAGGGACCGGGGGTTGGAATGGCTCCGACGATGTCGCTCCAGTCTTCCAGATCGTTCGAAGATTGAATGACATAAGAGACGTCCTCGGAGGCGAGGTTTCGCTTGAATTTGAGCGTCATAAGATCCCCGTCCATACCCAGGGTGACTTGGGTAGGATCGTGAGACTCATCGCTGGTTCCGAAGAAATACTCGAGGAGAGCATCGTAGCCATCGCCATCGAGATCGTCGCCCGGGGTTGCGGTGAAGAAGACGCGGTCATCCATGCCCGGACTCCCGCCGGCGGCAGCACTGGGCCTCCAACTTTGAGCAAGAGTCGGGTCGGGATTTGATTCGGGATTGAGCAAGACCAGGCTGGCACCGTTTCCATCGGCTGCGAGAGGCCAGGCGCCTTCGTCATCGTAGCGGAATTCTTTGATCGTTTCACCTGCCGGACCTTCGAGCTTGATGGTCTCGCCTCCGTTGTTGAGACGGGTGAAGTTGGAGAATTGCGCACTGGTAATTACGAGGCGCTGACCTGGTGCCAGGCTCACTCCTGATCCGAAGAGGTAGTCAATTCCATTGGTGAATGATGTTCCATCCAGATCCAGGGTGAGGCTCTCGCTGATGTTCATGAGTTCGATGAACTCAAGGTCGTTTTCTCCGGCCGGATGATACATCACTTCGCTGATGACGAGAGAGAGTTGCAGGTCGGAGGGGTCCACCGGGGTCATGGTGGAAACGACTTCCGCTCCCAGGTCGTCGCGAATGGTCAGGAGTTCACCAAGGTTGGAAAGATGCCCGGAATAATTTCCCTGCACAAAGCGTGACTCGCCCCCGGTCGGACTGGTGGAACGATTGCGGAAAGTGGCGGAGTCAGGTGAAAGATAGAGCGATTGTCCGGCTGCGATCACGGTTCCCGGTTGGAAGGTGTGTTTCACTCCGCCTTCGAGCGTCCAGTTGGAAAGATCGACCGCCGCGTCGCCCGAGTTGGTGATCTCGATGAACTCTTCATCCTGATTTCCACTGGCGGGCTGATATTCGATTTCGCCAAAGGCCACGACAGCTGCTGTTGATTGGGAGGCGGGCAAAAGAGGAGTCGGGCCACCTTCGGCGTAAGTCGTGAAAAGGTGGATCTTTCGCCGGGGGATGGCGGTGTTTAAAATTTCGTCCACTCCTGATTGCAGGGGACTCAGGTTCACTCCGCGACTTCTCCAATAACTGCGGTCTGCCGCCGCATCGGTGGTCAAATATTGACGATAAAATTCGACCTGATCTTCGAGGTAGGAAGTTCCTCCGCCATCGTCCGCCAGTCCGCGATCAGCGAGGGTCTTGACCCGGCGAAGGTACATTTCGCGCGTCACCGGATTGTCCATGAGGGCATCGTGCATCCGGTTTCTCCAGGCTGGGTTGGGGCTCCCGCCACTCAGTTCCTGAGTGTGGCTGCTATCGCCATAAAGCGGGTTCGTCCAATTCTCGCCCGTGATGTATTGCCCTACTGGAAAGCTCTGATCGGCGTCCCAGGGGAAGCGATGCCACTCGCCCGTTTCCGGTTCGCGATAGACGTAGTAATTCTTGGTCAGTTGGTCGTGATTAAAGGGCACGTTCATGGCCGCGAGGCAGTTGATCCACTGAGCGACATCGACGTTGTCCCAGACATATTCAAAGCGGTCGGCCGAATTTATCCCGGAACAAAATCTCACAAAGTTTGTCCAAGGCTCGGTCTTGGCAGTGGCCTTGCGGTATTGTCCTAAAATTGGATTGGGAGCCAGCGTGGCCGGTCCTCCGCCCTGCCACGCTGCCTTGTACATTTCGCCATCGGGGTTGAATCCAAAGCGCTCCAGGAAGTCATCGTCGACCTGCTCCACAAAGGCAAAGAGGCCGTAGAAATCGCCATTTCGGCGGACCTGCCAGTGGAAGCTTTCCGGCGCCGCCACTCCGTTTTCGCGCATCCACTGAAGCATGAGCGGTTCGCGCATGTAGGAGGTGTTCGATGACTGGGTAAACATTTCCCGATAGAACGACTGCACGTTGAATTCCTCCACCCGGGGCTGCGTGGGATCGAAGCGAAACTTGCCGCCCTTGTGGAAATCGAATTTGAATTTGTGCTTGGGCCAGCTTCCCGCCGACTGTCCCCGGATGCGGCAGTATACGTTGTCGTAAAATTCGCCGTTGTAGAAAAGAGATGCCTGCGTTCCGGTCCGGGTGGTGCTGGCGGATTCGTTTTGGACAAACCAATGCAGCACTGGTAGCTCGGTCGTGATCGCGGAGTCTATGACGATCGTTCCGAAGTATTGCGCACTCTCAATCGGATCGTCGAAGACGGGAAGACGCGTGCTTCCTCCTCCCTCCGACTGCGCCGTGACAAACCAACGGACCATGTCGCCTTCTTCGTAAGCGGTGGCTGGAATGTTAGCCTGATAAGTTTTACCGATATCGGGCGACATGGTCACCACCGCTTCACTGCCAAAGTTCACCCGGTAGTGGAGTTGGACTTGTTCAATTGCGGGTCCGGTTGAAGAGACGATGGCATCGACGGTGAGAGCCTGGTTCGCCATAGGAGGAGGGGGATTCCCGGTGACCGAATCAATAATAGGAGGTAGGCTGTTGATCGGAGAGCCGTTGGGTGCGCCGGGGGTGGGGTTGAAATAAGCGGCTTCCGCACCCGAAGGTCCGTATGAAAAATCTTCCAGTTGAGCGGGATAGGTGGGTGGGAATTCCTGCGCCACCGTTCCGTTGGGACGCACCAAGGCGAGATATTCTCCCGAGGCCGAAAGCTTGAAGTTTGTGTGCCATTCCGAGCCCACTTGCGTCCGGTCTTTTCCCGAGGCGAATATGACGAAGTAGCCATTCGGCGGAATGGAAACCGCAGGCATTTCCCACTTGGTCAGATCGGTGGCATCATCGGTGAGAAACCAGCCGTTCAAACTGTGGTCAAAGGAGTTGTCATTCCACAACTCAATCCAATCGGATCTCTCTCCGTCTTCGTCTGCCAAACCGTTGAGATTGGAAGCAACGAACTCATTGATCCTCGGGTCGTTTCCGGCGATGCCGACCGCGATGGTCACTTCGCGTGAAGCCGAAACCGCTCCCGTAGTGGCGGTGAGAGTGAAAGTGCTGGTTTCGCTGACAGCGACCACGAACGCGGTCTCTACGGCGGAGACCGCTTGGTCGGAAAATAAACCGCCATTGAGAACCACGGTATCCGCTCCCTCCACCAACCATGATAAAGTAGTCGATCCGGCGGAAGGTAGCGGAGAGGCGCTGGTATAAAATTGCTCGATTTCGACTTCCACGGGATTCGCGAGTGCGGAAATTTCTGCGAAAGGCAGCTCCGTGTCGTAGATCCGGAAATCATCAATCCGACCCTGAAACCATTGTCCGTTATCGGGCAAAGCGATTCCGCCAATGATGAAGTCGAGACTCGTGTTATTCAGTCCCGAGGTGCCGGACTTGGTCGTGACAAAAGAACCATCGATGTAAAAGCGAACCTGCCCCGAGTCTGGGCGGAAAACGTAGGCGAGGTGGTGCCAGGTATCCGTATTAAGGTCATCCGAATCGGCATTGAAGTCTCTGACGCCGTAGGTCGTCCCGAACATGCTGGCACCGCTCATTCCAGCTCCCCATCCGTTTCCCTGAAATCCCTCGAACATGCCGCTTGAAAAAACCCGACGAACTCCGCTCAGAGAATCTGCTTTGACCCAGGCTGCCACCGTGAAACCGTCGCCGTCGTCATCCATTCCCGAGAAGCTGGACGCTCCGCCCACGTTGAGGTAATCACCATCTCCATCGAGCCGGAGAGACCCTCCACCGAGTCGCGAATCACTCGAAAACTGCGCGCTGCCACCCACGGAACCCGTGAGATTAAAGGCTCCCCCGTCCCTGCCGATGTTTCCGGGATCATCGAATTGATAGTGGGATACCAATTCGCCTTTCAGGGACGCGAACAGCAACAAGAAGGCTCCCGCAAGCGGGAGCATGGGAAGAGATTTCATGATGGGTGATTCTCGAGATTAGGGAGCCTCACTCACGCGGTAGAAGACCCGACTCACAACAGCAGGAATACTTTGATCGGTGTAGCTGGTGGTCTCTCCGGTCGCATCAATGCTGTCATTCACCTCTTCCCAGGTCTCAAGTGCGCTCAGCCCGCTGATCGGGTCATTGAAGGAGCGCAAAACAGCATAGCGACGGCCGGGAAGTGAATTCCACGTCAGCTTGAAGGCATTTCCAAGATGCTCGGTCGAAATAATCTGAAGACCTCCATCCAGCGCCAAGGCATTGGCCAGAGCAACGATGTCGTCATCGGATAGCTCAACATCGTAAATACGGATGTCATCGAGCTTTCCGAAGAAGTTTTGAGGATTATCCGGAAGGCCTATTCCTCCAATCGCAAACCCGGTAAAACTATCAATCATCCCGGCTGGCCCGGTGGTTGGGGTGGTTCCCACGGAGACTCCATCGACGAAGAATTCCACTTCGTTTATGGGAGAGTTTCGGTAAACATAAGCGACATGATGCCACTCACCGAGTGCAGGTCGCGATGCCTCCTGACTCACGTAGTCAATTCGCCCGTAGGCAGTTGCAAGTAGGGCCGTGCCTTCCGCATTTCCAAATCCCACGCCCCAACCCTCGGCAATAAATCCACCTTCCATGTAGGTTGACATGATTCGTGCGGTGCCGAAGGAGTTCGCATCGGGGCATACCCACGCCGCCAAGGTGAATCCCACGCCATTGTCATCGAGAGTGGAATATTCGCTGGCTCCACCGAGACTGAGATAGTCATCAATTCCGTCCAGCAAAAGTGCTCCACCACCGATTCGCGATTCCGTAGTGAAAGCGGCATCGCCAACTGCGGTTCCATCGAGTTCAAAAGTGCCGTCATCATTTCCCAATGCCGTGTTTTGATCGAAGGTGAAGTGAGAGACCAAGTGACCGCTGGTAGGTCCAAGCGGAATCGAGGCCGTGGCGGCCAAGCCAGTGAGAGGATTAGAGGCGTCGTTGCTATCGATTTCCAGGTTCGCGTTGAAGATTCCGTTGTCATCGCTGGAATCAAAAGTCACCGTCAAGGTTGTGGATCCTCCGGGAGCAACATTGGCTGTCTTGGGATTCACGGTGTAGAAAGTTCCCCGTGGACCGGCCATCCGGGCATCTGTGATTTGCAAGGTTTCAGTTAGACCATCGTTGAAAACCGTCACCATTCGCGAAGCCGGCTCGGTCTCTACATCTCCAAAGTCGAGATCTCCTTCGATGCGGATCACCGGGTCGATGATGGTGATCTCAATCATCACCTCGAAAGATGGTTTCTGTGGATCGTTCGAAGCAATCAGGGCTGTCGTGGTGTAAGTTCTTCCACCATCGGAAGGGGTGAAGTTGACCTCAAGATCGCCTTGCCCGTCAGGGGAAATCACACCGGGAAGGGTGCCTTGGGAAAAGTCATCAGCATCTGCGCCAGTGAAGGTGACGCCAGTGATGGTCAGGTCGTTGTTCTCGCCGTCATTGTCGAGAGTCAGGGTGAGGGTCTGTGCCGCGCCGTTGCCAATTTCCGTGACCAGGAGATTGGTGACGAGAGCAGGATCGCGGGGCACCACCATGAGATCAGCGATCTCGCCTTCAGTCAGCACATGGCTGAATACGTGAAGTTCATCCATGCTACCGGCAAACCACTGGGATTCGCCGATGCCATAGGTGCGGCCGATGCCCCAGATATCGAGAAACCCATTGTTCCCCACCCCGGTGTTGCAACTGGCGGTGTTCGGGTCCGATCCCACCGGGACCCCGTTGACAAAGAGCTTGCTGCCCTCCGCGCTGGAAACTGTGGCGGCAATGTGCGCCCATTGGTCGACTGGAACCGCTCCAATGTCCCCGAGATCGATATCGACGATCCCATTCTTGGTGAAACGGACGCGACCGTCATTCCAGACGCCCATGGCCCAACCATCAGCGTCCCATCCTTCATCATCGCCCACCACCCGGTTGAGGAGAGGGTTTGTTCCGGTTTTTGAGTCAACAAGGGTCGAATTAAGATAAACCCAGACCGCCACCGAAAAATTATTGCCCAAGTCCCGCATCACTGCGGAATCTTCCAGCGACAACTGCCAGGAACCGTTCTCCGACAATCCTATCGCTTTGCCAAATCCTGGAGGGCCATCGACTTCATAAAGATGGCCGGTATCAACTTCGGCTGCTTCCAGTTTGCCAACTGCATCAACAAGAGGTGAAGTTGAGTCTTCCATCGAGAAGTAGAGAACCTCTTCCGCCTGTGCAGAAGACAGCAGTGTCAACGTAAGAAGTGAGTGAAAGAACGGTGTTTTCATGGGAAATTGGAATGAGAGAGGAAGTAAGAGCAGAAAAGCCCGCCCGGAAGAAATCCCGGGCGGACGAAGTTAAAAAGACGAATTGGGGAATTAGCAGGACCGACGACGGCGAAGACCCACCGCAAGTCCCGCCAAACCGATCAACAAGCCCGTTGAAGGCTCGGGAACCGCCGTCATCAAAGCTGCGATTTCGGGCTGGGTCAGGACGGAGTCGTAAACCCGGACTTCATCAAGGAGGCCGGGAAAATACTGGTCCTGGGCATTTCCATAAGCACGTCCAACCCCGTAAGGATCCTCGAGGCCATTGTTGCCCAACCCGGTATTGTTATCCGCGCCATTGCCGTTGGTTCCGGTGAGAACACCATTCAGGTAGAAGTTGATGCCGGTGCTGGTAGGAGTCGCTGCGATGTGAACCCACGAATCAGTTGGAACGGCAGTTCCTGATGGATCATCCGCATCCACGATCCCGTTGCGGGTGAAGCGCATGACTCCCCCGGTCACTCCGAAGGCCCAGCCATCTCCATCCCACGCCGAATCATCCCCGAGAATGCGGTGATTGTCGGCCGCGGGCTGGGATTTCACGATGGCTGAGTCAATATTGATCCAGCCGGCCACGGTGAAGTTATTGGCCAAGTTCAAGGCTGCCGAGTCTGCAACCGAAAGTTGCCAACCGCCATTGGCATTCAGCCCGACGGCATTTCCGAATCCGGCAGGACCAGCGGCACCATATTGGTGTCCCGAGTCAACCGCAGAGGCGATTTCACCTCCAACCTGATCAATCAGGGGAGAAGATCCTTGTTCCATGTTGTAATAGGCTACGAGAGTCGCAGATGCCTGGCCGATGAGTCCGGTCAGGCTTATGATAAGCGGGATTGTTTTAAATAGTTCGTTTTTTGACTTGCTTGAGGATGGCACGATCAAATCAAATTTATCGTGTTTCCCTCAATTAGACTTTTTTAATAACGGTGAAAATCCATTTGGAAAGCAAAAATTTTGAATGTGGCGTATAGGAGATGAGATGGCGTGATGGCAATGCCATTGACTCGTGGGCCGAGGAAAGCAGGGCACCGAGCATTCCAAAGAAGATAGGAAGGAGAAGAGAGCGACTGAACGCGGGGAATCCGAATAGCAAATAGTGTAGAAAGCACGCGACATCAGCGTTTACTTCAATATGCGGGTGTTTTGTAGTCGTGCCATGGGCGTAGCTTTTCCAGTGAGCCTATTTCACGGGATGATCACGGCTGCTGGTTCCGTATTTAAAGTGTCATATTTAAAGTGTCAGACGATTTGCAGGAGTTGTTGTTGTCAGGAGATCCTTGGCTGGCTAAGGTGGCCACGAGATGAAGAAGCTGCGTCGATTTTTGGTTCCGAGTGCCTCC
>CALFSW010000010.1 GCA_937916505.1 uncultured Verrucomicrobiales bacterium | reverse complement strand
GCCGATCATCAACAAAACTCAGAAATCTCTGGCAACGAGAAGGAGACCACTTCACTCCTAACCTTGTAGGGTGAGGAACATGCAATTACGAAACTTAAATAGAATATTAAAACCTCTCCATGCTCCTCGATGCACCGGCTTGGCGCTTTGCACCTTGTTGCTGCTACAAATCACCGCCCATGCTCAAAGCGACGTTACCCAGCCCGGGGACCCGATCATCGCCAGCTCCGGTAGTAGCCCGGGATCTGAAGCTGCACCCAACGCGATCGACAACCAGCCAACGAAATATTTGAATTTCGATACGATCGGGATTGATGGAGTTCCATCCGGATTTGTCGTGACTCCCGGAGTCGGTAAAACGGTTCTCTCCGGGCTTGCAATGCAATCGGCCAATGATGCTCCGGAACGCGATCCGAAGTGGGTCCGTTTGGAAGGCTCCAATGATGAGGCTCCTACTTGGCTCGAGGGAACCTGGACCGTCATTTACGAAAATGAAAACGTACCTGCGTGGTCGACCGAGTTCCCCGCAGGCGATCGATTCCAGACTCAGACTTTTGAATTCGGCGATCAGATTCCCTACCTGCATTATCGCTGGACGGTTGTCGCGGTGCAGGGAGAGGGCGCTAATAGTATGCAGATTGCAGAAGTGGAATTTCTCGGCCAATCGGTGCCGGTCGACGTGACGCAACCCGGAGACCCCTTGATTGCGAGCTCGGTGAACAGCCCGGGTTCCGAGGCCGCGCCGAATGCGCTCGACAATCAGCCTACGAAATATCTGAACTTTGATACCATCGGCATGGATGGTCTTCCCTCGGGCTTCGTGGTTTCGCCGGCAGTGGGCACGACCAATGTCGTTGGCTTGACCATGCAATCGGCGAACGATGCCCCCGAACGTGATCCGTTTTCGATTCGGCTGGAGGGATCAAATGACGCCGATCCCAGCTGGGAGGGCGGAACCTGGGAGGTGATTTATGAGAACGAAGAAATTTCACCATGGGCCGAAGTTTTCCCGACGGGTGACCGGTTCCAAACCCAGGAATTTTACTTTTTCGACAACGAGGCATCCTACCTTCATTACCGCTGGACGGTTCTCAAAGTCCAAGGCGAAGGCGCGAATAGTATGCAGATCGCCGAAGTCGAATTGCTGGCCTTCAGCACGTCTGCAGACTGTGACTTAGCCGATTTCTTGATCAAGCCGGTCGAGACTCCCGTGCTGCTCGGTGAATCCGCCGAGCTTTTCACGAAAGTCAATGGCCCCTGGCCGCTTCAGTGGTACAAAAATGGCGAGCCGATTGCCGGAGCCATTCAGGCATCTTACAAAACGGACCCGATCACCGCTGAAAATGCCGGAGATGAATATTCCGTGGCAATCGTGGGATGCGAAATGAGCGAGCCGGTCAAGGCCGTGATTTTTCAACCGAATTCGCAACCGCTTAGTATCGGGATCAACTTCGCTGGTGCCGGTGCCAATGGCGCGCCTACCAGTGTGGAGTCCACCGATGTCGGCGGTGCCTCGCTTCAGGCCTATTGGAACAACTTGCCGCCCGACGGTGATGGCATCGCCAGCGGACTCCAGGACAACCTTCTGAATAGCAGAAACGAAAACTCGGGAATCACGGTGGAATGGATCTCCGGGAACACCTGGGGAGCCGGAACAGGAACGAGTAACACAGAGGCCAAGTTGCTCAACGGCTTGATCGAAGGGGGAGACAGTGAGGACACTCCGTCCACCATCACTTTCACCAATGTGCCCAATGGAACTTACTCCATGCTGGTTTATTCCGTTGCGCGGCCACTTGAATTTCCGACCGCAGATTTCGAACAAGTCGAATCCGGCCAGAGAATTTTCATGACCGAGGAAAACGCGGACGCCTATAATCTGAGTCCGGAGTACCGGCAGGTCACAAGTACCGATAGCGAGAACCGTGGCACTGGCAACTACGTCCGCTTCGATGACATCATCCCTGAGGAAGGCTCAGTCACCCTGAATTTTTGGGATCTTGGGGATGGAGGGGCCAACTCCACCATCAACGCATTGCAATTGATCGAAGGAGCGAGCCAGGGACTTCGTATCACCGGCATTGATTTTGATCCGGCTACTCGAAACGTCACGATCACCTGGACTTCGAGGAAAACCGGCCGATACATCATCGAGCGTTCGACTGATTTGCTGGACTGGGACGAATTGGAGGACAGCTTCTTATCCGATGGCGATTCGACGAGTTACACCGATCCCGGAGTGTCGGAAGATCTTACCAAGGCCTTCTACCGGGTCACCGAGGAATAGTTGGACTGCGACTATTTCCAACCACGGGAGAAGATCCTGAAGGGATCAAAGATCAAAACCCCGGACTTCCAGTCCGGGGTTTGTTAGTAAGCAGGGAGAGTGTCCTGAAAGGGCACAGGAGACTGCAGGTTGGCCGCAATTTCCCAACGTCCTTCCGACGAGACGGGACCGCGTCCACCTTTTCCCGTGGTTGAAACCACGGGCTTTGACCTTTTGACCTTTTGACCTTTTGACCTTTTGACCTTTTGACCTTTTGACC
>CALFSW010000009.1 GCA_937916505.1 uncultured Verrucomicrobiales bacterium | reverse complement strand
CTAGGGAAATGTCGGGAAGTTTATTTTTGCCGGAGTGGCAGGAGTTGCATTGGAGGCGCTCGCTGGCCCTGGCCGCGTATTCGTGAGGGACAAAGCGCCGGAGGGCGGCGTAGTTCCGATTACCGTCGATGTTCTTAAAGGCAAGGAGCGCTTGTTTGTCATCGAGGCTGAGTCCGAGCTCGGGGGCGTTTCCTTCTTCTTCGGAAAGGCATCCATGTTCGAGCCATTCGGTGTTCCACATTTCTTTGAGGTCCTTTGCGGCAAACTCATACTTCACGCCTTTTCCGGGCTCGTGGCAGTTCGCGCAACGTTGGGCGACGATCGCTTTTCCCCGGACAACATCGCCGGAGGTGGCTTTTAGCACTTTGGGAGCTTTGGATTCAATCCAGGCTGCGATGTCCGCAGCTTCCTGCGCATTGAGGCGAAGGTCTGGAAAGGTGGTGTGCCCGGCATGTTGCCTTGGCTTTAGCAGGAGAGTCTGGAGACCTTCGCTGCGGTATTTCGAACTCTTGGCAAGCTGGTCGGCCCAAGGCTGGAAGTGGAGTTTCCCGACAAGTTTTTCGCCAGCCTTGGGATCGCCTTTTGCAGCAGTGAGTGGCTTTTCCTGCAAGGTGGCGAGGTAGGCTGCGATATCGTTTGCTTCATCGGGAGCAACACTGGGGCAGTGGTTTTCGGGCTTTTTGACCCACTGCTCGAGCCAGCCTTGATGCATGCGGTTTCCGATGTTTTTGAAGTCGGGAAGGCTTTCAAAAAGCTCGGGCATTGCCCCGTTTTTGAAGTGGTTCTGATCGGCGGCGTGACATTTGACACAATTCGCGGCGGCAAAGAGGTTGAGTCCCTTTCGTGCCTTGTCTTTGGCGGCGAGCATGGAGTTCGAGGAGTAGCGATAGGCCGAGGGCTTCACAGGTTCCCAGACGAAGTCGGAACCGCTCCAAAGGAGACGGATTTGGCTGCCGCCTTCGTCAGTCTTTTTGAAGTGGCAGAAGAGGGCTTGCGGTCCTGCCTCGAGATCGAGAGCCGGGGACTCAAGAGGAAGCTCGCCTTCCATGATTTTCTTTCCGTTCAGCTTGAAGCTGGCCCAGCCTTTTCCTTCGAGTCGGAAGGCGCGTTGATCACGCGCGGCGATGACGAGGGATCCTTCGAAGACAGCCTGGGTTCCGGCGATGAAGGTGGTGATGGCCTGGCCGCGGTCGAGGGTGAGGGCGAGGCGATCCACGACGACGGCATCATCCGCACTTCCCTTCGATGTCGTTAGAATGAGGCCTGGTTCGCCAAGGGCTTCTTTTTTGATGACCGGGAGGTTGGCGAGGTCGAGCCCGTGTTTTTGATAGGCGGGACGAAGGTTGTGGATGGTGTTCCAGATTGTTTCCTTGAAGGGCTTCTTTTCGGAATTGGCGAGGTCCATGCGAATCTCCATTTGCATCGCCGGAGTCATCTTTGGGACGTAAAGGAAAACGGATTTTCCATCAGGGAGGAGCTTTGCGGCTCGAACTTCGACGGCATCGACCTGGTTGACGGCACCTTTCGAGGGTTCGGTGATGGCCAGTTCCCGGGCCGAGTGGTCGGGTTCGTCGATGGAGAATCGGCCGGAACCGTATTGCGGACCCCAAACATAATCCCATTTGCTGACCGAGTAACGGCGGGGGTCGTTGGCGGTTTCGGGATCGAGTTTTCCTGAGAATTCGATGCGGAGACCGTTTTCGTGGGCCTGGAGTTTGAGAGGGACGGGTTTCTCGTCGGAGAGAAAGCGGATGCGTTGGAGTCCGGTTCCACCGTTGGTCTGCCAACCGCGGAATCCGATAAGGTAGAGGTGGCCGGATTTGGGGTGAAAGCGGCCGCGCATGTTGGCGGTGGTGAGTTCGATCGGGAGCCGGTAAAGGCCTCCCTGAACCTGGCCATCGACTTCATCGATGAGGGTTCGGTAAACGGAACTTTTGCCATAGGAAAGGTGGATCATTCCCCCGGCATGATTTTTCCACGAGCTGTTTTCGGGAACCCAGAACTGGCTGCCGCTGGAGTTGTCGACGTAGTAGGGGAGCCAGCAGAGGGGCTTTTCGTAGTCTGTCGGTGTGCCGGGGAGATTACGGATGAATTTTTTGTTGTCCCACTCGCTGGGGACGACGCCGTGAAAGCTCGAGCGATCGGGTTTACTCCAGGTGATTTTGCAGCGTGGAACGTAACTGCCCTCGTTTTCACCGGTGGTCATTTCTCCATTTGGCCCAATGCCAACTCCTCCGGGGGCCCGGATACCCCAGGCCATGCGGGTCATGGTTTTGCCATCGGGGCTGACCCTGAGAATAGTGCCATTATGGGCGGTGAGATCCGAGAAACCGCGTCCTCCGGAAAGGACCGGGGCTCCTTTACTAAAGTAGAAATTTCCATCCTTGTCGGTCTGGAGATCGAAGGCGAATTCGTGGAACCCGGGAGTGATGAGGACGTCGTTGTTGAAGCACTCGTAGAAGTCTGCTTCTCCGTCGTCGTTGAGGTCGTGCAAGCGGGTGATTCGATCACGGCCAAGAGTGTAGATGACATCATCGACGATCTTGAGCCCCAGGGTTTGGTAGAGTCCGCTGGCGAAGCGGCGCCAGATGATTTTTGAGAGGTCGCCGCCGATGCCGTCGGCGATCCAGACATCGCCATTCCAGGTGGAACAGGCAGCGCGTTTTCCATCGGAAAAAAAGTCGAATCCTCCGAAGCGGATGTTTGATTCCCAGGAATTGTCCTTGGGGAGAGGGAGGTCATCGACGGCGTAGCCGGAGGTAGCGGTGCTTGGACGGCCTTTGGTGGTAATGGTTTCGGGGAAGAGAGAGGGACCACCTTCCATTCTTCGAGAGCCGCCCATTCCTTTCTCCCACGGAATCTGGCTTCCTTTTGGGGCATAGACGATTTCACAACCAAAAGAGAACTCGGTGCCTTTTTTGATTTCGACAACGATCCGTCCTGAATCCAAGGTTAACAACGTCACACCTTTTGGCGTTATGGAACCGCCAACTGAGTTTGCCTGAGTGCGCACCGACACCTCAATTTCCTGTCCCCCCGGCAGAGGATCAAGCACCAGCAACTGGATGTCCTGTTTGACGGAGTCTCCCTCCTCAATATCGAGACTACGAACGAGTCCGTTTCCTATCTTATACGGAGTTTCATAAATCTTCGTTCCGCCTACCGAGTAGCACAGCACCGTGCCGTCCTTGTGGCGGTAGAGACCGTGGTATTCTCCTTGCTCATCAGGAAGAGGACCGTTTTTGGTTTCGCGTGGATCATCCCACTGTCCGTTTACGGCAACTCCCGGGCCCTTTTTGGTTGAGAAGAAGTAAGCCTCTTTATCAGCAGGAAGATAGGAATTGTCAGCGTGCTTTCCGCTCCAAGGGGTTCCTTCCAATTTTACGGTGCCTTGGAAACCAGCGACCATGCGCAAGGTTTCGGTGTCGAAAACGACGGTATGGTCTTCCTTGTCGCCAATCTTGATGGCAATCCCTTTCAAAACGGCAAGGTCTCCCTTTGGACCGAATTCGAGGAAGGTGTCACTGATGAAGGGACCGGTGTCCATGGTGTCCCACCAGTTGGCTTTGGGGTATTCTTTGACGAAATTTTGGGTGCGTTCAGCTCTGGTTTCGGCGAAGAGAGTTCCTGTTGCCAGGGAGATGATTCCGCAGAGGGTGAGAGTGCGCATAGGATTCATGAGTCAATTAGAAGAGATGGAGTGGAGAGTGTTTTGATTACTTGATGAGCTTCAAGCGAATAAAGATTTTCCCGGGATCGGTGAAGGGGTAATTGATCGAAACTCTGCTCAGGCCCGGACGATAGAAGTGATCTTCTTCTTCGAAGGACACCGGGGGTGTTACGGCAGAGGGCTTATTCTTCCAGTTTTCCAAATCGGTTGAGAATTCGAGCTGCCAGTGGATCCCGGAAGCGATGGAGGCAACGGGGATCGAGAGAGAGAGCGAGCTTTCGGAAGCTGAATATGAAATCGGATGGGTTTGGTTTGGTGAATTAGGATTGGTTCCAGTGAGGAATTCAATTCCGTTGGAAAGCGAATCGCCATCAATATCGGCGTCGAACCTGGCGTCATCTCTTGAGAGGCTGTGGGTTTGTTCGGACCAAAACTCGTAAGCTAGGTCGGATTTCACGAGCGAGATGGTGTTTTCGGTGGAGGTGTAATCGACGACAAATCCAGAAGGGATTCCGGAGAGGGTTTCAAAACCTCCGGTCAGTGTTCCGTAGTTTGCGATCGGGTAGCGGGGGAGAGTGAAATCGGCACCTTGATTGATGATTTTGAGCTCTGCTCCGGAAAGGTCGAGGTGACCGGTCACTGATAAGAGGTCGGAACTTGAATCATTGATTTCGATCTCCAAGGCCCCGAGTTGAACATCGTCTGTTGCGGTCAGCTTACCGATGGACTCGCCTGGAGAAATAGTACCGGTTCCGGTGACCGGGACTGAGACTGTGCCATCTCCGGCAAGGATGCCGTCGGGGTCGAGCGCTACTTCCGAAGTCATTGAAAGATTCACATCGCTGGCGAGGGTCAATCTGCCTTCGGTGATGGTTGTTTTTCCGGTGTAAGTGGGACTCGTTGAAAGGAGGAGGTTGGAGGTTCCCATCTTGCTCACGTTCACGGGGTTATGGAACTCACTGATTGTGCCCTGTAGATCGAAGATGGAAGTGCCATTACCACTGATGACGAAGTCGTGGTAGAGAATGAAATTGTTCTCGATGGCAAAGCTGAAACCTGCGCCTGTGGCATCCAGCGAGATGCCCGGAGAGTTCCCGTGGAGATCATTGGAAAAGAGGAGGTCGTTTCCTCGGAGGATGGCCTTTTCAGGATTGGGAGCGGAGAAGGAACCGGTGAAATTGAGACGATTGAGCATAAAGGTTTGGCCGGTGGCGCGGGTCATGTCGTTGGTGGCGGTGTAAGAGAAGGTATCCACGGAAGGAAACTCAAGGATCGCTCCTGCGAAAGAATCTTGAGAGAGAAAGGTGTCTTTTAAAGATGTCTGTGGGTCCGACCAGGTGTCTTGGTCGGACCAGTTGAAATTGACCGCAGCGGGTCCTGTGTCGAGTGAGCCTCGTACAAGAGAAAAGTTGTCGAGGCGGGCAAAGCCCGAACCCGCTTGGGCGGCGTTCATTGAGACGAAGAGCCGTTTGCCTTGAGCCCGGGAAGGAATGCCGGACAAGAGATTACCGGTGAAAACCAGGGTTTCGCTTTGATAGGCACTGTCTGCTTTCGAGAGAGAGGAGTCCAGGGATTGAATCGTTGTTCGAATGCCATTGAGGGTATCGTTGTCGGTCGTGAAAAGAGTGACGCGGATTCGGTCGGAGGCATCATTCCAGGCCGAGGCATCCCTCCAGTCGAAAGCAGTCTGGAAATGCTCGCCGGATGACAGGGTGTGTTCGGTCTCGATGGCAAATTCCCGTGCAACGGTTTCGGCGATGATGGCATTGCGGGAGCCATCGAGTGAGAGGCTGGTGTTGGTGGCATTTTCATTCTGACTTCCGGTCCCGAGGTTTTGCCAGAAGAGGGTTTGTTCATAGGTTTGTACTCCGCCTCCGCCTCCGGCGTTGAAGTTCCCATTTTTCAGATCGTTGCCAATCAGGGTGAGGTCGGGAGTGAGCGAAAGTGCGGTGCCTGGAATGGGGTGGGCAACAAAGCGATCATTGAGGTTGATGCTGTCAGGCTGTTGGTTCAAGGAGGCATGCCGTGGCTTGTCACTCAGAACTTCAAAGGCGGTCAAGTCTTGCAGAAGGGCGGCGGCGATCGGGGGATTGGCCGCTGCAACATCGGTGGCTTCGCTGATGTCGTTGGCAAGATCATAGAGAGCGGGGTCTGAATTGGGGGCAATTCCGACCAGTTTCCAATTGTCCCTGCGCACGGAATACCGGGAGCCATTTCGAATAACAATCACTTCGTGCGGAGGCGTGCTGGCAGTTCCTTCGAGATGGGGGATGAGACTGACTCCATCGATTTGTGACGGAGGGGTTGCTCCACTTGCTTCGAGGCAGGTGGGAAGGATGTCAATGGAGTGGACGGGATGATGAAAGGTGCCATTTTGGGGGAGTCCCGGGCCGGCGATGAGCATGGGGACCCGGGTGCCACCTTCAAAGACCGAGCCTTTGAAGCTTTTTAAGGGAGTATTGACGGTTCCGATTCCGGAGGCTCCCCCGTTGTCATTCATGAAGATGACGAGGGTGCGATCGGTGAGAGAGACCGAACCATCGCCTGCGGGGTCATCGAGCTTGTTGAGAATGTTTCCGATCTCCTTGTCCATGGTGAGGACCATCGAGGCGTAATTTTTTCGAGTGCCGCTGAGAGAGGAAATACGGGGATCATTGATATCGGGTGAGGGACCAATGGGACCGTGAGGGGCGGTAAAGGAAACATAGAGAAAGAAGGGCGCTTCGTCGGCATAGTGTCGGTCGATGAAGTCGACGGCCCCGGTTCCGAAGGCGTTGGTGACGTAGCTGGTGGTGGTATTCCAGGGCGGGGTGGTTTCGAGGACGGTATCGGAGAACGGGGAGGTGATGGTTTCGCGAAGTTCGCCGGAGCCGGTGACCGATCCGATGGTGTAGTTTCGAGAGCCTTTCCAGATTCCGAAAAATTCATCGACGCCCTGATTCTCCGGACGATTTCCGAGTCCGCTGGTGTTTGCCCGGGCACCGAGATGCCACTTGCCGATCGCTCCGGTGGTGTAGCCCTCCGCCCCGATACGGTCGAAGATGGTCACGGTCCCGGGGGACAGTCCATCGACGGCGGTCGGGCTGGTGAGATTGTTAATGTTGTATTCGTAGCCGATCCGTTGCTGGTAGGAACCGGTGACGATGGCGGCGCGGGAAGGTGAGCAAACCGCAGCGGTATAGGCATTGGTGAAAAGAGTGCCGCGGTGACGCAGGGAGTTCAGATTTGGGGTGGGAACAGGGCTGGGGGCCTGTCCGGGATTCACGGTTTGCAGGTAGTCATCCATGAATTCCCAATCGGCGTAGCCGGCATCGTCGGAGATGATGACAATGATGTTCGGTTTTTGTGCGACGAGAATCTGGAAGGATGACAGCAGGATGACGGAGATAAGAACCCTGAACATTAGATTTTGATTTAGCAGAAAACCGCTCAGGTGGGAAAAAAAATGGAGCGGGATTCCCGCGATGGTTTTTTAAAAAATCCCTTTTTGATCATTTTGCGATAGCGGATTCGTCTGATTCGGTTTTTATTCCCAGTCGATGAAGGCTCTTCCTTTTCTCTTTGTGACGTTGATCGGTTTGTTTTCAGGTTTGGTGAAAGCCGGGATCACAAAAACGAAGTTGCAGCCCGTCGGGATTGGCGGGGAAACTTTGTTTCGGGAACTGGACCCGGGTTCAACAGGGATCAATTTCCTCAACCCAATCGATGAAACGCACGAACTGAAACGACTTTATATTTCGGGATTTGCCGGAGGAGGAGTTTCATTGGGAGATTTGGACAACGATGGCTTGTTGGACGTGGTGCTCACTTCCGGTGCCCGGGAGAACAAGATCTTCCGCCAGACTGAACGCTGGAAATTTGAAGAAGTCGTTTGGGACCCCGACTCAGTCAAGGTGTGGTCGAGTGGAGCAGCGGTACTCGATATCGATAACGATGGAGATCTCGATATCTACCTGTGCAATTACGACACTCCAAACCGGCTTTACCTGAATATCACGGAACCCGGGGGTAAGATTCGCTTTGAGGAAAAGGCCAAAGAATGGGGACTTGATTTTTCCGATGCGAGTTTGAATCCGTCTTTTGCCGACTACGACCTGGATGGGGACCTTGATATCTTTCTCCTGACGAGTGAGTTTAAGCGAGCGAATGGGCGCCCAAAGGAATTACCGATTGATGGGAGGAATACCCCGAATCCCCGCCTGAAACCGGGATTCGAAAAATACTACACCTTGGTGAAGCATGGTCCGGGGAACTACGTTTACTATAATGCGGGGAGGGAGAATTTG
>CALFSW010000008.1 GCA_937916505.1 uncultured Verrucomicrobiales bacterium | reverse complement strand
CTAGGGCGAAAAGGCGGGCCTTGATGGCGGTGAGGGGATTGCGGATTTCATGAGCGACTCCAGCGGCAAGGGTGCCAATGGAGGCGAGATTTCCCTGGGAAGAAATGGTTTCTTCTGCCTCGGCCAGACTGACTTCAATTGGCTTTAAGAACGCGATCCTGGCAAGCCAGCCCATGATGAAAAGGGAGGCAAAAAGCATCGCGAGGGCGATGAAGATCGAGTACTGCATGCTGTCGACGAGGAACTTGTAATCCTTGAGCGAGGCTTTGAATGACGCACGCCGGGAGTCGCCGAGAAGCTGAGCGATCTCGATGACTTCATCCCGCATTTCCTGGAGCTTTTCCAGATCGTGAAAGCGTTTTTCGGAGGAGCCTTTTTTGACCCAATGGCTTGTGATGGTTTTCGCCTCTGTCTCGAAGCGCAGGAGCTTGTTTGAGAAATTTTTGAGCGCGGTGAACTTGCGTTCCTCATCGCCTATTTCAGTCTGAGTTTGGGTGAGAGTGTCCCGGAGTTCGGTGAGGGCTTCTTCAAAAAGTTCGGCTTGTTTGGCCGTGCCCCTGACATTTACCAAGAGGAGGCTGGCATGGCAGCGTTGGAGGTGCCATTGGAGTTCAATCGAAGGAAGGCCATCTCCGAGGCGCTGGAGCGACTCGCTCATGCCACCAATGCGTTCCTGGATTTCGCTGAGCGCTTCGGATTCATTTTCACCTTTGCTGGCTTCCATGCCGGGGCTGAGTTCAGCAAGGTAAAGGGTGAGTTTTTCGTTAAGACTGGAGAAAAGATCTCTTTCTTCTTCCAAATCGAAAGTTTCTTTTCGGGAGGAGACAAACCCGGTGAGATCTTTTTCAAGAAGCTCGAAGCGCTTTGAGTAGCTTTCGTCTCCGGTGATGCGGGCGCGGAGGGCGACTGACTGGAGTCGGTAGATTTGCGCCCGGAACCGTGGAGTGAAGCCCAAATTTCTCACGTCCAGTTCTTCGGATGCGTTCTCCACCTCATCGATCCTCCCGATGGATTGGATCGCGAGGAAGCTGCCAACGGCAAGTGCGATGAGGATGAGTAGGATGAAAGCTGCGAAAAAAGCTTTGAAGGAGCCCTTAGAGGTAAACACTTTTTCAGGGTAAGGCAACTTGGCTGCTTGCCCATCCCTTTTGCTGGAAATGGCTGTTTGCAAGGGACTCATTGAAGGGATAAGTGCCGCTGTAGAGCTTCTGTGACGTTTCAGGGACCTGGCATTCTCCGCGCGACATGAATTGGCATGGAAGGACCACCTGCGAATACGATCATCGTCGATGATGCCACCAGCTTCAAGGAGTGTGCGGTGGAAATGCCTATTTCACGAGGCTCCACCAAGAAGATCACCGTATGGAGATTCGCGCTGCTCGTCTTGCGAAATTCAGATCCCAATGGAATGCCCTTCGAGACAAAAGCCGGATCAGAAGCCCCTAAAACCATTTCCGAATTCGGAAGTAGATAATCTGGGCCGTCACCACTGCGAGAAGAAAAAGGACGAAGATTAAAAATGAATTGGAGTTGTCGGCACCCGGAATGCCGCCAACATTGATACCAAGAAGCCCGGTGAGGAACCCGAGAGGTAAGAAAATCGCAGCTACGATCGAGAGCACATACATGCGGACATTTTGCTGCTCGGTCAGTCGGTTTTGCAATTCCTCCTGAGTGACGGCGGCCCGTTCCCGGATGGCGTCCAGGTCTTCCAAATGACGGATGAGCTGGTCGCCTGTTTCCCGAAGGGATAGACGATGACGTTCGTCCAACCAGGAAAACTTTGAAGCGACGAGTGCGCTGATGGCCTCCCGCTGGGGTGCCAGGTATCGCCGAAGCGCGATGATCTGACGACGGAGATGCGAAAGAGCCGAGCGGGTTTCGGTTTTTGTTTCTTCCAGCGTCGTAACCTCCAAATCAGCGATTTGTTCCTCAAGGTCGTCCACGGTATCACTCATGCGTGAAACGAGTCGCCCGGTTAATTCCACCACGACACCCGGAGCATTTTCCGGCCCGTCACCGCTCTTCAGGCTCCCGACAACATCTTCGACAGACCGTAGCGAACGTCGCTGGGTTGTGATCACCAAGGCTTCATCAAGCCACAGCCGTATTCCAATCATGTCGGCCGGCGTGGCCCCTTCGTTGAGGTTCACCCCACGGAACGCAAGCAGCGCTCCGTTTCCGACGCGGCTGAGACGCGGACGCGAGTCCACGGTCAAAAGTGCCTCAACGACGATTGGATCAAGTTCCGGTCTGCCTTGCAACCAGTCTGCCGCAGCTTCAGAGGTGAGATCGAAATGTAACCAGAGGCATCCATTTTCCGGAGACCAACGGTCGAGTTCCCCAACCTCCATCAGTTGGAGACCGCCTTTGCCGTCGAGTAGGCAGATCTGGAGGAGTCCGTGAGGAAATCTGTTTACGTCATTAGTCAACTTGAAGCTTAAGGTGTTGATATTCGCCGGAGAATGCAATCCTGGAACACAACCGGATTGCGAGATCGTCACAGATCGTTTCGGGTCGCAAGCCTGTCAAAATGTGGTCCCTTGAAGGGTCGCAAACCGCTTGTGGACAAGTCGACCCACGAAAAAGCGCTCCGGCATTTCTGCGGGAGCGCTTTTTGAAGTGGGTTTGGGATCTGATCGGGTTTACTCGCTCATGCGGCCACAACATTGCTTGAACTTCTTACCGGAGCCGCAGCTGCACGGTTCGTTGCGGCCGACTTTTGCGATGGGCCGGCGTTTGGGGAGGTTCAGCTTAAGACCGCTTTCATCGGCTCCGCCGGCAGCCTGATCGGGGACGACGCTGGAGGATCCGGAGACAGCCATGTTGTTTTCGGTCATGGCACTTTCGTCGCCGCCCGAAGTTCGTTGGGGAGCATCGGCGAGGACCGGGTCCATGCTATGAACGGTTGTGAAGCGGAAGAGGTTGTGGACTGATCCTTCATCGATGGTGTCCATGAGGGCGGTGAAGAGCTTGTAAGCCTCCATCTTGTATTCCACGAGGGGATCCTTTTGGCCCTGGGCGCGGAGTTGGACCCCCTCGCGAAGGGAGTCCATGGCATAGAGGTGCTCCTGCCACTTTTGATCGATGGCGTTGAGCAAGATGTGCCGCTCGAGGGCATCAAGATGCTCGGGGTTCTCCATCTCGACTTTACGCTGATAGGCGGCGTGAATTCGTTCGAGGAGGAACGCCGAGTTGCCCTCGACATCGCGGGTTTCAAATTCGGCCTCCTCGATGGTGAGGTGAAGAGGGAAGGTCTTGTTGACCCAGTGAAGAAGCTCAATGAAGTCCGGCTGACCGTCGTCGCGCTCTTCCATGTAGTGGGTGACCTGGGAGGGGACGATTCGGTCGAGAAGTTCCATGATGAGTTCACGGGGGTCCTCGGAACTTAGGACCTGGTTGCGGTAGCCGTAAACGACCTCACGCTGTCGGTTCATGACGTCGTCGAAATCGAGAACGTACTTCCGGCGGCGGTAATACATTTGCTCGACGCGCTTCTGGGCGGTTTCAACGGAGCGGTTGAGCCACTTGTGCTCGAGCGCTTCGCCGTCCTCCATGCCGAAACGTTCCATCATGTTGGTCATGCGGTCGGCGGCCGCGAAGTTCCGCATCAAGTCATCCTCAAAGGAGATGAAAAATTGGGAAGCGCCCGGGTCGCCCTGACGTGAACAACGTCCGCGAAGCTGGCGGTCAATCCGGCGTGATTGGTGGCGCTCGGTGCCGATGACGAAGAGGCCGCCGGCGTCGGTGACGCCTTCGCCAAGTTTAATGTCGGTTCCACGACCGGCCATGTTGGTGGACACGGTGACCGATCCAAGTTGGCCGGCGGCCTTGACGATTTCGGCTTCCTGAAGGTGATATTTCGCGTTCAGAACCGAGTGTGGGATCTTGGCCCGCTTGAGCATACGGGCGAGGGTTTCGGAGGCTTCGACAGAAGCGGTTCCGACGAGGACGGGCTGTCCTTTCTCGTGGCACGCCTGAATCTTGGCAACCACGGCGTTGAACTTCTCGCGTCGGGTCTTGAAGACTTGATCGTTGTCATCCTTTCGCTGGTTTTCCCGGTGGGACGGGACGGGGAGGACGTCGAGATCGTAGATGTCGTGAAATTCGGCAGCTTCGGTCTCAGCGGTTCCAGTCATGCCGCCCAGCTTTTCGTAAAGACGGAAGTAGTTTTGAATGGTGATGGTGGCGTAGGTTTGGGTCTCACGCTCGACTTCAACATTTTCCTTCGCCTCAACGGCCTGGTGGAGGCCGTCGGACCAACGACGTCCGGCCATTTCACGACCGGTGTTTTCGTCAACGATGATGACCTTGCCATCTTTGACGACGTATTCGTTGTCTTTTTCGTAGAGGCAATAGGCTTTCAGAAGCTGTGAGATGGCGTGAACGCGGGTCCCTTGTCCGTCCATTTTAGACTGAATTTTTTCTTTTTCAGCAAGGCGGTCGTCATCGGAGAGATCATCGTTTGCATCGACGTCGGCAAAGGCTTCGGCGAGGTCGGGAATCACGAAAGCCTCGGGGTCTTCGGGCGAGAGGTGTTCGCGGCCGAGGTCCATGAGGTCGGCATCGTGGCCTTTTTCATCGATGGTGAAGTAGAGCTCCTCCTTGATGGCGAAGAGTTCCTTTTTCTGAGCGTCCTGATAGAAGGAGAGCTCGGTCTTTTCCATGAGGCGCCGGGTGTCGGGGTCCTCCATGAAGCGCATGAACTGGCGGTTGCGCGGTTGGCCGAGTTTGACCTTGAAGAGGGCGCGTCCGGCAGTGTCCTCGTCGCCTTCCTCGATGGCTTTTTTGGCCTCGGAGGCAAGTTCGTTGCAGAGATGGTTCTGCTTTTTGACGAGCTGCTCGATGGCAACGCGGTATTTCTTGTATTCCTCGCTGTTGGAAACAACGGCGGGTCCGGAAATGATGAGAGGAGTGCGGGCTTCGTCGATGAGGATGGAGTCAACCTCGTCAACGATGGCGAAGTAGTGGCCACGTTGGACCTGATCTTCGGTGGAGCCGGCCATGCCATTATCACGCAGGTAGTCGAATCCAAATTCGGCGTTGGTGCCGTAGGTGATGTCGGCCGCATATTGCTCACGACGAAGCATCGGGGGTTGCTGGTTTTGGATCACGCCGACGGTGAGGCCGAGATATTTAAAGACGGCTCCCATCCATTCGGAGTCACGTCGGGCGAGGTAGTCATTGACCGTCACCACGTGGACGCCAAGGCCGGTCAGGGCATTGAGGAAAACGGGGAGGGTTCCAACGAGGGTCTTTCCTTCACCGGTCTGCATTTCAGCAATCATGCCACGGTGGAGGGCGATGCCGCCTACGAGCTGGACGTCAAAGTGGACCATGTCCCAGGGGACCATGTCATCGACGACATCGACTTCGGTGCCGCAGAGACGGCGGGCGGCATTTTTGACCGTTGCGTAGGCTTCAGGGAGAATTTCGTCGAGGAACTTGTCGCGCAGGGCGGGGAAATCATCTTCGATCTCCTCGAAAGCCTTTTTACCGGCGTCGATGTCCTCACGGGTCCTAATGGAAGTGGCGAGGGAAGGGAATTCCTTGCGAAGGGATTCAAAACGATTTTGGAGCCCTTGCGCGACTTCGGCGACGGTTTCGTCGTCCATCAACTCAAGCTGGCGCTTGGTTGGAAGCTGGAGCGGAAGGTAGCGATGAAGGTGTTTTTGCCAACCTGCGGCACGCTCGCGCAATTGCTCTTCGGACTCTTTTTGATAAGCCTCCTCCAGCTTATTAATTCGGTCCACGATGGGCTGCATGCGCTTAAGTTCACGCTGGTTTTTAGAGCCAACGATTTTCTGGAGAGTCCACTTGATCATGAAATTTTTGCCCGTGGTGTTGTGCAACGGGGTCGGTCAAATATACCGGACATGCGCGAGAAGCAAGGGGGGATGAGGGGAAGAAGGTGGGATTTTTTGTAGCGATGGCTCAGTCCGGGGGATTGGCGGGGTTTTTGGCGGCGGCTCCTTTGACTGGACTCCCGTTGTCCCTTCGCTTGCTGGCAAAAGCGAAGAGAGGAAGAACTCTCTCGATGAATTCGCGGAAACACCCAAACAGGCCTGCGAAAAAGCGGTGTCCGGTGGGAATCGGGGTGCGCTGTTCGAGAATCCTGGAAAGGAGAGCCGGAAGCAGCAAGGAAAGGCGGAGCTTGGGGCGAAAGGCCTCCCATAAATGGCTAAAATGATGATCAGGCCAAGAAGATCGACATTTCCGCTGATTAAGCATTGCGCAGAGGCTCGTCGTGGTTAGCGTGCCCACCGGTTTCCGGCATGAATATCCACGAATATCAGGCAAAGGAGCTGTTCGATCGCTTTGACGTCCCCAGTCCCCGGGGAAAGATGGCAGAAACAGCTGAAGAGGCGAAAGCCATCGCAGAAGAAATTGGCGCCGACCTTTTGGTCGTGAAAGCCCAGGTCCACGCTGGTGGTCGGGGTAAGGGCACCTTTAAAAATGGCTTCCAGGGCGGAGTTCATCTTACCAAGGATCCCGCTGAAATCGGTGAGATCGCCGGTAAGATGATCGGCGAAACCCTCGTCACGAAACAGACCGGTGAGGAAGGCCGCCTTGTTCGCAAGGTCATGGTCGCCGACGCCGTCGAGATTAAGCACGAGTATTATCTCTCGATGCTGATGGACCGCGACACCAGCCGTCCTGTCATCGTCGCTTCGGTCGAAGGAGGCATGGACATTGAGGAAGTGGCTGAGAATCGCCCCGAAAAAATTATCAAGCAGCTCATTCACCCGCTGGCCGGTCTTCAGCCTTACGAGGTTCGCAAGCTCACGGCAGCGCTTGGTTTCCAAGGCCCCGCCGCCAAGGAATTCGGAAAGCTCCTCAAAAATCTCTATAAGCTCTTTATCAGCCTTGATTGCGACATGGTGGAAATTAATCCGCTCGTCGAAACCAAGGATGGCCAGGTGCTTGCCCTCGATGCCAAGTTCGGCTTCGACGACAATGCTCTCTATCGCCACCCCGAGGTGCTCGCATACCGCGACACCGAGGAGGAAGATCCCCGCGAAGTTGCCGCTTCCGAGTTTGATCTCAGCTACATTGGTCTCGATGGAAACATCGCCTGCCTCGTGAACGGAGCGGGTCTCGCCATGGCAACCATGGACGCCATTAAGTTCGCCGGAGGTGATCCCGCCAACTTCCTCGACGTCGGAGGTGGTGCGACCAAGGAGCAGGTCATTGGTGCTTTCAACATCATTCAATCCGACCCCAAGGTTGAGGCCATCCTCATCAACATCTTCGGTGGCATCATGGACTGTGACATCATCGCCAATGGCGTGGTCGCAGCGGTGAAAGAAACCGGACTCAAGCTTCCACTCATTGTTCGTCTCGAAGGAAACAACGTTGCCGCTGGTCGTGAAACGCTCAAGGCCTCCGGTCTTGCCATCACCGGCGCGGAAGACCTCGCCGATGCCGCCAAGAAAGCCGTTGCCTCTGTTTAATCCCTTACCACTTCAATAAAATGTCTATTCTCGTTAACGCAGACACCAAAGTTCTGGTGCAAGGAATCACCGGTGGATTTGGCGGACGCCACGCCGGACTCAGCCTCGACTACGGCACCGCACTTGTTGCCGGTGTCACTCCCGGCAAGGGCGGTCAAACCTTCAATCATGGCGATCACAAGGTTCCCGTCTATGACACCGTCGCTGATGCCGTGAAGCAAACCGGAGCGACGACCTCCGCGATCTTCGTGCCACCACCCTTCGCCGCTGATGCCATTCTTGAAGCCGTCGATGCCGGAGTTGATCTCGTCGTCGCCATCACCGAAGGCATCCCTGTCATGGACATGATGCGGGTGAAGGAATACATGCGCGGATCCAAGACCCGCCTCATCGGTCCCAACTGCCCGGGTGTCGTCACTCCCGGAACCGGACCGAACTCAACCGGCGGTTGCCGCATTGGCATCGCACCTGGCTACATTCACAAAAAAGGAAACGTGGG
>CALFSW010000007.1 GCA_937916505.1 uncultured Verrucomicrobiales bacterium | reverse complement strand
CGGATGGTTCGGACATGAGGTTGGCCTCTACCACGGAGCGACCGGTCCGGCTAGTCTGACGGTCGCTCCTTTGGAGCTTTTAAATTACGCAACTTCAAGGTGGTGAAGATGGACGAACCATCTTCCTTCTTAAAATGATTTCTACGCTGAATCCTATTGGAAGTAGCTCACGCCAGCGCTGAAGAGCGGTTGGTGAAGATTGCCGGCGATGTTTTGTCCAACATCGGGGCCGCGTCGCTCGGTGTGGCCCATCTTACCGAGGACTCGTCCGCAGGGAGAAGTGATGCCTTCGATGGCGTGGATGGAGCCGTTTGGATTGAATTCGGGGGACATGGTTGGATTGCCCTCGAAATCGGTGTATTGGGTCGCAATTTGGCCGGCGGCGGCGAGCTTCTGAATGTCCTCCCCGCTGGCGTAAAACCTACCTTCACCATGGGAGAAGGGGATGTTGTGGAGATCGCCAACTTCGGTTCTTGAGAGCCAAGGAGAAAGAGTTGAGCTGATTCGAGTGGTGGCGTATCGAGCGATGTGGCGGCCGATCTCGTTGTGGGTCAGGGTAGGATCACCCGGTTGAGGGTCACGGATTTCGCCGAAGGGAACGAGGCCGGTTTTGACAAGAGCCTGGAAGCCGTTACAGATACCGAGAATGAGACCGTCGCGGTTCTTGAGGAGATCCATCACGGCATCAGCGATCTCAGGGCTGCGGAGGATGGTTGCGATGAACTTGCCGGAGCCGGCGGGTTCGTCACCGGCGGAGAACCCACCTGGGAGCATGAGGATCTGGGATTCGCGGATACTCTTGGCGAGGTTGGCGAGGGATTGTTCGACCGCGTGTGGAGTGAGGTTTCGGAAGACCTGGATCCCGGCCTCCGCTCCGGCTTCACGAAAGGCCTTGGCGGAATCATATTCTGAATTCGTGCCGGGGAAGCTCGGGATGATGACCTTGGGGGTTGGGATTCCGAACGAGTGGATGTCTGGGTTGAAATTTGTATTGAAGGTATCGGCTTCGTTTGTCGAAGGATCTTCGGCTTCCGGATAAACATCGGCGAGTGGTTCGGTCCAGGCGTCCAGGAGATTTCCGAGAGGGAGGCTTTGATCGCCGGCTTGGATGGTGGGTTCGGCCTGGGTTTTTCCGATGACGGTGGCTCCGGGGATCCCGGTGTCCGATTCGATGAGGAAGCAGACGAACCGTTCCTGATGGAGATCGAGGCTGGTGTCGATGATCGCTCCGATGCCGTTGCCAAAAGCCATCTTGCTGAGGCCGGTGGCGATCCCTCCGTGGTCGAGGGTGTGGGCTGCGAGAATATCGGATCGATGAAGAGTGTCGGCAATCTCTTTGAGTTTGGCGAAGTCGGGAAGTTGGTTTTCGTCGCGTGGAACTTCGATGAAGGAGATGAGGGAGTCGGCTTTTTTGAACTCGGGAGATACAACGTTCTTCGTACTTCCGGGAGCCAGGGCGAAAGAGACGAGAGTGGGTGGGACATCGATCTCGTTAAAGGTGCCTGACATGGAGTCCTTTCCTCCAATGGCGCCGAGTCGGAGTTCGTGCTGTGCTTTGAAGGCGCCCAGAAGAGCAGCGAAGGGCAGGCCCCAGCGTGAAGGATCATCGCCGAGTTTCGGGAAGTATTCCTGCAAGGTGAGTCGGATGTCGCTGAGCTTGGCCCCTGAGGCGACGGAACGGCAGACCGATTCGGTGACGGCGTAGGCGGCTCCGTGGAAGGGCGACCAGGTGGCGATGTTGGGATTGAAGCCCCATGACATGTGAGTGCAGATGGTGCTGTGGCCCTCCAGAAAGGGAAGTGTTGCGACCATGGCCTCAACCGGGGTGCGCTGGTGTTTCCCGCCAAAGGGGGCGAGGACGGTGCCGGCGCCAACCGAGGCGTCGAACATTTCGCCGAGGCCTTTTTGGGAAGCGATGTTGAGGTCGCCGAGAGCATCTTCGAAGCTTTCGAAAGCGGTGCAACCAAGGGGGCTTTCTGATCCAACGTTTTCGACGTGGATGGTGGCTTCCTGCTGGACGCCGTTGGTGTCGAGGAATTCACGGGTGAGATCGACGATGATCTTACCGCGCCAGGTCATGCGAAGGCGACCGCTGTCAGTGACGGTTGCGACGTGGACGCACTCGAGGTTTTCCTTGTCGGATTCGGCGATGAAGTAATCGACCTCGGAAGGATCGACGCAGATGGCCATGCGCTCCTGGGATTCGGAGATGGCGAGTTCGGTGCCATCGAGGCCGTCGTATTTCTTTGGGACGGCATCGAGATTGATTTCGAGGCTGTCGGCGATTTCTCCGATGGCGACGGAAATGCCTCCTGCTCCGAAGTCGTTGCAGATTTTGATCTTGGGCGCGAGTTCCGGGTTGCGGAAGAGGCGTTGAATTTTTCGCTCGGTGGGAGCGTCGCCTTTTTGAACCTCGGCTGAGTTATCGAGGGCGTCATCGGTGTGTTCTTTGGAAGAACCCGTGGCGCCGCCGACGCCATCGCGTCCGGTGCGTCCGCCAATCAGAAGGATGTAGTCTCCGTTTTCAGGGCCGCCGCGGAAGACGTTTTTACGGGGAGCGGCCGCGACGACGGCTCCGATTTCCATGCGCTTGGCGGCGTAGTTGGGGTGGTAAACTTCCGAGACCTTGCCGGTGGCGAGGCCGATTTGGTTTCCGTAGGAAGAATAACCGTGGGCGGATTCCTGACAGATCTTTCGCTGGGGAAGTTTCCCGGGGATGGTTTCGTCGTAAGGGGTGCGGGGATCGGCGGCGCCGGTGACCCGCATCGCCTGGTAGACGTAGGAGCGTCCAGAAAGGGGGTCGCGGATGCAACCTCCAAGACACGTGGCGGCTCCGCCAAAGGGTTCGATCTCGGTGGGGTGGTTGTGGGTTTCGTTCTTAAATTGAACGAGCCATTCCTGGTCATCGTCTCCGGAGACTACGATGGAAGCAGCGTTGATTTCGTTGGAGACTTCGAGGTTGTCGAGCTCGCCGGATTTGCGGAGTTCCTTCATGCCCATCAAAGCGATGTCCATGAGCGTGACGGGGCGTCCGGTGTCGGGCCCGTATACTTCGTCGCGGGTTTGCAGGTAGGTTTTGTAAGTGTCCTCGATGACCTCGGTGCCTTCGTCGAAGGTCACCTTGGCTATCTTCGACATGAAGGTGGTGTGGCGGCAATGGTCCGACCAGTAGGTGTCGAGCATGCGGAGCTCGGTGATGGTGGGATCGCGTTCTTCGCTTTTGAAATATTTTTGGGTGTGGACGAGGTCGGCGGTCGACATGGCGAGACCGAGTTCGCTGCGGTAGGCGTCGAAGTCCGTTTCAGATTTGCGGTTGAAGCCTTCGAGGATGGCGACGTCTTTGGGCTCGGGGGAGCCGGTGCGCTGGAAGTCGTCGGTGACGGAGACCTCGTGGGAGTCGACGGGGTTGATGAGGTATTTCTTGATCTCAGCGAGTTCGTCGTCAGAGAGGGTTCCTTTAAGAATAATGATGCGGGCGGAGGAGACGAAAGGACGGTCCTTGCCAGTGAGGATCTGGACGCATTGGGCGGCGGAATCGGCACGTTGGTCGAACTGGCCGGGGAGGAATTCGACCGCGAAGGCGGATTCTTCGGAGGTGAGAGAAAGGTCGGAGGAAGAGGTCTCGACCTGAGGCTCGGAGAGAATGAGTCGGGAGGCCTTGGCGAATTCGCCGTCGGTCAGGCCATCGAGGTCGTATCGCTGGACGATGCGGGCCGACTCGATGGTGTCGATGGCGAGGTTATTGCGGAGATCGGCAATGAGGTGGGCGGACTCGTTGGCAAAGGTGGCGGTTTTTTCGACGAAAAGACGGTGCATGGCGGAGAAGCCGCGAGGGTAGTCAATCGAAGGGGGAGAACAAGTGTCTTGCTGAGGTGAAACTACGAATGTGAATAAGTAGAGGGGGCTGAGGGATTTCGCGTCTTTGGAATCCGGAGTGGAGTTCGTCCGGTGGATTCGAAGTGGGGGGAATCTTAGGGGAGCCGCAAAATGCGGTAGAGGCGGAGGCGGTCGGCCGTTCCGGTGGTGTCGATCAAGGTGGACTGTTCCGAGGTGGCAACGAGGGGGGCTCCGATGGCAATCCAGCCTTCTCTTGGGTCGGCGGTGTATTCGAGCTGGTAGCTTAGGCCGAACTGACTGGTGAAGGTGATGGTCGGAAGATCCTGAGCGTTGGTGATGCTGAGGATTTTAGGGGCGTCATCTGAAATGACGCCGTCCCGGCCAATGACTCTGAGGCGCATGAAGCGGGTTCTGGCCGCGGAAGCGGTTGTTTGATCAACGGCGCGAAGGGTCTGAATGCCATTCATGGTGGTGAGGACCGTCTCGGTGACCGCCGAAGATCCGGCCTGCCAGTTTTTCAGATCGGATGAGACTTCAACGACCAGAGCGAATTTGGTGGGGTTGAGGGAGTTCCTGGTGAAGTTGACCGCGAGGGCATTGTCGGCAGGGTCGTAGGCAGGCACGGGGAAGAGTTCGGAGTCGGCCAAAGTGGGATCCATCATGAGCGCAAATTCAAAAAGGTTGGAGATGCCATCTCCGTCGGGGTCGTCTTCCTTGCCCGTTTGTCCCGGGATCTCGGAACCAAAGTTGCGGGTGATCCAGTCGGCATAGGAATCGTAGACTGTGATCATCATTTCCTGTCCGTAGTTGGAGCCAAATGCGGAGGCTTCGAGTCGAACGGTGTAAACTCCGGGGCTTTCGAACGAGATTGAGGTGTTCGCATCTCCGGGGTCGGAGAAAATGACTGGAGCAGGACCATCGACGGACGACCATTGGAAAGTGACGGACGCCGGGCTGAAGGAGCCGAAGGAGATCGTTGGAGTGATGGTGAGTTCTTCGGAGAGGTCAAGGACCTCCTTCTCAAAGGGCTTGATCGAGAACGATCCCGAATTGCCGGGGGTTCCATTGATGGCAAGACTTGGGGCCCAGCTTTGCTTATCCTGCCACGCTGAGGACGGGAGGGAGGTGTTGGCGAATTCGAGAGAGAATCCGGCACCATCGGCAGCGGGGAACCAGTCGTCGTATTCGAAGTCATGGATACCGGCGTTGATGCTGGATACCTCCAGACGAATGCGTTCACCACCGTTGTCAAGCTTGCCGTCATATTCCCCGGCAATGTTGAGGTCGTTGCCGTAGAGGGTTTCGAACTGACCGCGATCTTGAACGAGGAGGACAAATTCACCGGGTTGGAGAATGAGGTTGGGGAAATCGAAGCGGATGCCTTCGGTAAAGCGGACACCGGCAAGATTGATGGGTTCGGTGCCAATGTTTTCCAGCTCGATGAATTCGTAATCCGATCCTCCCAGCGGGTCATACATGATTTCGCTGATGCGGAGGTTTTGGAGGAGGAGTTCCTCATTCAGAAGTGGTGCCGAATTGGAATAGCCGGGCGTGGGAACGACGAAGTTATGATAGGCTGCGCTTCCATCGGGTCTCCGGCCTCGTGAGATATCGGCCGGTTGGTTGACGAAGTGGACCTGGTCGATCACCACTCCATTTGAGCCACGCAGGGAGATCCATTCGTTTTCAGAAGCGAGACGGAAGGGGAGTTCATTTGCCCGGGCAGGGTTGGCTGATCCTCCTTTGGGCGTGAGGATTGAGAAACCGCCCGGAGCAATGAAGCTGAGTTCCTTGAGCGAGTGCTTGTCGGGGTAGTTGACAGGTTCGTCACTGATGACGAGTGCCCCCAGCGCGATGGGTTGGGCTGTTGGATTGTAGAGTTCGATGAACTCTTCTTCAAAGACACTCTCATCCTGGGAAAGCCATTCGTTGATACTGAGTCGGGAGGGATCACCGAGAGAGACACTTTGATTCACTTCCCCCAGAGTCGGCTGACAAAGTTGCCAGGTGGTGTCGCCAGCTCCGGCGCGACCAATGGAGTAGTCGGGTGCTTGGATTCCAAAAGTAATGGAGTCGAGGATGTCCCCGCCGTTATCAGCGGAATTATACAAGGTGACCGTTTCACCCTGCCCATCCAAATTGAAGCCGGTGTAGAGACCGGGAGTGGGTTGGGCATTTCCTCCCCAAACGACGAAATATTCTCCTGCAGGAATTTCAGTTCCCGCCGGGAAGACGAAGCGATTTGGCAAGAGAGGGTCGTCGGAAAGGCTCAGACCTTCGAGGTTGAGGGAAACCGGACCGGCGTTGTGGAGTTCGATGGCGTCAGGGTAGGAGCCATCGACATTCAGAGTGCCGTTGTTGATTGCGAGAACTTCGCTGATGTAGAGATCACCGTGCGGGGATTCAAAGGTGCCATTGCTGGTGGCGAGGGGAAGGGCGTCGGGAGGACCGATGACCGGAGTGATTTCTCCCTCGATGAAGTTCCGTCGCGCGTCCATGAAGTCGCGCATTTGTTCAATTTGGGCGGTGGGAACCCAGTCGGTGAGGTTGTTGTCTAGCAGTTCGTCAAACTCCTGCTTTGAGAAGGTCGTTTGCAGGAGTTTCCGGAGCGCCAGATAGTAACGGTCAATGATATCCGGGTGGGTGAAAAACGGGACGAAGGGATCGAGAACATCACCATCTTCGAGCATGTCGAAGAGGGTATGCCGCGGATTTGTATTTCTGCTGCCGTCGCCAATGCTGAGGATGGTATCAAGATCGTGAGGAATAAAGACGAAGCGAGGATCGTTGGCTCCGCGATACATGGAGTAGTCATCGTCCGCACCATTGCTGACATTGGTCTCTCCATTGGCGAGGATGGCCATGGCGGCAAACCACTTCATCCATTGATCGACATCGGCAACGGCTTCGATCTGGTCGAGGTAGTCGGGATCTCCGGACGCATTGTTCATGACGCGCAGCATCTCATCGAGATCGCTCCAGTCATTTTCGCTGCCGTTGGTTTGCTTGCTCCAGCCGTCGCTTTCGTAGTCCCCGACGTTGCCATCCCGCCAGCGAAACTCGCGATCCGGGCGGACTTTTTTGTAGAGATTTCCTCCGTCATCGGTTGCGAATTTGTCGTCGATGAATTCACCGGAAAGTGGTTGAACGTGAACCATCGAGCCGTAGTCAAAGCCATCACCCCGGGCGATGTTTCCTCCATTGATGCGAACCTCGACGCGGTAGGTGTCGGGCGCCCGCATGTCGGAAGCCTGAAAGAGTTTCATCCCGAGAAACTGCAGGTAGGTGAACTTGGTGTTGAGGTTCATCCGGGTCATGTTGTTCCACTCGTTGTCCCGTGGAAGGGCGACACGCATGGGGACCGGAGTGTGATTTCTGCTGCCGGCACCACGGACACGCATTCCGGCAAGATAACGGATTTTTGGTCCGGAACCGTCATTTAGGATGACGGTGGCATTCATCATGGCATTGCTTTGACGTCTGATCCCGCGCCATTGATTGAGTTCGGGGACCGGCATGATAATGCGGTAAAATGCGTGATCGTAAGTGTTGGCCTCGTTATCGATCTGGAAGAGGGCATTTGCGGTTTGGCCGTTGCTTGCGGGAGCGGGCCAGGTTCGGGTATTGGTGCCATCGCTTGATTCAATATAGAACTCAATGACGGTGCCATTTGGCTGGGGTGGAAGCATGAATCCGTAGATGCCATCGCCGGCCTCGGAATCGCAATTGTATCCGTCGTCCAGCATCGTTGCGGTCTGAAAGGGACCGGGGTTTTGAGCGCTGACGCGATAGTGAAGGGTGCCTCCAATGATTGCGTTGTTTTCGTCCTTCAGCTCGGCAACGATCCCGATGGGGTCTGTTGAAGTCGGGACTGGCGGGAAGTGTTCCACGTCGAGAATGAAGGGGGCGGTGTTCTCCTGCGCCGTCGAGTTTTGAGCGGATGGAGTGGGGGTGTTTCCAGTGCTCGAGGTCCAGTTTTGTCCCTGCTTGTTGGTGAGTTTCCGATTGATCAGTTCGAGGGAACTTCCTCCGGCATCGGCGGCGGAGAGCCAGGACCAGCCGTTTTCATTGCCAACATTCACCCTTTGACGAATCGCCCAATCACCCTGGTCGTGGTAGCGAACTTCATCCGCGTCCTCTCCCGCGGCATCTGTGAGGACGATCCGTTCGCCACTATTGCTGAGCTGTCCGGTCCAGTTGCCAATGACATTTGGAAGGACTCCGTAGGTGGTTTCGAACGAGACCGTGTCGGCTGCGATGACCAAAAATTCGCCGGGGGGAAGGGTGATGTCCGGGAAGGTGAAATCGATGCCGTTGGTGAATTGCCATCCATTGAGGGATATCGCAGTGGTTCCGATGTTGGTGAGTTCGATAAACTCATCAAGGTCACTCCCGCTGGAGGGGTGGAACATGATTTCGTTGATCACGATATTGCCGGAGGCTGATTGGATGTCGATTTCTACCGTGGTTTCGCCGGACTCATCCCGACCATCACTGGCTTGATAGATGAAAGAATCTTTGCCGGTGAACCCAGGTGCTGGTTCGTAGGTGAATGAACCATCCGGTGAGAGAGTGAGGGTTCCTTCCGAGACATCCTTCACAAGGACGGCGGTGATGCCAGGGCTGTCGACGTCGAGGTCATTGGCCAGAATTCCGCTGGCAGCGTTGATTGAGAGGATTTGGTCTACGCCGGTTTCGTAGGAGTCGTTTCTGGTGCCGGGAGCATCGTTAACAGGGGCAATCGTGATGCTTACGGTCGCGAGATTTGAATTCTGAAAAGGGTCGCTGGCGCGGTAGGTGAAGCGATCGGTTCCATCAAAATTCCCCACGGGCACATAAATGAAGGATCCGTCGAGACTCAGAGAGAGGCTTCCGTTGCTGGGCTCGCTGATGAGGATTGTGGTCAGGATGTCGAGGTCCTGGTCGTTGGCGAGAAGTCCTTCACTTGCTGACTTGATGAGAGGAGAATCCTCAGTGGTGACATAGTTGTCATCGATCGCGAGGGGCGGCGCGTTGACTTGAATCGAGACTGTCACCGGCCCCGAGGTGAGTGTTCCGTCACTCGCTTGATACGTGAAAGAATCTTTCCCGGAAAATCCTGCGCTTGGAGTGTAGGAAAAGGAACCATCTTGGGCGAGGTTCAGAACGCCGGAGTTTACGTTTTCGACGAGAATTGCGGTGAGGGTGGGTGAGTCGGGATCGCTGTCATTGGAAAGCACTCCGCTCGAGATCGAGGTGGTCAGAGTCACTCCGGGGGAGATCAGATGATCGTCTGGTGCCCCCGAGGGGGGATCATTGACGGGAGCGATGCTAATCGTGACTGTTTCCGCCTGACTGAAGTTGATGCCATCGCTCGCACGATAGGTGAAGGTGTCGGTGCCGGAATAGTTGAGGGCAGGGGTGTAAGTGAAACCGCCTCCGCCGGTCAGGGCGAGAGAGCCGTTGGTGGGTTCGTTTTCGACAGTTGCGGTGAGGGTCGGGCTATCGGGGTCGGAGTCATTTTGAAGGACGCCGGTGGTGGCAGTGATAATGAGTGCGGTGTCTTCGGTTGCCGCGTAGGTGTCCGGGGTCGTGACGGGGAAGTCGCCCGGGCCGCTGGTCATCGTCAGGGTGACGGTGGCTGGATCGGAGATGAATTCGCCATCGGTGACGCGGTAGGTGAAGGAGTCGACTCCCTCGTAGTTGACGTTCGGGATGTAAAGGAAGGTTCCGTCGGGATTGAAAGCAAGGGTTCCATGTTGGGGATTGGTGAGTCGCCCGGCGATGAGGGAATCGTTTTCCGGGTCGGTGTCATTTGCGAGGACCCCGGCGCTGGCGACACGTTTGCCAAGGAGATAGGCATCCATACTGATGTCGCTGCTGCTCAGGGCATCCTGGTGGATCTCGATTGCGAGAAGATTTGTTCCCTCGATTAAAAGCCCCTCCGGAACCGTGAATTCGTTCCAGGTGTTTTCGGCAGTGAGGCCGGAATTGGTATTGGCAAGTGTCGAGGACGAAGCGTTCTGATCCAAATTATCGAGGGCGATCAAGGTGCCGTTGAGATAAACCGCTCCTCCATCATCGCGGATGAAACCGACTACAAGGTCTCCAAATTGGTCGGCATCGGTTACGCTAAAAGTATGGCGAAAGTAGGTGGTGATGTATTTGTTGCCGGCGTCGCCACCGAATCCAACTTCGGTCGCTTCGTCGCCGTCACCGTAACCAAGCTGGGCAGGGCCGGACTCCCAGGATCCGTCATTGAATCCGAAGTTGCGCCAGGCTGATCCTTGATCGGATCCGTCGTCGAGATAGGACCAGGTGGCACCGGCCGCCACGAGCGTTTCAACCGGTGCGGCGGAGACGCTCACTTCCAGATTGTCGATGGCCCAGGATTCATCGTCGCCACCACCCCAGTTGTTTCCGGAGGCAAACCAGGTGATGGTGGCGGTGGAAGCGGTGTGTGGAATATCACGGAATTGCGGAACGCGGGACATGTCATAGGCACCGTCGCGAAAGTTGTTGTCGCCATCTCCAAAGGCCGCATGTTCATCCCGAAAAATCAGTGATCCGGTGGGGTAGGGGAAGCTCTGGTTACCACTGCTATTAAAAGTTTGATTGAAGACCTCTGCTCCATCGAGAGTCACCACGAAGTTGTCATTGTTGCCATCCCACGAGTCGATGATGGCCAGAAGAAAGCGGAGGCTGAGGGTGTTGTGGGGAGGGAGGCCGGTGAGAGTGAGCGTCGTTGCCGCGGCGGGGTTCCCGGTTGAGGGGTTGTGGAGAAACTGTCCGTCAAAGGAGTTTCCCCCGGGTCCGCGTCCGTCGAAACCCTGGACTGAAGCGAGTGACCCGCTTCCGGAGATTGCCAAGGGGAGATTAGCGGCATTGAAGTCGGAGGAAAAAACGACCTGCTCGACGCCGCTGGTCACGGTGATGGCAATCGGACTGTTTTCCACGGTGGTGTAATTGTCGTTGACCGCAATTGGAGGGTCATTGATCGGAGCGACCTCCAATATGACCAAAACAGGCACCGAAACGAGATCTCCGTCACTGGCACGATAGGTGAACGTGTCCGTGCCAAAAAATCCAGCTTCGGGCGTGTAAGCGAATGAGCCGTTTGTGTTGAGTTGGAGGGTTCCGTTTGAAACGTCGGTCACGAGAACGGCCGAGAGGGGGCCGCCTTCAATGTCGGTATCGTTTGCGAGAACTCCCGGAGCCGATTGGATGGTCGTTTGATTCTCGGCACCGGCATAGGTGTCCGCTTGAGAGACCGGGGCGTCGTTGACGGGGTTGATGGTGAGAGTGACCGTGGCATCATTGGAAAAGCCGCTGGGGTCGCGGGCAACGTAGATGAAGGAATCGGGACCGTGATAGTTGAGGGCCGGCTGATAGGTGAAGGATCCGTCTTCGTTCAGATTGAGAGTGCCATGAGTGGGGCCGGATTGAAGAATGGCGACAGGAGAATCGCCGGTGTCATTGACAAGGACGCCCCCTCCGGTGGCGGGGATGCTGATTTCAATATCGTCGAACCAAGTTCTGGTGTCTTCTCCGTCCGCGGTGGACTTGCTGGAGAAGGCGCCGAGAACCATGGTGTGGTCTCCTTCCGCGAGAGGGATGTCGAACGAGGCGACTTGCCAGCCGGAGTCATCTTCTCCGCCCCCACCGTTTCCGTCACCACGGAAGCGAGCGAGCGAGTTCTCGATATCGTTGCCGTAGCGGACCCCGTTTACTTCGAAGAGAGCTTCGCCATATTCGTCATCTTCATAACCGTCGGAGAAGGTGAGGCGATATCGGAAGCTGACGGTCGCGGTCGCGGCAGAATCGAGATTGAATTGGCGTGACCATCCTCCCGAGGTCGATTGATTATTGAAAAGGCGTCCTCCGACCTGGACGAAGAGTCCTCCGCCGGTGAAGCCGCCGGAGGGTTCGATATTCCCGATGGCATTATTGGGGCGGGAGGTGCCGTTGAAGGCATCGTCCAAATAACTGAAGCCACCCGAAGCGGAGGTGGAAACAGGGACGAGATTCAATTGAAAACCAGCATCTGTACTTGTCAGCGTTGTCTGGTGAACTTCCACCGCGATGGTATTAGATCCTGCAAGGATGATCCCGGAGAGATTGAGCTGGGCCGAGGCGGCGGTGATTTCGTCTCCGTTTTCGCACAAGGTCGTCGTCGCGACTGCTCCTGCCGGCATGTTTGGGGTGCGGTAGACCTCGGTGCCGTTGATGTAGATGATGGCTCCATCGTCCACGAGATAGTTGAGTTCCCAGTTGGCTTCAACTGCTTGCGCACCGGTCAGGTTAAACTCCTGCCGGAAGAGGTAGGTCGTGACGAGGTTCTCGCCATTGCCAGCCGCCGCCAGCCCAAAGAGGACGTCAGGGGTCCCGGGCGGGAAGCCGTCGATGACTCCTCCCTGGAGAGGGGTTGCCCCGGAAGTCCATGGGCCGATTGATGAGGTGGCGGGATCAAACTGTGGTGAGTTCCAGTCATTGGAAGTGCCATCGAGAGGATACCCGTGATTCGCGCCATTCTCGTTCTCAAGACGATCGAGATATTCCCAGGTGTTTTCCAGAACTGGAGGAGCTGATTCAAAGTTGGCTTCGACCAAGGTGCCGCCGCTCGAGATGATCAGGGGCTCGTCTTCATTCCCTGAAAAGCTGTCGTCGTTGGCCACGGGCAATGCCCGGAGTATGGACGGAACGAAAAGAAGGGAGGCGAGGAGAAGGGTTCCCGACCGGTTTTTGGCGTGTTTTAACGGTGAAATAAACATGGAGAAGAAGTTGAGGCGGGAGAGGACGGGTTTCAGCTGAAGCCCATCAGGGGCTTGGGAAAGGAAATCCGGAACCTCATGTTAATTAGACGATTGAAACAGGAGGGAATGTTTCAAAAAAGCCACGGGGAAAGTTTGCGATAACTCTCTGGGTGCCAGATCCAGATTGAGTGCTTTTTTTCGCGTTGTAGAGCCTTTTTGAGAGCGCCAGAGCGATGATGAGAGGGATCCAGCCGGTCGTGATCCAGGCTGCGGTAAGATTTGGTCCATCCGCACTTTCGAAACACGTGAAGAATGCCGGAAAAGAGGAAAAAAGTGATGAGATAGCAGGAGGCAAAAAGGAATGGATACATGGAGAAAAAAAAGCCGCCCAATTTTCGGTGGGCGGCTTTGTGAAAGAGAGAATCCGGGAGCTTACTTCTTCGTCCCGGCGTGGAGCGCGGCACGGGATTTTACGAGGAGCTTCTTGGTCGCCTTGATGCCGTCGTCTTCGGAGAGTTTGCCGCCTTCGTATTCGACTCCGACGTAGCCGTGGTATTTGTGCTTGAGCATGATGCCAAGGGCCTTTTTGAAGTCGGTCTTGGTCTCTTCGCCCTTGTCATCGAAGTCATGGGACTTGGCAGAGACCCCTTTTGCGAAGGGCATGAGTTCTTCGAGTCCCTTGTAGCGGTCGTACCCGTGGAAATTTCCGAAGTCGGGAAGGGAGCCGCAGTTGTCGAGGCCGACGTCTTTGAGGACCCGGGCCATCCAGGCGCCGTTGGACGAGAGGCCACCGTGGTTCTCGACGATGACGTTAATCTGATGATCTTCGGCGAAGGTGGAGAGTCCGGTGAGACCCTTGACGCAGTTGGCGGCCTTTTCGGCATCGTCCTTGCCTTCACCGTGTGAGTTGACACGGATGGAGTGGCAGCCCAGGAACTTGGCCGCTTCGACCCACTTCTTATGGTTGTCGATCGTCTTTTGACGCTTCTGATCGGAACCGGCCCCGATGTGTCCTTCACCATCGATCATGATCAGGACGTTGGTCATGCCGAGGTCGGAAACGCGCTTCTTCAGTTCGCCGAGATACTTCATGTCCCCGGCCTTGTCTTTGAAGAATTGATTGACGTACTCAAGGGCGAGAATGTCGTAGGTTTTTTTGGTGAACGCGGGCCATTCCATGTTGGTCATCTTTCCTCCTTTGAGGGCGCGGTGATTGGACCATTGGGCGAGTGAGATGTTAAAAAGATCCTCTGCCTTGGTGCTGTGCTTGCCGTGGTGATCGGCGAGGGCGGTTCCGGTGAGGGCGGCAATTGACGAGTGGATAAAATGACGACGTTGCATTGGTTTGAGTTTCGTTGTGGACGGGGGCCTTGGAAAGAGGAAAGTTTGCCCCGGTATGAGTATTACGACGAAAAGGGGAGACGAAGGATTCACCGATCTTTTGTTTGGAGGAAAAGTAGGGAAAGGAGATCCCCAGATTGAGGCTTTGGGCGCGGTGGATGAATTGAATGCCGCCTTGGGACTGGCCCGGGTGGCAATGGATGGCGAGGCTGCCGGGATCGTGGACCGGATTCAGAAATTGTTGGTCACGCTGATGGGGGAATTGGCAACGCCAGCGGGAAAAGAGGTTGAATACGAAAACTCAGGGTTTGGCAGGATCGGGCCGGAGGAAATTCGCTGGATGGAAGAATGGAGCGGTGAGGTTGAGAAAGAGCAGAAGTTTAAAGGTTGGCTTCGACCCGGAGCGAGCGGAGGAGAGCTCGCGGCGAGGGTGCATCTTGCCCGCACGGTGGCGCGGCGGGCGGAGCGACGAACCTGGATGGTTGACGATGGAATTGCCTCGAAGGATCTGAGGGTCTTCTTGAACCGGTTATCCGACGGACTGTGGTTGATGGCGAGTAAGTTCGAATCGGAGGAAGCTTGAGCCATGTCTATTCTCGTTGTTGGGTCCCTTTGCCTGGATCACACTCTTTTTGTTTCTTCGCTTCCGGGTCGGGGAGAGACTGCGATTGCAGGGTCTTCGTTGGTTTCATTTGGAGGGAAGGGGGCCAATCAAGCATTTGCGGTCAAACGTGCAGGAGGGGAGGTGGCCTTTCTGGCGTGTTTGGGCGATGACGATGCGGGCGAAGCTTATCGCGATCATTTCGAGGTGAATGGAATCTCTCCGGAGGGAATGATTTCGAGCGCTGATCATCCGACAGGGTCGGCGTTTCTCGGGGTGGAGGATTCGGGAGAAAACTTCATCATCATCAATCCGGGAGCCAATCATGCCTTGAGACCGGCTGATCTGGACCGGCATCGTGACCTCTTTGACGAGGCCGGAATTCTTCTCCTGCAAATGGAGATTCCTTTTGAGACCACCGTTCACGCCTGCCGGCTTGCGCGGCAATATGGGATCGCGACGATCATCAATCCATCTCCGTGGCATGATTCATTCAACACGAGGGATTTTCCCTGCGATGTCCTCATTTTGAACGAGCACGAAATGGCTGCGCTGGTGGGGGATTCCGGGTGGAGGCTGGAATTATCCCTTTTGGATCGATTGGGAATTCAAATTCTCATTGTGACCCAGGGTTCGAAAGCCACTCTGGCAATTGATACGACCGGGGAAGTTCTGGAATGTGAGCCGCCGGAGGTGACTCCTGTGGATACGGTGGGAGCAGGGGACACTTTTGCGGGGGCATTTGCGGTGGCCTTTTCCGAGGGGAGGGAGCTTGGTGACGCCATCCGCTTTGCGAATCAGGCGGCGGCACTTTCGATATTAAGAGCCGGTGCGCAGGGTGCCACGCCGATCCGTTTGGAAATTGACTCCGGCGTCATGACCTAAAAAAAGCCGTTCACCATTTGGTGAGCGGCTTTGAGAAAATCGAAGAATTTCAAGGTGCTACTGTTTCGCTCCGGTGGCAGGGAGGAAGCGGTAGTAGGACTCAAGCATGAGGGTTGCGAGGCAGGTGCGGTAGTGTTTCGAGAACGCACTTGCACCAGCGAAGCTACCGGCAACGGCTTTGACCTTGGCTCCACCACCAACGTCCTTGTAGGAACCGTCTTTATTTTGGTTGTCGAGGACCTGGTCGCGGAAGAGCTTGTTGTAACGCTCCCACTCGGGGCCTCCGTTATTGATCATGCACTGGACCGCGTAGTAGTGGCCGTAGAGGTCTGCGTCTTCCGTGTTCCAATCGAACTTCATTTCCTTGTCCATGTAGCGGACGGCCTTGCGGGCGACCTTGGTGGCAGATGTTTTCCAGATTTGGTGACAGAGTGCACCAACTGCGGCGAGAGTTGTTCCGTCGGAACCAGCGTGCAAGTTAGGGCTGGCGTAACCGATGGCGCCGCTGGCCATTTGCATGCGCTCGACGTAATCGAGGCCTTTTTTGTAGCACTTGGTGAGATTCTTGAAATCAAGTCCGGTGAACTTACAGGCCTTGAGAGCCTGGAGATGCCATCCGACGATGGAGACGTCACCGCCGCGGGCGCTGTCCTCGCTGTAAGCATAATCCCATCCACCACCTTTGTGCTGGCTGTTGATCATGAACTGTCCGGAAGCCATGACAGCGTCTTCGAGCTGGTTGATGTTTTCACCAAAGGACTTCACGCAGAGGGTGTAGCCTTCAGCGAGGGCATAAACGGCGATACCGTGCTCGTAGCACCAGTGGTTGTCTTTAAAGTCGGTGCCAAGTTTGCCGTTGTTCTTCATGGCCTTATCGATGAGGAAGGTCATGGCGGAGAGGACAGTTTCTCCAAATTCTTCGGACTGAGCGGTTTCGCAGTGGCCGAGATAGGCCAGAAGAGCGAGACCAGTCATGCCAACTGTGTGCTGACTGCACCAAGAGCCGTCCTTATTTTGGGTTTCCTTCAACCAACGGAGGGATTCCACAACAGCGTCTTCACACTTTTCGATGCCACCGTTTGAAGTGAGGCGCTGAAGGCGGTCTGCCTTGGAACAACGCTTTTTCATGGCAGTCGGAATGTTTCCGAAGCCACCACCGGCACCGGCACCATCGCCGTCACCCCATCCGTCACCAAAGTCATTGCCGTCACCGAAGTCGGTGCTGGGCTCTGGAACATCGATTTCAGGAACCGGAATGGCGGTCGGAGAAGTGGTATTGGCAGCGATCACCTTCGACATGGAAGAAGAAGGCGCGGCGGGCTTGCGCTCGATTTGGGTCTGCACCTTTTTTTGTTGAAGCGGGTCGTCAGATTCGGGAGAGCCGTTGTAGCTGATGATCTGCGGAATGGCCTTCACGTTGCTGGCCATCGCGATAATCATGAGAATCACACCAACGAGGACCATCAGAAGAAGGGCGATGATCAAACTGGTGATGGTTGAGGTCCGCTTTTGGGCCGCGAGGCGGGCTTGGGCTTCCGGGGAGAGTTGGGCGTGTAAGCTCATGATTTCTTAGGAGAAAGGGGATGATTATTTTGTGTTGAAAACCAAATTACTGATCAAAATACTGTTTGGCCAGCGAAGAGATCCACTGTTTTCATGAAGCGAAACGCTGGACCTGGAGAAAAAATTAGGGAAATTGGGCAGGAAATGAGGGTTTTTAGGTTTTTTGACAATCCGGAGAGGATTCTCACGCAGAGCCCCATGCCAGGAGCCGTCCTTGTTTTGGGTTTTCTTGAGCCAGTGGAGGGAATTGATGCCGGATTCTTCACCTTGTTCGTTGCCATTGATTGTTTTGAAGAGGATGGTCGGGCGTGATAGAGAGCTTGCGCCTGGTGGATTTTCGATGCTTCGAAGAGGCGTCGTTGTCGCTGGATGCTGCGGGGAGAATTTTTGTGGGAGAGAATGCCCAGGGGAAAACCTCTCTTCTGGAAGCGGTGTGTCTTTTGTTAAGATTGCAATCGCCGAGGGCGCGTCAGACGAAGCAATTGATTCGGGAAGGGGCGGAGGGTTTCGGGATTTCCGGGGAGGCATGGGGGCGAACCCTGCAGGTGCGCGGGGACCGGAAAGGGCTGGCATTGAAGTCCGACGGAGAAGAGGTTTCTTCTCGCCGTGACTATCTCGCCGAGAGCGGGTTGGTGGTTTGGATGGGGAACGAGGATCTCGATTTGGTGCGGGGCGGGGGCGAGAGTCGTCGTCGTTTTCTCGATTTTATCGCGACGCAGATTGATGCCGGGTATCGCAATCATTGGGTGCGTTATCGCAAGGCGCTGAGCGCGAGGAATCGCTACTTAAAGTCCTACTCAGCAGGGGAAGGGGTGGTGACGGCTTATACGCGGCTGTTGATCGAGCATGGCAGCGAGATGATCCGGCTGAGGAAAGAACTGTGTGAGCGGCTCGTGCCCTGTGCGGCGGAAAACCAGAAGGTGATCAGCGGGGAGAGGGAGGAGCTTGCGATGAGCTATGTCGATCGGTCAAAAGGAGATTTGGAGGCTCACTTTGCGGAGGTTGAGGATTCGGAGACGAGGCGGGGGGTGACCTTGGCCGGACCGCATCGCGATGATGTGAAGCTGATGATTGCCAACCGATCGGCGAAAGATTTCGGAAGTGAAGGACAACAGCGAACGGTGGCTCTGGCTCTCAAGTTGGCGCAGGGGGAAGTTCTGCGGGAACTCGGCAATCGAGAGCCGCTTTACTTGATCGATGATATTTTTGGTGAGCTTGATCCCAAAAGGAGAAATGCCCTGATGGAGCTCCTGCCCGGGAGTGCGCAAAAGCTGATCACAACCACGAATCTTGAATGGTGGAAGCAAGAGGGGATGGGCTTGTCTGTCGCCGAAGTGAAAGCGGGGGCGGTCGAGTAGGAGTTATGAGGTTCGCCTTCAGCAGACGTGTGGGTGTGAAAAACCCCACGCGGTGCGTGGGGCTGGTTTGAGTGCCAACGGGATGTTGAGGCGCGATGCGAGATTTAGACCTTTTTCAGCTTGGTGACGCGGCCGGTCGCGACCCATTCGGCGACGAAGATATTCCCCTCCTTGTCGAAGCAGGCGTCATGCGGGTGAACGAATTTTCCATCGACCCACTTCTCAGGTTTGGAGCGCATTTTGTTACCACCGGCGGTGACTTGCTTGCGCCATTCGTCGTCATTGGCGAGATGGATGACTTTGTCATCCTTGTCGAGAAGGGTGAGTCGGGCCGAGAGGTCGGGGATGAGCATGAGGTCCTTGTAGACGTCGACATTGGCGGGAAGGATGAAAGGCTCGGCGAGGGTCTTGAGATGCTTGCCATCGAGGTCGAACCATTGGAGGCGGCTGTTGGCGCGGTCGGCCACGCAGAGGGTCGGGGACTTGGGATTACGACTGTCGATCCAGAGACCATGGGGGAGATTGAATTCGCCGTCACCCTTTCCGGGCTTGCCGATGGTGGCGAGGTAGCGACCGGCGGCGTCATAACGGTGAATGCAATGGGCGCCGTAGCCGTCGGCGAGATAGATGCTTCCGTCGGAAGGATGGAAGGCGGTGTTGGT
>CALFSW010000006.1 GCA_937916505.1 uncultured Verrucomicrobiales bacterium | reverse complement strand
TTGGATCTGGGCACAAGCTACATTGGGCGCTTCTCATCCGGGGAGAGGAATGATACCTTCCCACTCAAGGCTAGCTGGTCGTTCTAAGCCGGCGGTCGGAATCCTCCACTTCCACATGAAAAAAACTCCTTTTGGTAAAGCATCTTTCGTTTTCAGTCTGGCGGCCCTTCTGGTCTCCTGTGATCAAAAAGAGGAACCAAAAGGGAGGGCTGGTGGGGCTGATACCACGACCGAATTGGCCCATAATGCGAACTATTCGGATTGGTATAGCAAGGCCGGATTACAGTTCGAAATGGAGCGCCTCAAGCCCGGTCAGTTCTTCTCGTCCGTGCAAGGCAGGCTTCATGGAGGCGCGAATCAGTATCGCGCAATCACGGAGGTTCTGGATGCCGAAAAGTATGATCGATATGAGGTTGCCTGGGGGCAAACCGAAGGGGAGCTTTTTGACAGGGAAATATCGCTCTTGAGAGCGGGATTTGAAAGGCATGACTCGCAGGTTTTCACAAATTCCGCAGGAGTGGCTCTCCACCAACTGGTGATGTTGCGGTCGGTTGGTGCGACTGGATCGGAGATCATTCCACTCGTGGAAGTTAAGCCGAAGCCGGACCCTGTTCCCAGCTTGCCGCCGGAACCCCGACCACTCGCTCCCGAACCTGAGATCATCGATTTTGGGCCTGAAGAGGAAAGTATCCAAACCGGGGGCGAGGACGCGGTAGAACCTGATTTGGGTACGGTAGAGCCTGCTGAGCCTGAAATGGTGGAGCGGGAGGTCGAAACGACCGAAGATCCTCAACCAGAGCGATTGGTGGAGCCGGCACCTGAGCCTGAGGTTGATCCGGAGCCCGAGCCGGTGGCAGAACCCGAGCCGGTGGCAGAACCCGAGCCGGTGGCAGAACCCGAGCCGGTGGCAGAACCCGAGCCGGTTGTTGAGCCAAAGCCCGAGCCGGTGGCAGAACCCGAGCCCAAGATGAAAACCCACGTCGTCTCGAGAGGGGATACCTTGAGCGCGATCGCTCGGCGCTATAAAGTTTCGGTATCGGCGCTCAAGAAGGTGAATGGGTTGAAGTCCGACGTCATTGGAATCAAGCAGATCCTTAAAATCCCCAACCGATAAGAGGGATCACGGTTTCCAGGGGGTGAAAAAACCCGGCGCTCAGGTTGAGGCCGGGTCTGGGAAAAAGAGAAAACAGGGAAGATTTACTTCACCTCGTAAAGTCGCTTCAGCATCGGGAGGCCGCGTTTGAGTAAGTCGCTGTCGACCTGATCGGAGAGATATTCGTCGAGGAAGACTTGATAGGGTTCCTCGTCAGTTTCGATGATATGGATTCCACTGGCGGGAGTTTTTTCAAGGGCTGCAGCCAATTCCGGGAGCCCGGCGACAGGTTTGCCATTGACGGATTTGATGATCTGACTCCCAAGGCGATCGTAGCCAATCGTGGCTTCGGTGGCGACGACACGGGTGAGGACGACGACACGACGCCGACCTTCTTCATAGTCTTCCGGGTTGCTGAGGACGTCGAGAAGGTTGAGAGGGGCACGGGTCGTCCAATCCTTGCCAAAAGCTTCAAGGTAGGGTTTTGAAAGCTCCTGGAAAACGAGTCCGCCCTTGATCAGGAAAGGGGGGGCTTCGTCGTGACGATGGGTCGGGAGGAGAGGAAGGGGCGCTTTCGTCAAGGCGACCTCGATTTTCCTGGGCTGACCGTCACGGAGGATTTCGATGGGGACCTGTGCGCCCATGGCGGGGCCGCCCCGAACGAGGTGGGGCCAATAAAGGGTGCCGTATTCGGGGTGCTTGAAGTATCCCCGCCGGTCGATGGGGAAGCCGCTGACACTTAATATGACGTCTCCTTTTTTGAGGCCTGCCTTGTCGCCTGATCCTCCCGGGAGAATCCGGGTGACATAAAGTCCGCCTTTATCCTCCGGGAGTTTGAGCCAACCACGGAAGTGGGGATCCTCGGTGGTGGTGACGCCGACGCCGAGGCTTGGAAAGCCCTCGTAGCTGCCATCGGAGGCATCTTTAAGGAAGGCCGAGATGATATCCACCGAGATGACATCGCTGATTTGGTCCTTTGAGTCGTAGCTGGTGAGGATGCCCGTGAGTTTGTCCCCGCTATAGGCGGGCAGGGTGAAGGAGTTTCCCGAGGTCTGCATGGAAGCCTTCACGGTGTAGCAGAGGAAAAAACGCCCGTTGACAAAGGTGCTCAGGAGTTCCATGGAGCGGATGGTTCCATTGGTGGCGTGAGGCTCTCCATTGGTTTCCAGTTGGAGAAGGTTGATTTCGTCACCCGGCTTCGCCGGAGGTGCCAGTTCGATTGCTTTGAGTTCCTTGAGAAATCCGGGATCGGAATCGGGGACAAGGAGAGCGAGATTGGCTTCGTAGTCAATGGCACTCACCTTGGCCGGAACGGTTTTGGTGCTATCGGCCGACTGAAGTTCGATGTAGATCGAATCGGCAGCCATGGCGGCTGTCGTCAGGATGCGATTGCCTGGAAGAAGGGCTCCCAAACCCCGGCGCGAGCGGGGCGGGGTTTTCTCCCATGGTTGGGAGGCGCTGAAAGTTTGGATCGTTGAGTTGATCCGAACCAGAGAATCTTCCGGCGCTGCAAAGAGCGGCTGCAGAAGAACCAGGGTAAGAAAGAGGACTTGTTTCATGGAGCAGAGTTTCTGTTTGAAATTTGAATGAGGAGTTTAATCAAGTTGTGCCGCTTTGGTGATACCGACCTGCGACATAATGCGTTTTTGTGCCGCCGGGACTTCGGAGGACGGAATGATGAGCGGGCGGTTGGCTCCGTTGAATTTGATCACGTGATACTCGGGAGGATTGGGCGCGTTCAGGAGTTCGTGAAACTGTCGGAGGGTTTTGATTTTGGTGCCATTGACTTCCTGGACGACCATGCCGGAGAAGCCATCCATGCGAGTGGTGAGGCGGTCGTTCTCAACGCGGGTGAGCACGACAACGTCTTCCAAATCCTTGAAGAGACCTTTCGAAACGTAGTCGGCATAGATTTGGCGGAGACGACGGTTGCTGAATTTGTAGCTCGCGAAGAGATTGAGATCGAGGGGCTGGAAAACAAGTCCCGCAAAGAAGGTGTAGCGGGGGATTTTTTCATACTGAATTGAATAGATTCGCGAAAAGGGGAATTCTTTGAGCGTGAGCTCTTTCTCGAGATTTTGGCCCTTGCGAATGAGGGTGAGAGCAATTTTGTCTCCGGCGAACTTCCGCTCAACGATTTCGTTCATATCTACGAATTCTCCGGCGATGCGGATGTTTCCGGCGCTGTCGATTTCATTGCCATCGATACTTAGGAGGACGTCACCCCGCTCGAGGATGCCATCGGCGGGTCCGGCGGGAACGACATTTGCGACGAGGACGCCTTTGCCATCCTCGGGGAGATTGTAGGCGCGACGCATCGCCGGGTTGAAGAGAGGAAAGGGAGAGATTCCGATGTCCATGTAATGGTCGTATTTGCCGTCGCCTATGTCGGTGAGGAAGCGCTTCACGACTGGAGTCGGAATGATGTAGCCCACGTTGTCGGCCTGGGTGTTTCCCTGAAAGGCAACGCCGACGACTTTTCCGTCCTGGATGACCGGGCCGCCGGAGTTTCCGGGATTGATGGCAGCGTCGATCTGAATGACGAGGTGGGAATCCGCGCGGGAGTGACTGTAGCTGCTAAAGTCGATCCGGGAAACGACGCCCTGGGTGACCGAGAGGCGCTCTCCACCCATCGGATAGCCGATTGCGCTGACCCGGCTTTCAAGTTTGGGCATGCCACCGATTTCGAGATAAGGGAGGCCTTCGAAAGGTTTGAAGTCCTGAAGCTCAATGAGGGCGAGGTCGCAGTCGTGTGCGATATGACGAACGAGAGCGACGTGTTTCTGCGATGATCCGCGGCGGGTGACGAGGAGGCGCCGGTTATCAGAGACGACGTGGGCGTTGGTGAGAATTTGGTTGGGTCCGATGATGAATCCGGTGCCGGTTCCGCCTGCGAAGCGACCGCTATTCCACGGGGTGCGATAGTCGGGGACCTGGGTGGCAACCTCGATCTTGACGACGGAATCGTAAAGGGTTGGCTGCTGGATGAGCGGCGGGGTGGCGGCGGGCGCAGGTTTATCTTTTAGCTGGGCGGGAAGAAGACCGCAGACGGCAAGAGGGAGAAGGACTCTCGTAATGATTCTCATGATTGAGGGAACGCTACGTCTGCCTGCTCCTTTTGAAAGGAGGAAATAAATTCAAAGGAAGGGGATGATGAAATCCGGAGTCTTGAGACGGCGTCGGCAGGACAAAGGCGAGGGATCCCTTGCCTCATCCCCTGGTGATGGGCAGGACTGTTTTGGAAGGCTGTGCCGAGGCAAACAGACCCTAGACATTGAAGCGGAATTCAATGACGTCACCGTCATTGACGACGTATTCCTTCCCTTCGATCCGGAGTTTGCCGGCATCACGCGCTCCTGCTTTTCCGCCGAGTTTGACGAAGTCATCATAGTGGACGACCTCGGCGGCGATAAAACCGCGCTCGAAGTCACCATGAATGACACCGGCGGCGGCGGGGGCCTTGTCACCGGCGGTGATCGTCCATGCCCGGGTCTCCTGAACCCCGGTGGTGATGTAAGTGCGAAGACCAAGCAAGTGGTAGACTGCTTGAATCAGATCGGAGACTCCGGAATCGGTGACCCCCATGTCACCGAGGAATTCATGGGCTTCTTCTTCCGTGAGTTCGACGAGTTCTTCTTCAATACGAGCCGAGATGACGATGATTTCGGCTCCGTGTGAGTCGGCGGCGTATGCTTTGACCTTGGAGACGAGAGGGTGGGATCCGGGATCTGCGACCGCTCCGGCGAGTTCATCTTCGTTGACGTTGCAGGCGAAGATGGTGCGCTTGGAGGAGAGGAGGAAAAAGTCCTTCATCAATTTGCGCTCGTCATCGCTCAGTTCAGCGGTGAGAGCGGGATTTCCCTGATCAAGGTGGGGAAGGAGTTTGACGATGAGATCGACTTCGGCCTTGGATTCCTTGTCTCCGGATTTGGCCTTCTTTTCACGGGACTGCTTCCGTTTGTCGAGGGCGGCCATGTCAGCGAGGATGAGCTCGGAATTGATGATTTCGATGTCGCGGGTGGGATCCACGGTGCCCAGTTCGTGAATGATGTCGTCGTTTTCGAAGCAGCGAACGACCTGAACAATGGCGTCGACCTCACGGATGGTGGCCAGGAATTTATTGCCAAGGCCGGCTCCTTCGGAGGCTCCCTCGACAAGTCCGGCGATGTCAACGAACTCAATGGCGGTGGGGATGACCTTGGTGGAATTGGACATCCCGGAAAGCTTGTCCAGCCGGGTGTCCGGAACCGTGACCATTCCCACATTGGGATCAATGGTGCAGAACGGGTAGTTGGCAGCCTCCGCATTGCGGGTGCGCGTGAGTGCGTTGAAGAGGGTGGATTTGCCAACATTGGGCATTCCTACGATTCCGGCCTTAAGCATAACGTGGGGGCTTTAGCGCAGGATCGCGTGAGTGGAAACCCCCAACTCACGACTTGATGAGATTTATTCTTCTTTTTTCTCCTCCGTAAGAGCTGGAACGGGTCCGGGAATTTCGGGGAGATTGGCCACGTCGTCGGGAAGGATGGCTGCATTTTCATCGATGGTGGCGGCGGTGCTTCCTCCGTTTTTCAAAGATGGCAGAATTCCGAAGGTGGGGATTTGTCCGCCGACGGGGAGGTCGGAGGGATTGAAATCCACGGGCATGAAGACTTCTCCGTTTGCGTTGATGGAACCATACTGTCGTTTTTGTGACTCTTTCAGGCGGTTCCAGGCGAGAATCTTCTCTTCGGCTGTTTTCATCTTCTTGAGGTCACCCTGGCGGACTTTTACGACGGGAGGGGTGTCATTTTTGAAACCCGGGAATTTGATCTTTTTAAAGGACGGGAGTTTGACCTTTTTGAGCCGGTCAACATTGACCCTGGCCATGGATTTCATGGGCGTGGTCACTTTGTTCATCGTGGACTTCACCGTGCTGCAAGAGACCAGGGCGCTGCTGACGACGGTGAGGGCGAGGAAAGTAAGAATGGCGCGTTTCATCGTTTGGGGGGGAAGGGACCAAGAGATTATCCGAGGTTACAGACAGAATTTGGCGAGGATTGTTCGAAGAACAACGGAAAAAATGTGACGGAATGATCAAAAAAGTCTTCTCCCTCGACTTTATCCCAATGGAAGCTTGATTGATAGGGTATGCCGGATGTTTACGAAACTGATCGATATGTGGGCGAATACCTCCTTTTTCATTACGGAAAAGCTAAAGAAATCCTCCCTTGGCAGGATGGACCGGTCGATGCCCTCGATTTTCCGGTTCGGACGGTGGGTCACTTTTCTCTCGGCAAGGTTGCGCGAGCCCTTGATGTGGGCTGCGCAGTGGGGCGCTCGGCTTTCGAGTTGGGTCGGACAAGCGGGGAAGTGATCGGGATTGATTTTTCGAAGGCCTTTATTGAAGCGGCGGAGAAAATCGGGAATGGGGACGGGTTGATCTGTCAGAGGTTGGAGGAGGCAAGCGAGGTGTCGGAGGTTAAGGTATCGGCACCGGAGGGAGCGGGTGAGGGGCAGGTTTCTTTTGAGGTGGGAGATGCCATGAATTTGAGGGCTGATCTGGGAAGTTTTGATCGCGTGCATGCCGCCAATTTGGTTTGTCGGCTCCCCGAGCCCCGGAAGTTCCTGGCGAGATTGCCGGATCTGGTGAGATCCGGAGGGGAGTTGGTGCTGGCAACGCCGTGCACCTGGCTGGAGGAATTTACGCAGAAGGAAAATTGGCCGGAGGGACGAACCCTTGATTGGCTGAAAAAAGAACTCGCCGGCGACTTCGAGTTGATCGAAGTGGCCGACGAGCCGTTTTTGATTCGAGAGACCGCGCGGAAATTCCAGTGGACGGTCTCGATGGTGACGAAGTGGGTTCGACGTTAGTTCACTTCGGCAGGAATCTCGAGGAAGCGGAAGAAGCGGCGGGCTTGATCGGAGGTCGTTCCGGCGACTCCGGCTCCAACTGGCTGGCCATTTCCAGCGAAGACGCCACTCACGTCGTCAAAAAGGAAGAGATCGTCCGAGACTTGAGCTTTGTATTGTTTTCCATTCTCGGTCAACATGAAGATTCCGATTCCGGGGGCCTCGGTGGTCGCGAGGATGGCCGGCTCGCTTTGGACGCCAACGGAGAGGTTGATGCTGTCGATCAAGACTTCGCCTTTGGCATCGGCGCCCGGCACAGCGCCGGTTGCTCCGAAAATCTGGATGAAGACGGCGGCGGCGTTTGCTGGCGCAACAATGTTGGAGACCGCAATTTTGCTCCAGCTTCCGTTTCCTCCCGAGAAGTTTTCAAACCCAATATCCGAGCCGTTTATGGCTTGGTTTCCAGAGTCAAGCCACTGGAGGCGGTATTGCTGGACGTAGCTGACTCCTGAGCTGATTTGCTTGGCCCGGAATGAGAAGGTGTAGGTTTCTCCTCCGGTGACGAAACCACCGACCTCTGTGAGATTCTGCTGGATTTCGGCCTGGCGAGGGGATCCTCCGTCATCGTTCTGGACTGCAAGTCTGATCGATGACGTGCCGGAGAAGGCGTCGCTTGTGATGCGGGTTGGGAATTGACCCGAGGTAGAGAGACATTTCCAGCCCTCGGCACAATTTGGGTCTTCGGAGGAGGCGATTTCGAAATCGCCATTGCCGATGGCACTGTCGCCCGCAGGGTCTTTTTCGACAACGCGGTGGAAGGGGGCTGAGTCGGGATCGAGCACGCTGGTGGTATCGGTTCCCAGGAAGACCGGTCCAAGATCGGTCCAAGTGGTGCCGTCAGCCGAGGCTTGTGGTTGGTAGAGCTTTTCAACGTTCGTTGGTGTCCATGAAACCAATGAGCCAGTGGCGAACCGGGGCTCAAGATCGGCAGTGCTTCCGGGAGGAAGGACTGTGGGGACTTCAAAACGAATATTGTCATATCCGACTGACGAGCCGGCACCCCAGAGAGGAACGATCTTGATGCCATCGATGCCTTCGGGAAGGGCAACCGGGAAGGTGTAGGTCTCCCAGGT
>CALFSW010000005.1 GCA_937916505.1 uncultured Verrucomicrobiales bacterium | reverse complement strand
GGTCGCCGGGTGAAAATCGGTAAGGTTAGGGAAAACTCGGAGGCTCAAACACCTATTAATCAAAGGCTTGCACGCCCTCGATCGCTGTTTGTCTATTGGCCAGCGTTTAGTTATTGGCTAAGCGATCGCTTAACCAATCAGACAAAACTGAACTCCTCTATTCTACTTCAACCTTACTTTCAGCCGATAATACGCCAGCTTTTGTTGGCTGTAAGTTTTGCTCGCTGCAACTAGCACTCCTTGGCGACCATCTTTGGGGGTTTCAGGGATCACCAGTGTTGGAAAAGAAAAAGTCCAGTCATCAGCACCTTCTTTCGTGGCAACCACAGTCCACGTTTCCATGTCGAAGCTCTCTTCCACTTCGAAGTTGATGTCATCTACTGGATCTTCTGGAATGCTGAAAAACAGAGATGCCCTGCCATCAAAGAACGCTCCATCCACTCGTGGCACTAGGTCCGGGAAATCCGTATCGATCGAAGACGTTAGGGGAACGCCCATCGCATAGTGGTAAAGATTCATATAGCCATCTTGATTCTGGTCCTCTAGAGGACTTGCGTTTCCGATAACGCCTTGATCCACCGCCCAGCCATCGTAGCCAGGTCCTCCGTCACGGATCGTGACGGTGGCTCTCAGTGTGCCTGTAGCCCCGGTTATGCCGTAAGGTCCCAAAAGTCGATTACCCCGGTTTTCATGCTACTTTTCGGTAGTAATAGTTGAGCATTCCTCCAAGTCGGCTTCGACAAACAATCGCTCCTTCGGTCGGCGGTTTATCGAAGTCAGCGAGGATGATCTTGTTGTCGATCTCTTGCTGTGGTGTTGGTGACTGCCACAGTGTTGGCAGCAATTAGGTTGGTGTTCGGGTTCTGCCACGACTTGAAGTTGTGTGTAAGGAAAACCCTCATTCAAAATCAGGAAAGCCCCGATTGCACGTTGTTGGCCGGTTCCAGTATCTAAGATTGGGATGTTGTAGATGTCCTCCCCGCGCACGACCGACAGCCCCTCCGTTAGCATTTGCTTATAAGGGGGGCTGTAGGCGTGTCCGCTGAATTCCGATATTGTGTATTTGGGCGAGATCAACCGCCGGATTACCCTGCGACGCAATGGGCGAGAACGCTAGGCGGTTGGATGCCGTCGAAATCTTGGAGGCCCATTAGGGATTGCCTAAAGGCTGAGTGAGCCTTGCGAACGGATCACGTAGTGTCCGAAAACTCGAATTGTCGCAGTTTCATGCTGCCTCCCGGTGGTAGTAGCGGAGCAATCCGCCCAACCGCTCTCGACATTCAACGCTCCCATCATTTGTCGAACTGAACTTGGGCTCGATGATCCGCTGGGCAACCCCGTGGAGGTTCGAGTCCTCTCGCCGGTACTCTCTTAAGAGCCAAGGATGAGGGGTTTAGGAAGCCCTGTCAGAAACACCATATTTCTACTCTGTTCTTCCAATTTCGGGCTAACTCCACCGAAAAAATAGCACCAACGTAGTGCTAGAAATGAGTAAATCGCATTGGGGTTATCCAAGCCAGTGTACCCTCCCGGGTCGGGGTGAGAACCTCGCGCGGGCGGAAGCATCAGATTCCAATTGCTTTGGTTGTAATCTCTGCCCGTGAGAACCTCGCGCGGGCGGAAGCATCCCTTGCCGCTCCCGCTTCCTTGGGCTACGGAGAGTCTCGCGCATGAATCTCGAGCAGTTATGGTGTTATGAAACCAAATGCGGTGACCACTCCGGCCCAGTCTCGGAGAGCGAACTGGTGGCTCTGATCGCAGAGGGCCAACTCGGCGGGACCGCCCGGGTCGCCTCGGTGGGGACCTCACAGTGGATCGCGCTCGAGGACAGTCCCTTCCGCGAACACCTCCCCGGCGAGAAACCTGGCGATGGAACCGGCAAGGATTCCGCCGCACCCCGCCTCGGTCGGGTGCGCTCTCTCGGAAGCGCGTTGCCCGCCCTGACCGTGCGTGTCTTCTCAAGCAACCTCCAAGGGCTGCAACTCACCGACTCCGAACGCAGTCAACTCAGCGAGTTCGCGGCCCTGCGGGACGATGCTACGATGGGAGGCTTTCTGGTATGGCGCCGGACCGTCCTGATTGTGGGATCTTTCCTGATCGTGCTCTCTACTACCTTTGGGTTCCCCCATTCCATGCGGATGGTAGCCGACCCGAATGTTCCCGCCTTTGTCCACTTCACCAATGCAGCGGGCATCATCCTCCCGGTTGGAACGGCCATCCTGGTGGCCATGTCCTTTCTTTCCTGGAAGAACTACCAGCGCTCGCGAATGCTCGGTCGCCTTGCGCTGGTACCCGCCTTCCTGCTCCCGTTCGCGATGGGGCTGGTGCCCGGCCGCTGGTTCGTCCAGGCCCATTACCAAGTGGAATCTCTCGGGTGGGTCGGCTACGCCGGGCTCTATTACGCCACCAGCCTAGTCCCCCTCGTGATCTCGATCTTCCCGGCCTTCCTGCGCTCCTCGCTCATCATGAAGTCCATCATCCCCGAATCTTCGCTCTCGGGTTGGATCGCTCTCATCATTGCCCCTTTCAATGCACTCTTCTTCCTGATCGCCCTGATCCTGGCAGTGCAGATCGGGAACACCCCGTCCGTGATCATGTTCGCGGCCCTCACCATTGCCCCGCTCCTGATACTTGGCAAGGTGACCAGTTTAATTCGCCCAGCTTCACTTCACCAGGCCTCGGAATTGCTCGAGTCGATGAAACTCCAGGTCCTCAGCTGCTACGGGATCGCCATCGCCGGAGCAGCATGGCTCCTCTCCAATCATCCGAACGCCGACGCCGCCAGCGTCCTGCACCTCCTTTGCAAGCTCGGCGGAAACATTCTTATCTTCAAGATCATCATCAGCGACTATTTCCTGGGTCTGATCCGCTTCTCGTTTCAGTCCGGAAAGAACCTACACGACAGTCCCCTCGCGGATTCGCTACGCGAGCGCATGGATCACGCCGGTGTCTTGATCGAGAACCCCGAGACCGACGGAGGCACCCCGTAGTGTCCGGAAACTCGAATCACCCTATTTCATGCGGCCTCCCGGTAGTAGTAACGAAGCAATCCGCCTAACCGCTCTCGACATTCAACGCTCCCTTCAATCGATTCGGAAACCGATTGAAGGCTTGCAACATACGCTGCAATCGAATTTCTGGACACTACGGGGCCGGCACCGTGAGCGAAAAAATTCTGACTATGACGGATTCGGGGAGAGTGAAATTGGGGCTCGATTGCTGGCGCATG
>CALFSW010000004.1 GCA_937916505.1 uncultured Verrucomicrobiales bacterium | reverse complement strand
TGGTGATCGACAACACCTGGCACCACGTCGCAATGACCTGGGAGGATGACGGCACACCCAACGTCACTGATGTCCTGCTCTACGTCGACGGCGTGCTGGAGACAATTAGTGCCTCGCTCGACGAAGTGATCCATACCGACACCGTGAACGGGATCGATCTATCGATTTCCGACGACCACTCCCAGCGCGAGTGGAATGGCTGGCTCGACGATCTCCGCATCTACGATGAAGTGCTCAGTCCCGACGAAATTTTGGAACTCGCAACCGGAACTCCAGTCCTCCTCAGCTCGTTCACTGCGGATGACGAATCCATCCCGGCAGGCGGAGCAGTAACACTCTCGTGGGAGGTCGATCCAGCCATTGACACGCTTGTCATCGACAACGGAGTCGGAGATGTCACCCCATTCACGACGGACGGATCCGGCAGCATCGAGCTGATGCCTGTCGGCACAACAACCTACACCTTAACCGCGACTCTCGGCGGGGACATGCAGAACTCTGCGCTCACAATCCATGTCGGAGAAGTTCCCACCATCAGCAGTTTCGAAATTACGGGACCGGATACGATCACTTCAGGCGGCAGCACTACGCTGGAATGGAGCACTTTCGGTGCCGACTCCTTGAGTCTGACGCCAATACCGGGCGATGTTACTGGCGAGACTACTGTGGTGGTCAGTGCCACCGATACGACGGTCTACACCCTGACTGCAACCAATGCGACCGGTTCGAGTATGGCGCAAGTCACGGTGAGCGTCGTCCTGCCGGGATTGCTGGCTCACTTCGACTTCGAAGAGGGTGCTGGGACGACAACCACCGATGTGAGCGGGAACGGACTCGTCGGCAACTTTGATTCCGTCGGAGGCACCGGGCCGGTCTGGGACACCGCGGATCTCCCCCCGCTCCTGGCGGGCACCTCGGCGGCTCTTGAATTCGATGGCATCGGAGACAGGATCGTCGTCACCGGCTACAAGGTACCAGAACTTTCGGGCACGACGTCGCGAACCTTGATGGCATGGGTCAAATCGCGCGGAGTCAGTCCCAATGGCGCTGAAAACATGGGCATTCTTGCTTTCGGACAGGATCAGCTTGGTGACAAGTGGATCTTCCGTGCAGAGAATGGCAACGGCCCTGTTCCCGGGGGCCTGCGAGTCGAGGTCAACGGCGGATACATCGTCAGCACCACGAACATCGTTGATGCGACCTGGCACCACGTGGCAATGACCTTCGAAGACGATGGGACTCCCGATGTCGAGGACATCCTCCTCTATGTGGACGGCCAACTCGAGACTCCCAGCGTCTCTCTGGCCCAAGTGATTCACACCGATACCACCAACGGTATCGATCTCAGGATTGGAGACGATCACTCCAACCGCAAATGGGACGGCTGGATCGACGATGTGCGGGTTTACAACTATGCACTCACTCCGGAGGAAATCGAAGAAGCCAGGCTCGGTGGCGCGGCAGTCCCGTTCCAAATCACCAGCATCGTCTACGACGGAGAGGCGGGGTCGGTGACGCTGACGTGGAACTCGATCCCCGGAAGAAATTACGCCATCGATATCTCGGAAGATCTCACCACCAATTCCTGGACTGAAGTGGTCGACAGCTGGCAAGCCGAGGGCACCGAATCCACTTACACCCACACGGGGATTGCCCCTGGAACTACCCGTCTTTTCCATCGCGTCCGCACAGAATAGAGCAAGGTTCGGAATAGGACGCACGCCTTGGTCAACGCGCTTGGGGAGAGACGCCGGACGGGGACACCGTTCCTACGCCCTGTTTTGATGAACGAATTGAGCCCGGCTTCACGTTCACATAAGACGTGCTTCCGCTTTCTACAACAATCCGGACCTTTTCCAGAAATCTGCTGGACTTCGTCTTGGGAAGCCTGCTGACCTTGAGCGGCGCGGCGGTGGCGAAAAAGAAGACGGTTGCAGATCACTGGGCCTTTACTCTCCCGCAGCGCCATGAGATTCCCTTGGTTCGGGACACAACGTGGTCTTCCCGTCCCCACGACGTCTTCATCCTAAAAAAAATCGAGGAGACCGGGCTTGCCCCAAATCCGCCCGCTGATCCCCGCACCCTTCTCCGCCGGATCTCCTTCGATCTCACCGGCCTTCCTCCCACTCCGGTGGAAGTAGAGGCTTTCGGCAAGGCTTTCCGGGATGACCCTGATGTCAGTCTAAAACAGCTCACAGACCGCCTCCTCGCCAGCCCCCAGTTCGGCGCGCGCTGGGCGCGGATCTGGCTCGATCTTGCCCGCTACGCCGAGGATCAGGCCCACATCGTGGGCAACAACAGCAATCTTTTCTATCCCAACGCGTGGCTCTACCGGGACTGGATCATCGGAGCCTTTAATCGCGATCTGCCCTACGACCAATTCGTGAAACTGCAACTGGCGGCAGATCTTTTGGAGGAGAACAACGACCGGGATCTCGTCGCCCTGGGCTTCATCGGGCTCGGCCCGAAATACTATCGGCGCAACGACCCGCTTGTGATGGCCGACGAGTGGGAAGACCGGGTCGATACCGTGTCGCGTGGCTTACTCGGCCTCACTGTGGGTTGTGCCCGGTGCCATGATCACAAGTTTGACCCAATCTCGACCGAAGACTACTACGGACTGGCCGGAGTCTTCGCCTCAATCGAGATGTTCAATCGCCCGCTTGAAGGGAAGTCCCAGTCCAAGAAAACGGAGGATGCCATCCACATCGTGCGGGATCACAAGAAGCCCACCAACCTAAAGGTCCACCTGCGCGGAGATCCCAAGGACCTCGGACCAGAGGTGCCGCGTCGTTTCCTGACCATTCTCAGCAAGGATGAAAATCCACCCAATTTTCAGAAAGGAAGCGGACGGCTCGAACTCGCCGAGGCCATTGCCTCCCCCGACAACGCCCTCACGGCCCGCGTCTTCGTGAACCGGATCTGGGGCGAACTCTTTGGCACTCCCCTTGTCACGACCACTAGTAATTTTGGCACCCTTGGCACTCCTCCATCGCATCCCAGACTCCTCGACGATCTAGCTGTCCGCTTCATGGAGTCCGGCTGGTCAATGAAGTGGCTCATGCGTGAGCTCGTCCTCTCCTCCACCTACCGGCAAAGTAGCGACATCTCCGGAGCGATGTTGGAACGCGATCCCGCAAACATTTTTTACAGCCGAGCCAACCGACGACGCCTCGATATCGAAATGTGGCGCGACGCCATCTATGCGGCAGCGGGTACTCTCGATCTCAAAGTCGGCGGACCTTCCTTTGAGGTCAGTGCGCCGGACGCCAACCGCCGCGCCGTTTACGCCCGGATCAGCCGCCTCAAACTTAATCCGATGCTGGCCCTTTTCGATTTCCCCGACCCGAACCTCCACTCGCCCGGGCGCTACAAATCAACCACGCCTCTTCAGAAACTCTTTGCGATCAACAATCCTCTCATGGTGGCGCAGGCCGGGAAATTTTCAGCCCGCCTGCACCGTGAGGCACCCGCAGACAACCCGGCCCGAGTCCAGCTCGCCTACCAACTTCTCTATGGTCGCAAGGCCAGCGACGAAGAGCAGACCCTCGCACTCGGTTTCCTCAACACAGGGAACGAGGACGTCTGGCAAAACTACGTGCAGGTTCTCCTCGCCTCAAACGAACTTCTCTATCTCGACTGAGCATGATCCCTCCTCAACAATTCCCTGTTCTCTCCCGCCGCCAGATGCTGGCCCGCATGGGCGGCGGCTTCGGCATGCTCGGTCTCAGCGGAGCCTTAAATAATGCCGGCATGCTTTCAGCATCGGAAATCCCGGTGGGATCCCCGCACTTCGCGCCAAAGGCGAAACGGGTAATCTTCCTCATGATGAACGGCGGGCCGTCCCATGTGGACACCTTCGACCCGAAGCCCGCTCTCGCCAAACACGAGGGCGGGACGCCTGACGGAAAAGCGGGCAAGAAGACCAGCGGCTACATGCCCTCCCCCTTCGAGTTCAAGCCGCGTGGACAGTGTGGCATGATGATGAGCGAACTCTTCCCGCAGCTCGCGCGGCATGCCGATGATTTATGTTTGGTGCGCTCGATGCACACGGATCAACCCAACCACGAACCCGGCCTACTCATCATGCAGTCGGGCAACGCCCAACCGGTGCGCCCCTCGATCGGATCATGGGTCTCATACGGTCTCGGAACGGAGAATGAAAATCTCCCTTCCTATGTCGCGATCTCTCCCGGACGCCCGGTGGTTGGACCACAACTCTGGTCGAATGCCTTCCTCCCAGGCGAGCACCAGGCCACCGCCGTCGACACCAACACCCTCAAGGTCGACCAGCTCATTGCCAACCTGCGCCATCCCAAACTCAGTCACGACGCACAACGCCGCCAGGTCGATCTCCTCGGAGCTCTCAATCGCCTCCACTCCGGACAACGCCAACACGACGCCGCGCTTGAAACCGAGATCAAGAGCATGGAACTCGCCTACGCCATGCAGGCCGAGGCCTCGGATGCCTTCGACGTGAGCCGCGAACCGGATGCGGTGCGCGATCGCTATGGACGGACGCCTTTCGGCCAATCCTGCCTTCTTGCCCGCCGACTTGCGGAGTCGGGAGTACGCTTCACCCAAGTCTTCTACGTCGATTCAAAGAACAAGCAACCGTGGGACACCCATCAGGATAACGATGGAGGACACCGCCGACTTTGCGCAGATTCCGACCGCGCCAGTGCGGCCCTTCTATCCGATCTGAAAGAGCGGGGACTCCTCGATGATACCCTCGTGATCTGGGGCGGCGAGTTCGGGCGCACCCCTTATTCGCAAGTCGACAAGAAAAATTCCAAACCCGGCCGCGATCATCATCACACCGCCTTCTCGATGCTCCTCGCGGGCGGCGGCATCAAACCCGGCACCACCTATGGGTCCACTGATGAGTTCGGAATGCACGTCGCCGAGAACCCGGTCCACGTCCACGATCTCCACGCCACGATTCTCAACCAACTCGGGATCGATCACGAGAAGCTCACCTATCGCTACTCAGGCCGTGATTTTCGCCTCACTGATGTCCACGGAAAAGTCGTGCAGGGGATTCTCGGTTAAACGACGGCGGTGATCAAAGAGTCAGCCCAACGTCGAATCGACCTCTACTTGATCGATAGGCCATGGGCGAAGTCACACGCAACTGCAAGCACACCCGCCTCCAAAAAAGATCTTGGCAATGCCGTCCGGAAAAATACGCTCTCGAATTCTTCTTCCAACGATCATGCCTATCCGATCCTCTCTCCAAGGCCTCGCTCCTCTCACTCTAGCCTTTGTTACGAGTGTCTGCGGCCTCGCCGGGGCAGCCGAATGGGAGGAGATTTCCTCACCCAACGGAGCATACAAGATTGGCTTTTCGCTCAGCGACAAGGGAAGGCCACTCTATCGTGTCACACTCAATAACAACGAGATCATTGCACCCAGTGGGCTGGGATTCATTCTCGATCGCGACGTCGATTGGACAACCCGATTTGACAAACCGCTCGTTGGCAATCGCTCTCGTCAGAACAAGAACTGGAAACCGGTTTGGGGGGAACGCGTAATCGTTCAAGACAACTTCATTTCCGCAACGATAACTTATCCGTCCGAGGTTGCCGCCGGCCCCCTTGCACTTGAAGCCCGCGCCTACGATCAGGGCGTCGCCTTTCGCTATCTCATCGCAACGCAAGACGACGCCTCCGGGATCAGGATCGAGGCGGAGGCCACCGAATTCTGCTTTGGGAAGGATCACGATGTCTGGTCCGTCACTTCCGCGCAGGGAAAATACCGCAAGAAGAAGCTGATCGAGCTCCGGAGCCCCGTGGAGCGACCTTGTCTGCTGGAAACCGGCGACGGCAAAGTGATCGCCATTGCAGAAGCTGCCTTGGTCGACTTCGCCCGAATGCGCCTGCGCCCCTCTCCAGCTAAAGCGCACACCCTGGTTTCAAAATTGCATGGCCCCGTGGTGAGCAAGCGCCCCTTCAAGACGCCGTGGCGGGTGATCATGGCTGGCAATTGCGCGGGCGATCTGCTGGAGAACAACGACCTCTTCCTCAATCTCAACGAGTCGAACAAGATCGCGGACACCAGCTGGATCAAGCCCGGGAAAGTCATCCGCGATGTCACCCTGTCCACCGACGGCGGGCTCGCCCGCGTCGATTTCTGCGTGAGATACGGCATGCAGTTCATCGAGTTCGACGCCGGTTGGTATGGCGATCAAAACAAGGAGGCATCGGACGCTCGCACGGTGGCCCGGAACAACCTCGATCTTCCCCGCGTGATCAAGTATGCGAAGGAAAAAGGAATCGGGGTCATTCTCTACGTCAACCGCCGTCACCTCGAGGCCGACCTGGACAACTTGCTACCTGTCTATCAGAAGTGGGGCATCGCTGGCCTCAAATTTGGATTCGTGCAACACGGCGACCATTTACTTCGACAGTAGCGAGGCCCCAACCCGCACCAAAGTCGGAATCGAAAAGATCTCCGTTGATTCCACCACCGTCCTCAAGGCGGCCATGAGCGGACAGGGCGGCGTTGCCATCAGGATCACCACCAAAAATTAAGTCGGCTCGCTTCGCGATCTTGATCCCTTCGGAAGTGACCGCTCACTTGATCTTTGCCCTATTTGGAATCGCTCCGTCGCCGGCCGATTTGCCGGTCCACTCCGCCGACTGAGCGTCGTAAAGTCCGACAGTTGCTCACAAACCCCAATTCCAATCGGCTTCCCAAGGGAAAGATCCATTTTCATCCCCTCTGTTCCCGCCCAACGACGTTTCAGGCTCCCTTCCGCCAAAAGAAATTTCCTGCAGTTCATCTATTGCCATTCCGTTTGTGCGGCCCTATCCCTTTAGTCGATTCCAGATGCGTGCATTCTTTTAACTAAGCGCTCCTGTGCTCTTCGTAGCCTGGCTGCCGTCGGCGCTTGCCCGGAGGTGGTGATTTCATCGAACAATCGATCGACGACTTCGAACGGCGACGCACCAGACTCGCCGCTTGGGTCACGGCGCCGGAAAATCTGCTCACGGCACGCGTGATTGCGAACTTCCTCTGGGCCTACCCTACTTCGACTTCCGATCTCAAAAACATGGTGCGCTAG
>CALFSW010000003.1 GCA_937916505.1 uncultured Verrucomicrobiales bacterium | reverse complement strand
CAATTAATCTTCAAAGGGAATGATGCCGCTTTGTTTCAAAGGGATACACATTTAAGGGAATGATTCAAAGAATAGATCCCGGAGTGTAGTCGGCAGTTCCCGGGTGGGCTTCCTTGAGGAGCGTGATCGCTTCCTTGAAATGATCAACCTGAACTTTTGCCAGACCAACGTTGTTGCGGCCTTGTTCGAGGATGGCGGCGAGGGCGGCGCTGTCGAGGGGGAGTCGCTCGTCGTCGGCAAGGCGTTGGAGTAGATTGTTTTCGTTGGCAGCTCCATTGCGGAGATCGTGAACGGTGGCAACTGCGTGCTCCTTGATCGCTTCATGGGCGGTTTCGCGGCCAACACCCGCCTTAACCGCTTCCATCATGATCGTGGTTGTGAGGAGGAAGGGGAGATAATGGGCATTTTCCTTTTCGATGACGGCGGGATAGGCGTCCATTTGGCCCAGGATGGTGAGCAAAGTCTCGTAGAGTCCATCGATGGCATAGAAAGCATCCGGCAGCATTACCCGGCGGACGACCGAGCAGGAGACGTCGCCCTCATTCCACTGGTCGCCTGCGAGGTTGGAAGCCATAGTGAGGTGACCTTTGAGAATGGCGTGGAAGCCGTTGACCCGTTCACAGGAGCGGGAGTTCATTTTGTGGGGCATTGCGGAAGAGCCGGTCTGGCCTTTGGCAAATCCCTCGGAAGCGGTCTCGTGACCGGCCATGAGTCTCAGGGTCTTGGCGAGTGAGGAAGGGCCGGAGGCGAGATCGACAAGGGCACTGACGACACGGAAGTCGAGCGAGCGGGGGTAGACCTGGCCGACGTTGGTCCAAGCCTTGGGGAGGCCGAGGTGTTCGCGAACTTGTTCGTCCAGTGCGGCTACTTTTTCGGTGTCGCCATTGAAGAGAGAAACCTGATCCATTTGGGTGCCAACGGCTCCCTTTAATCCGCGGACGGGGTAGGCGTTCAGAATGGAATCAAGGTTGTGGAAGGCGCTGAGAATTTCCTCTCCAAACATGGAGAGGCGTTTTCCAAATGTCGTGGGTTGGGCCGCAACGTTGTGGGTGCGCGCGGTGATCATCAGCTCGCTCCACTGGGTGGCTCGTCCCGAAAGGAGGGAAAGGACGGCGACAGTCTTATTCCGAATGACTTCGAGTGAGCGATAAACCTGCAGTTGCTCGACATTTTCAGTGAGGTCGCGGGAGGTCAGGCCTTTGTGAATGTGCTCGTGTCCGGCCAGGTCATTGAATTCCTCAATCCGGGCTTTGACATCGTGGCGGGTGATGCGCTCCCGTTCGTCGATGGCCGGGAGGTTGACCTGATCTTTGATAGATTCATAGGCCGCGATGGCTTCATCGGGGATGTCGAGGCCGAGAGTCTGCTGGGCCTTCATGACCGCGATCCAAAAATCCCGCTCGAGAACAATGCGGCCTTCGGGAGACCAGATGTCGCGGATTTGGGCGGCAGCGTATCTTTCGGCTAGGACGTTTGGAATCATGGCGGGAGAGAAAGCAGAAATCGTGCAATTTAAAACCCTAAACGCAAAAGAAGCCGCCAATCGCGGTTTGCGAAGGGCGGCTTCCTGAGAGGTTTGGCTGGCTTTGGTTACTGAACCTCGGCCTTGAATTTGGTTTTGCTCTCAAGAGTGGCGATGACATCCTCGGCTTTGGCATCACCGGAATATTCCACTTTTCCAAGGGACACTTTGAGGCCGGAGACTCCATCAATATCAGCAAGTGCAGACTGCACGCTTTTGACACAACCATTTGGTCATGTCATGCCGGTGACTTTGAGGGATACCGTTTCGGTTGCTTCGCCGTCGCCTTGGGGTTCGGTTTGGGCGGGAGTGTCTTTGGTTTTGTCATCGACTTTGGCGCTATCGGAGCCGCCATCGCAGCTCACGAGGCCGAAGCCAAGGAGGATGCTGGCAGTAAATTGGGTTAGTTTTTTCATCGTTTTATTTTGGTTGAGGACTGTTTTGAAACAGTGCCTTTGCCCTTAGACTACGAAACCAGAGCCGGAACTCAAGCTTGCAGGTTTTTTTCAAGGGCCTTGATGAGATCCTGCCGTAAGATCAGGCCTTTCTTGTAGAGACCCAGTTGAACGCGTTCATACTCGCGTCTGCCGTCCGGGATCTCGATGGGAATGGCCTTGTAGCCGAAGCTGGATAAATCGTAGGGCGACGCCCGCATGTCGATCTCGCGGGCTTCGATCGCGAAGAAGAGGGCTTTGCGCAGAATGTCGGAGGAGATCCAGGGCGAACTCTTGTAGGCCCATTTATAGAGGTCCATGTTGGCGTGGATGCAGCCTGGTTGTTCGTTCTCTTCTCGCGTCAGGAGAGTGGGTTTCAGGCGGTTGAAGGCAGCGGGAGCGAAGAAGCGAAAGGCATCGAAGTGAGAGCAACAAATAGGCCGGGAATTGACGACTGAGTCGATCTCTTCTTGCGAAAGGCGAAGGGGGACGCTCTCCCGATGCCGGATGTCAGCCCCGGAATAGACCATGGCCCATTCATGGAGTCCGTGGCAGGCCATGTTGGGCGCGCGGGACTGGGTGAGCGTGAGGAGTTGATGAATCCAGACAAGTCGCTCACGGCCCTTGTCAGTCACCTTTCCGGGATCGATCCAAACGAATCCGTTTTCACGGCGGTAGTATTTTCCGGAGAATTCAAGTTCCGGGGCATCTTCCAGGATCACTCCGACCCCGGGGTGCCACTTTTCAAGGCGGCCCAAGGAATAGGAATAGTAGGTGTGGAGGAAGTCGTAGACGGGGTGCTTTTGATGTCGGGATTTGCGTTCCCGCATGGGAATCGTAATTTTCCCGACTTCCGCCCGATGTCTCGCGGCCAGATTCTTCCATTCGGAAGAGGGGATGACAGCAGTTGTTTTGAGATCAGCAGGCATGGAATTAGTAGGAATCAAAGAACGCCGAATTTATGCAAGATAAACATTGCTTTACCAGAGAAACCGTCATAGCTTCCGCCCGCCTCGAAAGAGGTGGTTACAAAATCGCGGGATGGAGCAGCCAGGTAGCTCGTCAGGCTCATAACCTGAAGGTCGTAGGTTCAAATCCTACTCCCG
>CALFSW010000002.1 GCA_937916505.1 uncultured Verrucomicrobiales bacterium | reverse complement strand
CATCAAGAGCGATCCTGGCCGCGACCGCCGCACTTTGGCCAAGAACCATAAAAACCGGCTCCATCCGGATCGAGCCATATGCGATATGCGATGAGGAAAGGCACACCGGTACGAGTAAATTCGTACATTCTTCTCTCTTAGGTCGAATGGAGCGATAGGAAATCTTGTAAGGCCCTCCCGGCGAGACCTGAACATCGCCCTCGTTCTTCACCTGTCCCTTCTCGTTAATGTAACGTTGCACATGGTGGGAGTCCATATTGTAGGAACCCATTCCCACTGACTCGGGAGTCTCGCGGCGGCGGAAGCAATCAAGCTCGGTATTGACGTAGTCACTCACCATGCGGCGGGCTTCGCGGATGTAGAGTTGATGGGGCCAGTTGCCATTGTCGGCAAATTCATCCTTCGCCAACCCCCACTGATTAATGTTATTCTGCAACTCGGCGGGAACGCGGGGATCGTTGCAGAGGAACCAAAAGAGACCCTTTTGATAAACCTCATGCTCCTTGATGATCTCGTCCCGGCGCTCGTAACTGGCCTCGGGGTAGTCCCAGTTCATCCCGATATTGTCGGTCGAAAAACCGCCGTGATTGTTGGTGTCGGTTTTGCGATTGGGCATCGGCTTGTGATTGCCCCAGATCGTCCGCCAGCCTGCTTCAATATAGCGCAGATAGAGTTCGTAGCGCATCGGATCGTATCCCTCGGGCTTGGGAAAAGTAACCCGGTTGTCAGGATCATCGGTGAGACACATCCGGAAACAATATGCCTGCACCTTCTTGTCTCCTTCGCCCTCGTCACCGGGGCCCTCTTTCTGAATACCGGGAAGAAGCCCGCTCGAGGGATCCCCTTTCTTCACATAGCCATCGACCCCATCCATAAACTGATGACTTCTGGCACGGAGGGTCTGGACTCCGTTGAGTGTTTCTCCGTATTTCGAGTTTGGCTCGCGACCGACATGATAGCTCACTCCCGCCGCTGCCAGCAAATCGCCCTCATAGGTTGCATCGACAAAAATGCCCCCTTCGAAAACACGGCCTGATTCCATCTTAATCGAAATGATTTTCGATCCATCCTTCTTGACTCCAGCCGCGCGATTCAAGCGTTCCCCATAAACCACTTCCACCCCTGACTCCTTGAGCATCTCGCGATAGGTTTTTTCGGCCACACTTGGTTCAAACCCCCAAATCGAATCCGCCTTATCGCTGTATCCTTTGTAGCTTTCGCGCGTCTGGTTCTTCCACGCGCCATCTTGCGAGTAATGCGTATGAAGCCGTTGATAAAACTCCCGCGACATCCCGCCGATCACCTGTTTATTCCCTGAGTCCGTTGCACCAAGCCCCCCTGAAGTCAGACCACCGACATGTTGGGAAGGTTCAATAATGATCGCGGTCTTCCCGTCCCGCGCCATCTGAACCGCCGCCGTCACCCCAGCTGAAGTCCCGCCATAGACAACCAGATCGTGCCCGGCAAAAAGATTGGAAACTAATACAGTCACAATGGCCAAAAAACGAAGCTTCATACCCGAAGGGTCGCAAGACGGCCGGATGAGGTCAACCAAGGAAGCTCCGCTTGACTGGATCCGCTTCGTTACTAATGTTATCGCATTATGGTGAGAAAAATTTTTACGATTTTCATTTTTGCAACGGCCCTTGCTTCCGCGCAATACCGTTATGACATCACCGAGCGTCGCTGGACTCTTCCCAAATTGACACCTATCATCGAAGCCAACCGGGACAGAGGAGGAGACCCTGACCCATTTGGGGAAGAACAAGCTCTAAAGACCATCGAGAGTTTCAACCAAGACCAAATCCTTCTTTGGCTCAAGACATCGGGCATACCTTTCCCCAAGGGCAGCTCGGCAAAGTATGTCGAGAAGGCAAACGGGGAGAGTATTCTAACTGTCAAAAACACACCTCAAAATTTAGGGCTCATCGACTACGTTTTGAGCAAAAAACATCCGGTCCACACGTCCCTCCAACTCATGGAGCGATTCCTCGCAGAAACAGAGAACCAAAAAGCCGAAGAACTTCTACCTATCATCAGAAAGTATCCGGCCCAGACTCTCGGCCCACTTCAAAGTATCGTCGAGGCCCTTGCCGAACTCGATTTGCAAGTCACCTCAAAGCCGGACCAAAAGCTGAAAGAGGTCATCGTCAAACGAAGAGCCCGAATCATCAAAATGCTCCCTGAGAGCATCAAATCCACACGGACCTATTTCGAAACCATGGTCAAAATCATGGCGCAATAGGGCCGATTGCAGAGGTGGAGAAACGCAAACACGCGCTACTTTAAACTTCGATTGGTGCCAGCAGATCTTCCAAAGTTTCCGTATCCAACTGCAGCTTGCTGGTCTTCTCACTCAGCAAAGCTTCCACCAGCTTGGACTTCTTCTGCTGCAGGTCGAGAATGCGTTCCTCAATTGACCCTTCGGAAATGAGCTTGTGAACGAAGACCGGGTTGGTTTGGCCGATGCGATGGGCCCGGTCGGCGGCTTGATTTTCGGAGGCGGGATTCCACCAGGGATCGTAATGAATCACGGTATCCGCTGCCGTAAGATTGAGACCGGTGCCTCCGGCTTTGAGCGAGATGAGAAAGACCGGAGTCGCCCCTTTCTGGAATTCCTCAACCGGCGCTTTCCGGTTGCGGGTCGCTCCAGTGATCTTGACGAACTCGATTTCCTCCTTCTTCAAATGATCTTCAATCATGGCCAGCATGGTGGTGAATTGGGAAAAAAGAAGAATGCGTCTTCCCTCCCCAACGAGTGTCTCAAGGAGCTCAATCAGGAAGTCCAACTTGGCCGATTTTTTGGCCTTCTTTGCGATCTCGGTCTTGATGAGTTGCGGGTGACAGCAGATCTGACGGAGTCGAAGAAGCGCATCGAGGACAATGATCTGGGAGCGCGCCAATCCCTTGTCGGCAATGGCATCACGCACCTTGGAGTCCATCGCCGAGCGCACGCTCTCATAAATCTCCTGCTGCTCTTTGTTCAAGGCGATCCGGTGGATGATCTCGGTCTTGGGTGGAAGCTCGAGAACGACCTGGTCCTTGGTTCGACGTAGAATGAGATTTCCAACCCGGGCATTGAGGGCTCGCTGGGCAACTTCATCTCCCTGACGTTCGATGGGATGACGAAAGGCTTTATTGAAGGTTTCCAGAGTCCCGAGAAGACCGGGCATGAGGAACCGAATCAAAGACCAAAGTTCACCCAAATGATTCTCCATCGGAGTTCCTGAAAGACAGATCCGATGCCGGGCATCGAGTGCACAGGCCGCCTTGGAAACCTTGGCGTGGGGATTTTTGACATACTGGGCCTCGTCCAGGATGGCGAGGTGATAGGTATGCTTGAAGTGCTCCGCTTCATCCCGCTGCAGCAGCGCGTAGGAAGTGATGATCAGATCACATTGATCAATGTCCTTAAACTTGGTCGTCCGGGAGCTTCCATGAAGTACGAGGACCTTAAGACCCGGTGCAAACTTTCGGGTCTCCATCTCCCAGTTTGGCACCACACTGGTCGGCGCCACCACGAGACAGGGATTCCCGGCAGCCTGCCCGTTCTCAATCTCCGCCGCGATGTGAGTGAGGGTCTGCAGGGTTTTGCCAAGCCCCATGTCATCGGCAAGAATGCCATGGAGATGATGACGGGCGAGAAATTGAAGCCACTGGAATCCTTCCTTCTGATAATCCCGCAAATCGGCTTTGATCATTTTAGGAAGGGGCACCGGAACATGTGGCTCCTTTTTCTTCAACTGTTCACCGAGCGCCCGAAGATCGGAGATGGTCTTCGATTGATCCAATTCCAGAACCTCGCAAAGACAAGCCGCTTCAAGCGTATGGAGCCCGTCATCAGGGCGATTGTAGAGATCACGGACAGACCGAACGATCCGGAAGAAACGCTTCGCGGGGAGATTGAAGAAGGATTTCCCCAACTCATCGGCTACGATAACTCGTTGGTTTTCGTCGATCTCGCTATCCTTCGGAATGGGCGCGCCCGATTTCAGAA
>CALFSW010000001.1 GCA_937916505.1 uncultured Verrucomicrobiales bacterium | reverse complement strand
TGTTGCGCACCACTTTGATATCGGGTTCCGTTGCCAAATTGACGTCGGGGGATTTTGGGCTGATTTCCACGCTGTCATCGAGTTTTGTGACCAGTGGGGTCGTATTTTTGGTTTGCGGGATTTTTTCTAAAAATGGTCATTTTTATGATGGGTGAGGCTTTTTGGTGGGGTTTTCTGAGGCATGGCGGCGGCTCTTGATGGACCCGATTTTATGATGAGGAAGGGCGTGTCCGGTATGGTCCGAACACGCCCTTTGTTTTTGGCTACGATGTCATCAATCGCGCGCCGTTCGGGTATCCCTCAGCGGGGTGCTCCCCAGCATTGCCCGCTTCTGTTTCGCCGAAATTTTATGATTTGGGTGGAAGATTACGGGGTGGGATGAGAACGGGTTCCGTGGGTTCATTGCTCTGGTTATGACGCCAGTGGGGCTGGAGGAGGACGGTGTTGACCTGGGGGAGATCGATGGTTTTGGTGCGGTCTCGGACGGCTTCGATCATGGAGCCAATACAGAGGTTTTTGACCGCTCTCAAGGTGCCTTCGGCGCTTCTTGTGATGAGGTTGGTGGCGGCATCGGTGAAGGCGGTGTGAGGGAGGCCGACGCGTTCGAGCTGGTTGTGGATGTAGGTGGTGAGGTCGGGGGCGGTGAGGGCTTCGAGTTTGGCACTGTAGGTGATCCTGGTTTTGAGGTCTTGATTGGGCCTGAGCTGCAGGGTGGTGTTGAGGAGGGGCTGGCCGATGAGGATGAGGTTGTGGTTTTTTGGGAAATCTTCGAGGAGGAGGCGGAGTTTGCGGAGGGCTTCGATGGGGATGAGGTGGGCGTCGTCTATGATTGGAATGACGAGTTTTCCTTTGGTGTTGAGGTGACGTGCTTCGGCGATGAGGCGTGCTTCGCATTTGTGATCGGCACCGTCGCTTTCAAGGTCGAAGGCTTGGCAAAGGAGGCGCAGGATGTTGCGCCAGGTGTGAAGGGATCGGTTGATGACGGGGGTGATCCAATTTTTGAGATCATGGTGGATGAGGTGGTTTTTGAGGACGGTTTTTCCGGTGCCGGGTTCGCCGATGATGAGGCAGAAGCCGCCTTGTTGGGAGTGGACTTTGAGGATGTCGAAGTGACGTTGTTGATGGGGTAGTAGGGTGGCTTGGTCATCGATGATGAAGGGATCTTTGGTGAGGCCGAAGTGTTGACGGATCATGGTTTTTGGGAGCTTGGATTTTGATGAAGTTGGCTAGAAGTTGTCTGAACCGAGGTTGGGTTTGCGGTCGTTATTGACGGGGTCAAGGAGGATGGTGGCTCCGAGGCGCTCGCCATCGAAGTAGGCGATGGGTGGTTCGGGAATGGTGCTGGTGGAGAAGCGGCTGTAACGTAGGGTGATCGTTTTTCCGCGAAGGTCGCGCGGGGCTTCGTAGCGAATATTTTGGAACTGAAAGGTGTTATCGATGCGGACTTTTCGGGTCTCTTCAAGGTAGAAGAGTTCATGGTTGAACTGGCATTGGTGGAAGTGTCGGATGCGGTTGAGATCGAGGCCGAAGCGGTCAAGGGGCCGCATGCCGAGGGTGCTGTGGTCGCGGCAGTGGTAGGTGTTTTCGACCCAGTGGGTGAAGTGTTCGTTGAGTTCTTGGAGGCAGGAAATGTGATCGAGATTTTGATTGAGATATTGGTCGCGAACGGTGCGGAAGAAGCGTTCGATTTTTCCTTTGGAGGCTCCGTCGCGAACGGGGGTGTGGATGAGGACGGTGCCGAGGCGGGTGCAGATTTGGTGGAATTCTTTGGCGGAGTAGTTGGAACCGTTGTCGGCGTAGATGGCTTTTGGGATGCCACGTTTGAAGAGGGCGTTTTGGAGACACTCGATGAGGTTCTCGGTGTTGTCGGCGTCGAAGAATTGCCCGTGAGAGATGACGCGTGAGGCGTCGTCGATGAAGGCGATGAGGAAGACTTGAACGGACTTGTTGTAGCGGGGGAAGCGGAGAGAGGGGCCGTGGAGGGTGTCGGTTTGCCAGAGGTCGTTGGCGTGGGCTTTGGCAAAGGCGAGCCGGCGCTTGGGGAGGTCGGCGGTGTCCGGTTTTAGGAGGTCGTATTTTTTGACGGCACGACGGAAGGTGTTGGGGGCGATTTGGTCATGGCGGAGGTAGCCTTGTTCGATGCAGGCGCGGTAGAGGGCCTGGATGTTGAGGGGACGTTTCGCGTTTTTTCCTGAGCCGCCGGTTCGGAATGAGGGGAGAGCCTTCTCGATGGCAGCAAGGATGTCTTCGGGGGCGATTTTTCGCAGGGTGTTTTTGTCGGCCCTGGCAGGTGGATCGGTGACGCCGTGCTCCCGGTAGTGATACCACCAGGTCTGGATGGTGCGCCAAGTGAAGTGACGAGGGTGACCATCTTCATCCTGGAATGTCATTTTTGAGACGGCTTGGTAGCGGGCATTAAGGGTGTCGCCGGGGGCGTGTTCGAGTGCTCCGAGGACGCGCATTTTGAGGTAGTTTGAGATACGTTTCATAACGAGGGGCGAACGGTGTCATGAGGGCGGCTGAGGGGGAGATGTTCAAACGGTGTTGTCGCGATCTTTTGTTTGGAGCGACTTTGAGGGACCCGATGTGAGTGTGGAAATGATGGCGGGAAAAAGGGGTGTTTTGAGGGGCGGAGGAGCGGGAAAACGAGGGCTTTATGGGAGGAAATCCTGTTGGTGCTGGTGTTGGAACGCGGTGAGGCGGCAACGCTCATTGGGATAAGCCTGAGAGAGATGGAGAAAGGTGGTGGCACCGGCAGAGCCCATGTCGCCCCGTGGAGGAGGATGGGTTTGCGACAGGTGGGAGCGGAGGTGTGTTTGGTGTCGATGCCAACGCTGGAGCCACCGATAGGCGGTGGTGATGGAAAACGGGAAGTTCCCTTGGTGCCAAACTCGATGAAGGGAGCTTCCTTGAATCACTCCTGCGATCAGCTCAAGGAGGTGGATGGAGGCGATGCCGGAGCGCGAGATTAGGTGGCTCCATAGAACTGAGAAGGTGCCGCCACAACCTTTTTGGTTGTGGCGGTTGGAGCAAAAAAACGGAAGCGTCTCACTTCCCGTTGGTCGCTGTGGGCGCGGTAGCCCATGGAATATCCGTGGCGTATGAGAGTCTCTGACCGCTGGCAATGGGGGCAGGGGCGTTGTCGGAGTTCGATGATCAAACTGAGGAGCTTGTGATGATCGAAGGGAAGAAGATGGGTAAACTTGAGTCGCACGCCGGGATCTTACCGGGAATGGCAAATCCGACTCCGCATTAGGGAATGCAGGGTGAAGTTATCAGCGGGAGGGCAACGAGAGATCAAGCGTTCCACTGGACAAAACCGGGCAGGAAACGACTGTTCAAAATCGGTCCCGATCATCGGAAAACACCGTGGAACAAAAATGGCCGAATTAGCGGTGTGTTTTGGGCGGGATTCCCCGACGTCAATTCGGCCACGATTCATCCAGAAATACGATCAGTGGGTGGAAATTCACA